>CAZPQC010000054.1:0-24393 GCA_964588525.1 uncultured Spirochaetaceae bacterium
GGCCTCAAGCCGCTGCGATCGTACACCGGGGTATCCTCAAAACCTCCCCGCTCGGCGAAGTACACCGGTCGGCCGCCCTTCAGGCTGTGCTTTGGATCGGGGCGGCCCGCGCTAGGGCGGCCCGCGGCAGGGCGGCCCGCGGCAGGGCGCCCGCTTTCCACCATGCCGCCCGCCGGGCTCGGTGGAACCCCGGCCTCCAGGCCCGCCTTCTCCACCGTTCCTACAGCCTTAATGCCTGCATAGGCAGTGATGCGCAGGTTCATGATCTCCAGGGGATTCTCCGGAGTCGAATAGGTATACAGCCGTTCGTGGGCCTGATGGAACGACTCTGCGATCGTAGCCAGCTGCTTCTCCCGAATCACGCAGCCGGCGGGAATCTCTATGGTCACCTCGTGATGCTGTCCGAGGTAGCGGACGTCGAGGAAACGCAGGAGCCGGGCCCGCTGCCGTTCGACCCCCTCCTGCAGCAGCTCCCGGAGGGATCGTTCTTCCACCTCCCGAATGGTTTCATTGAACTCCTCCAGGTCGACGCCGGGGATGAAGGCGTTGAAGGTGCGGACATTGTCCAGCCGGATGTCCGATTCCAGCATTCCCAACGCACAGAACACCGAGGCGGCCCGTGGAACGATCACGGTGCGGCAGCCCACCTCTTCGGCGATCTTGCAGGCATGGATCGAGCAGGCCCCGCCGGCGCTCACCAGGGCGTACTCCCGGGGATCGTGGCCCCGCTGCACGGACACGACCTTGGTGGCGTCGGCCATATTCTGGTTGATGATCCGGAAGATCCCGGCGGCCGCGCCGGTCTCATCCATCCCCAGGGGATCGGCGATTTCCCGTTTGATCGCCGCCCCGGCTTTTAGCGGATCGACGGCCATCTCCCCGCCGAGAAAATAGTCCTTGTTCAAATACCCCAGGATCAGATTGGCATCGGTGACCGTGGGTTTTTCTCCGCCCAGGTCGTAGCACACCGGCCCCGGATCCGACCCGGCAGAGGCGGGTCCCACCTTGAGCATTCCCCCCTTGTCCAGCCAGGCAATGGAACCCCCTCCCGCTCCGATGGTGTTGATGTCGATCATCGGTTTGGCGATCCTGTAGCCGGCGATCTCCCCCTCGGTGCTCAGGGTCACCCGACCGCCGGAAACCAGGGTCACGTCGAAGGAGGTGCCCCCCATGTCCATGAGGATCAGATTCTCCCGCTTCAACAGTCCGGCGAAGAACACCGCCCCGACCGCGCCGGCGGCCGGTCCGGAGAGCAGGGTTGCCGAGGCCTGCCGGATCGCCGTCTCTGCGGTCATCACGCCCCCGTTCGAAGCGGTCACGTAAAAGGCCCTGCCCAACCCGTCGCTTCTCAAGCTTTTCTCCAAGTTGGAAAGATACACGGTGAGCTTGGGTCCCACGTAGGCGTTGGCCACGGTGGTGGACATGCGTTCGTACTCCCGGATCTGGGGAATCACCTCCGAGGAGATGGAAATAAAGGCGCCGGGCAGCTGCCGGGCCAGGATGTCCCGGATCTGCTTCTCGTGGCTGTCATTGAGGAAGGAGAACAGGGTGCAGACCGCCACAGCCTCCACGCCCTCGCTCCGGAACAGGCGGCAGGCTTCCAGGACGTCTTCGGCTTCCAGGCTCTGCACGACCTCTCCCCGGTAATCGATGCGCTCCCGGACCGGACGGCGCAGATAGCGGGGAACCAGGGGCTGGGGCACGGGCAGGTACAGATCCCAGATGTTCTCCTTGTGGGCCCGGCGCATCTCCAGGGTATCCCGGAACCCCGCGGTCAGGATCAGTCCGGTTACGGCCCCGGTAGCGGTGAGCAGGGTGTTGGTGGCCACCGTGGTACCATGGGCGAAGAAATCGAGTTGCGGCAGGAACTCCCGGAGACTCAAGGAAAAGCTCCCGGCGGCCTTCTCGATGACGTTGTACAGCCCTACGGACGGGTCTTTGGGGGTGGACAGCTCCTTGAAGGTGTGAATGCCGCCCCGTTCATCGATTACAACGCAGTCCGTAAACGTACCACCCGTGTCTACACCGACCCTGTAGCTCATTTCCGCCTCCCCGTTTCTGTTTGCTCCGAGGATCTACAGCAAAATTCTGGCATCGAGTACCATCGCTCCCCTTTCGAACACCACGATGGGATTGATATCGATCTCCATGATTGCCCGGTTGTCTTCCACCACCGCGGCTGTCTTCATGAGGCAATCGATCACCGCCCCGATGTCTCTCGCCTTCTGCCCCCGAATCCCGCTGAGAAGCTTGTAGCTCTTTGTTTCCGCCACCAGCTCAGCGGCATCCTCCCGGGTAATGGGGAGCACTCTGAAGGCAACATCCCTGATCAGCTCCACGAAGATCCCGCCCAAACCGAACATGATGGCGTGGCCGAACTGGGGATCTTTTACGATCCCGATGATGCACTCCAGGCCCGGGGGCGCCTGCTCGCAGAGGAGGAATCCTTCCAGGGAGGAACGCGCCCCGGCGGATTCGACGGCAGCGGATGCCTCCTCCCAGGCACGTTTCAGCGCCTCTTCGCCGTCCAGACCGGTCTTAACTCCTCCGATCTCGGATTTGTGCACGATGGAAGCGGAAACGACCTTCAACACCACCGGATAGCCGATCCGCTTGGCCGCTTCCAGCGCCTGCCGGGGGGTCCTCACCAGCTCGTGCCTCGGCACGGGCAGGCCGTACTCCGCCAACAGGGCGAGGGCCTCCGGTTCCAGGAGATTTCTCCGCTCGCCGATCCCGCGCGCTACGATCTCATGCATGCTCTGACTCTCTGCCCAGCTTGAAGGCTTCCAGATTCGCATCCAGGAAACTCCGGGGCACCCGTCGCTTTATCGCTTCCAGCAGGATCTCCTCCCCGAAGGGAAGAACGCCGCTTTGAAATGCCGCGCCCAGCATGACGATGTTCAGCGCCTTGGCCGTTCCGGCCCGCTCGGCCAGCCGGTTGCCGGATACTACCCGGACCGAGGCGCCCAGCTCCTCCAGGGCCGCCCTGATCTCCCGAATGTCCGGATACCTCACCGCTCCGACCTTGACATCCACCGGCGGGATCCTCTCCTCGTTGAGAACGGCGATGCCCCCCTGCCTGATGTATTCCACCCCGATCCTCAATCCCTCCAGGGGCTCCAGGGCAATAACCAGGTCCGCCTGCCCCCTGCTTACGAGGGGGCCGTGCACCCCCTCTCCGAATCTCACGTGGGAGGCCACCGCACCGCCTCTCATGGCCGCTCCGAAAGTCTCCCCCACCCGCACGTTCCCCTTCTTCCCGCCGGGAGACCGCGATTCGGCCAGAATAGCGGCTTCCGCAAGGATATGGGAGGCGAGTATGCTTCCCTGTCCTCCGACTCCGGCCACGATTATGTTTGTACTCATACTCAAGCTCCTTCGACCGCTATCGCCTGGTGGGGGCACACCTGTACGCAGAGACCGCAGTCGACACAGTTGCTCTGATCGATTTTCGCCTTTTTCTTCTCTTTGTCGAACATAACGGCGGGGCAGCCCAACTGAACGCAGGTGGCGCAGCCTGTACAGGCCTGTTCATCGACTCGGGTCGCCCCTCCCGTCCTCTTGGTTCTGCGCAGCACCTGGAGCATGCATTCGCCGTTTAGGACCACCACCGAGGGCCCTTTGAAATCGAGGGCTTCGGCGATCGCCTGCCTGGACTCGTCTATCCTATATGCTTCAACGACCCGCACCATTTCGACACCCAGGGACCTGACCACTCCCGGGATGTCGAAGCCTTCGGTCTCATTGCCCAGGGTATCCACGCCGGTGTTCGGATTCACCTGATGTCCGGTCATGGCCGTCCAGCGGTTGTCCAGCACGAGGAAGGTGATGTCGGCCCGGGAATAGACGGCGTTCACCACGGCCGGGAGGGTCGCATGGATGAAGGTCGAATCCCCGGCCACGGCAACCACCTTTCCATCCCGGTACCCCGCCTGGGCCTGTCCCTGGGCCATGCCGATCCCGGAGCCCATCACGTAGATCGTGTCGAGTATCTCGTAAGCCGAACGAATCGGATGTCTCTTGCTCTGTTCGTCGCTCACATTTATCTTCGAGGCGAAAAGCCCGTACCCGCCCTGCTCGTAGCAGCCGATGTCTCCGTTGATGATGTGGACCCCCTTATGCTCCTTCAGCGCCTCTCTCAATGCCCAGTACGAACCCAGGTGAGAACAGCCGGCGCACAGGGTCGACGAGCGAGGCGCAACCAGGGGTCTCAATTTTTCCCGTTTGCCTTCCCGTTCGTCCGGCTCCAGAGGCAACTGCATGGCCCCGGCAATCGCTGCGGTCGCTTTGTCGGCATTGATCTCCCCGAAAGGCGGCAGGATCGGGTCGTAGCTCTTACCGCGGATCTTGACCGGAAAGGCCCTCTCCTGGGCAAAACCGCGGACCATGGATTCCAAAACCGGATCGCCCTCCTCAATGACGATGAGGGTGGAGATTCCGGCCAGCAGCTCTGCAACCGGCAGATCGGGAAGGGGATGGATCATGCCGAGTTTCAGGAAGCTGACCTTCGGCCTGAGGCCCAGCCGGTCCAGTGCTTCGAGCGTATAGGCGGCGGCAACACCGCTGGATAGTACACCGACATCCGCTCCCTCCACCAGTTCGAGACGATTGTAGGGACTCGCATTGGCAGCATCGCGGGCCTTGAGAAGCACTCCATGAAGCCACCGGTGCTTGGACACCGGGCCCGGGGCGCCGTAGACGTTCCAGCGGTAGGGCAGCTTAAAGTGTTTGTTGAAGCCGAGCTGGTTCCGCTCCTGCCTGGCAGGGCCGAAGGTGACATCGCCGCTTGCGTGTGATATCCGGCTTACCGAGCGAACGAACACGGGCAGCTCGAGGGCTTCGGACAGCTCGAATGCGTCCCGGGTCATGTCCTTGGCCTCCTGCTGGTCCATCGGCTCATAGCAGGGAATCTCGGCGTAGGAGGCCAGCAGGCGGGTGTCCTGCTCGGTGGAGGAGTAGTGGGCATCAGGGTCATCCGCCACAACGATCACCATCCCGCCCTTGACGCCTCCGTAGGGAAGGGTCATGTAGGTGTCCATGGCCACATTAAGCCCCGCGTTTTTCATCGCCGTGATCGAGCGTGCGCCGACCTGGGCGGCGCCGGCGGCGAGCTCGAAGGCTATCTTCTCGTTGGTGCTCCACTCGATATAGTAGTCCGCTTCTCCGCGTGCCTCGATCAAGGCTTCACCGACTTCGGAGGACGGGGTCCCCGGGTAGGCCGCCATGAGCTGCAGCCCCGCTTCGATCGCTCCGCGGGCGATCGCCTCGTTTCCCATGAGAAGAACCCTGCTTCCCGCCGGCTGATTGAGTTTTGAGTTCGCCATTACCGACTCCTCGCCAGTTATGTTAGTAGTACTTTGAGAGCCGCCACGGCTCTCTCCGGGGTGGGGAATACGGGTGTCCCGCTTCTGTGCAACTTCAGTTTCTCCTGCTCTTCGATCTCTCCGCCCCCGAGGTAGGCGACGATGATCAATTTTTCGGTTTTCTCCTTGAGCTCGTTGACCATCTCGCAGGCACCCGGGATGGGGTCGCCGAATATGAGGAGAATCGAATCGATGGCTTCATAACGCACCGCGATATCCGCCGCAATCCGATAGCGATCCGTCTTCGCATCCCCGGTCAGATCGAGGGGATTGGCGACCACGCACTGGGGGGGCAGAGCCTCATGCAATTCCGCGGCCAGCTCCGCCGGCAGATCGATGACCTGGATGCCGCTCTGTTCGGCCGCGTCCGTGGCGATAATCCCGCTGCCGCCGCTGGAGGTAACTATGAGAACCCTGTTGCCCTTCGGTTTTTCCAGGAAGCCGAGTGCCAGGGAATAGTCGAACAGCTCGGTAATGCTCTTCGCCCTGACTATGCCCAGCTGCCTGCTGACGGCCTCGAAGATCTCGTCACGCCCGGCGATCGAACGCGTGTGGGATTGCACGGCCCGGGCGCCCTTCGGGGTCGTTCCCGGTTTCATCACGACGATGGGCTTTTTCTGCCTGGCGGACCGTACGCTCTCCATGAAACGCCTCCCGTCCCGGACCCCCTCGATGTACAGTGAGATCACCCTGGTGTTCGGATCCTCTTTGAACATGTCGATCAGGTCGTTCTCATTCACATCCGCCTTGTTGCCCAGGGCTACGAAGCCTGAGATTCCGATCTCCGCCTCCTCAGCCCACATTTCGATTGCCGCCCCCACGGTTCCGCTCTGGGAGATGATCGCGACGGGGCCGTTTCTCCGAACCAGCGGCCAGGAGGCGCAGAGGCGGTTCGGCGTATAGTTGAAACCCTGGCAGTTCGGCCCGATGATTCTGGTTCCGTAATGTTCCGCGATCTCGAGGATCCGCCTCTCCAGCTCTTCGTTCCCCGTTTCGCCGAATCCTCCCGAAATTACAACCGCCCCGCACACCTGTTTTTTCCCGGCCTCCTCCATCACATCGGGGACGAACTTCGCGGGCACTACGATTACGGCAACATCAACCGGTCCGTCGATCGCCGTCAAAGAGGGATGGCAGGGCAAGCCCAGGATCTCTTCGGCCTTGGGATTGACCGGATAGATCCTGCCTGCAAACCCGCCCTCGATTATATTCTTCAAGATGACGTGCCCCGTCTTTTCCGGGTTTGCCGATGCGCCCACTACGGCAACCGAACGCGCGTTGAAAACGGATTCAAGAGTATTCAATCATACCCTCCAGAATTGACCGATGGATTGTTATCTCGCGAATCAGCGATCCTCTCGTCGGGAAAGCCGTTTGCGAATCAGCGCCGCCCATACCAGCGAGAACACCAGACAGCCGGCGGCCACGGGCAGTCCAATGGACACGATCTTTGGATCGTCCATGGCGTTCCCGATCAGGATCGCCAGAATCAGCACAAAACCGATGATTGACAGCACCGGAGTTTTTTTTGCTCCACCCGCGTAAAAGGGTCGGGCCTGATCCGGCTTTTTCGCCCGCAGGATCCACAGATCGATGAAAACCATCAGGTAGATCAGGAAAAAGACGAGCGAGGCGATGCTGATCAGAACGAAGGGTGCTCCGACGAACATGGCGACCAGCACGGCGGCATAAATTGTAAACAGAGCGACCCAAGGCGTTTGAAAGCGGGGATGAAGCCAGGCGAAAGGCCTGGGGAGCATCCTGTCCCGGGCCAATCCGAAGATCAGGCGGGAAATCCCGAACATCACCCCTCCGATGGTGGTGAACTCCAAAGCCAGCTGCAGGATCAGGATCCAGTAAAACCCGGGCTGACCGAACAGCTTGGTGGCGAAGGCGATGTGCGGGGTATAACTCATCAGATCTTCCTCACCCAGGATTCCGAACATCGCGGGACCGAGAAGAAGCTGGATCAGAAAGATCACGACCAGCCCGGCGATCATCGCCCGGGGCAGGGTCTTCTCCGGTTTCTTCACCTCTTCGGCAAGAGGAGTGGCCATTTCGATACCGACGAAAAACCAGATCGCCACCATGGACAGGCTGACGAGACTGCCGAACCTCAATCCTGAAAACTCAGCCAGCTTGGCGTAGTCCACCTGGGCCTTTCCCGCTCCGGCGAGCGCCAGGATCCCCATCAGGACGTAGGAAATAATCACCAGGATCGTGAAAAAACCCTGGCCAAAGCCGATCACCTTGGCGCCCAGCAGATTGAAGATCAGGTATACGGTCACGAGGATCACAGCCCACAGCAGCGGGGGAATCGCCGGTACCAGCATGCTCAACATCTCCCCGTCGACCATGGCATTGACGGCGAGGGAAAAGGTGGCGATGAAGTACAACAGGGTCACCGTAGCGGCCGGCCCCAGTCCGAGAGCCTCCTTGGTATAGGCCTCGATACCCCCGGCTACGGGCATCATCGTGCTCAGCTCGGAGAAAGCCAGCACCACCAGGATCATCACCCCCAGGGCGATGAGCTGGGAGAAGATGATCGGCATCCCCGCCATCCCGAAAATGTTGCCCAGGAGCATGATGGTGCTTCCGCTGATGGCGATGCCGAAGCAGGCTCCGAACACCGGCCAGAATCCGAGGACCTTACGCAGTTTTGTTTCCATGTTTCCCCCCTGCAGATTTGATTTTGGGGAGAATTGTAAGGCAGCTATCGGGCCGCCGTCAAGAACAGAGTGGCCGCTCTTCGAAGGGTGCCTATTCCCCACGATGCAGACCGTCTCTTCGGCAACTTCGGTGGAAAACCCCTTGATAAACTTCGATTTCCAGGTACAATAGGCCCCTGGTACATATAAGAAAAGATCTGTACAATCGTGAGGAACTGAAATTGATAGGGATTGCGGCTGCCAGGCTGCAATAGACATATCATTTTTAATACCTTTTCCAGCTAGCAAACGAGGGAACCTAGATGAAGACGAGAAGAGTACTGATTCCTGTCCTGGTTGTCGTTGTCATTGTAGCGGTGGCCATAGCGGTCTACGTGACCATGAATCCTGTGGACACGACCATGGAGTTCGAAGTTCATGACGCAGTGAGCAAGAACTGGGTCTGGGACGCGACCTTCCTCCTCCAGGACAGGGTGATCCGTTCCCACTTTCAATCCGACCGGGGTCCGCTGCCCCAGATCTTTACCCATCTCAAGCCCGGTGAGGCGACCCTGGAGATCGAGGCACCCTCCTACGTGCCTCAAACGATTTCGGTAAACCTGAAGCGGGGTGAGAACCGCCTGGCCGAACCGATCGAGCTGGTTGGCTATGAGATCCCCAATCTTAGCAAGTGGATCATCTTCGAGGATCGGGTAGGCAACGACATCGTTCAGGAGATCCGCCCGGTCAGCTCAGAAGGGCCGGCGGTGCTGAATCACCCCTGCCTGGATCTGTGGATCGGAGCGCGGATCTCAGTGCAGATCTATGACGGCCTGCCCACCCAGGAGGAAACCGAAGAGGGTTCCGAGCGGGGAGAGGAGCTGTACAAGGGTGTGCTGCAGTGGGAGTGGGACGCGGTGCCGGAAACCACCTTCCGCTACAGTTCTTTCATTCCGGGTTCCCGGATCAGAGCCAACTCCGATCCCTACTGGGTGATCGACTACCTGATCATCGTGCCGGATCCCAGAAAGATCAGCCGAGAGGAGATCGACCAGATCATGGATAAGGCCTGGGACCTTCCGCCTGAAGCCATCCAAACCTTTCTGGAGCCCTACAAGAACGAGGGGAAGTTGACGCCCTACGTGTTCACCTCCTGGAACGTTGAAGGAGCAAGCTCATGATCCAGACCAAGAATCTGACAAAGCGCTACGGCAAGTTTACAGCCGTGGACGCAGTGAATCTGAATATCCCCGCCGGAGAGATCTACGGTTTTCTCGGTCCCAACGGAGCCGGGAAAACCTCGACGATCATGATGCTCTTAGGGATCGTGAAGCCCACGACCGGGGAGATCCGGCTGTTCGATGAACCCTACAGTCCGAAGAGGCTCGATCTGCGACGGCGCATCGGCATGGTTCCGGAGAAGC
Organism: uncultured Spirochaetaceae bacterium; assembly: GCA_964588525.1. Classification (GTDB taxonomy): domain Bacteria; phylum Spirochaetota; class Spirochaetia; order SZUA-6; family DRHE01; genus JAFGQJ01. The sequence goes on from CAZPQC010000054.1 coordinate 9,436, forward strand.
ATCCTGTTGGCATGTGGACCTGGATGACCGCCGGGGAGTATCTGCAGATGTTCGCCGAGTTGTTCGGCCTGGAAGAGGCGAACAAGCGCATCGACCACCTGCTGGAGAGGGTCGGACTGGCCGAGGTGAAGCACAAGAAGTTCTCGGAGTTCTCCCGCGGCATGCTGCAGAAGCTGTCCATCGTGCGGGGGCTGCTGCACGATCCGGACATCCTCTTTCTGGACGAACCGATATCGGGGTTGGATCCATTCGGAGTCAAACAGATCCGGGATCTGATCCTGGAGGAGAACCGGGAGGGACGGACGATCTTCATCTCCTCCCATATCCTCTCGGAGATGGAAAAGGTCTGTCAGCGGGTAGCGATCATCTTCGGCGGAAAGCTGATGGCCGAAGATCAGATGAAGAGCCTGCTCACCACCCTGGCCAAGGACAGGGAGATCCACGTGGATCTGGAAGAGCTTCCCGCCGACCTTACCGCCAAAGTCAAGACCCTGGACTTCGTGCAGGACGCGACGGGAGGGGAGAAGACGCTGATCGTCAAGGTCCCCAAAACAGGCGACTATCGCAAAGCCCTGAGCAAATACCTGATCGACCAGAATCTGGTTCCCCTGAGCATCCAGGAGAAGAGTCTCAGCCTGGAGGAGGCCTTTGTCACCATCACCAAGGAAAACATCAACCTGTTTGCAGGAATAGGAGGCGAGAAATGAATCAGAGAGCCCACGCCACATCCGTTCTCGCCAAACGGCGCATCTTCGAGACCTTGATCGGTCCGGGCTTCTACGTCGCGCAAACGATCGGCCTGGTCCTCGCCTACCTGCTGGTGGCCGGATTCGTCCGGGCAATAGACTCGAGCGGATTCAGCTACGGTCTCAATCCCGCTTACGAGCTGATCGGCAGAAGCCTGGTCGGGGCTTTCGGAGCGACCTTCGTGGAAAAGCTGTTCTCCGAGGGGCCCTTTCTCTTCACCCTGTACATTGCTTTTTTACCGGTCCTTCTGTACCTTGCGGTCAGCTCGGTTTTCCGCTTCGGCCTGGAGAAGAAGGTCGGTGCCCTGGAGCTGTTGACCTACGGACCGGCGGACAGCACCTCCTACTTCCTGGCCGCCCTGATCAAGGACATCCTGATGACCGCCATCTATCTGGTGGTGCTGCTGGTGTTCCTGCTCATCGCGGCAGTCCTGAACAACCTGATTCTGGGACCTTCCTTCTACTACAGCCTGATCATCCTCTTCTTCCTGTCCATCGCGATCTACGCCTACGGGATCTTCGCCTCCTCCCTGACCGACAACTCCGCCTCGGCGATCGCCGTATTCCTGGGGCTGATCCTGTTCTTCATCATCATCATGATGGGCTCCTTCACCGTGGTCAGCGGGTATGTGAGAAATCTGGCCAGCGTATTCGCCTGGATCATCAAGTGGATCTCCCCGCTGTTCTACTGGGATCTGGCCCTGCGTTTTGTTGAGGTGGGTCACTGGGGCATGTACTTCATCGGAGTTCTCCTGCTGCTGGTGCTGTCCGCGGTGATTCTGTTCATCAGTCATCTGACCATGAAAGCGAGGGGTGTACGATCATGAAAGCTCTACCAATTGCCGTTGCCCTGCTCCTCCTGCTCTGCGCCGCTGCCCTTTTCGCCGACGTGCCGGTCCGGGAGGAACAGTTCATCTATTCGATCCTGGCCTTCAATGGCAAGGATTACGCCGGTACCTTCGCCAGGCAGGAAGCGGACACGATCTACCTCGTGGCGGATGTGGACAACTTCATCACGGTGCGGAACGTGTTCGTCTATTTCTGGCCGATTACCCAGGACTGGAAGACCGACACCTCGGTCCTGAACGTCCCTTTCGAGGGAACTTTGGAGCTGAGCGGGAGGGAGGCCGAGCCGGAGATGCTCGGCATGACCCCCTACACCTACTACAATATCCGGGGTGAGTACGAGCTGAACTGGAAGGTAGCCAAGGAAGCTGAGGCGGAAGCAGCCTGGCAGCACTACCAGGAGCTGATGGACGCCTACTGGCAATCGGTTTCCGATTACTACGAGAAGCGGGCCATGTACGAAGCAATGCTCAACCAGTTGACAATCACGATCACCAAGATGCGGGACCAGGGCAAGGACGTGAGTGCGCTGATCGACACCTTGAGAGAATTGAAAGCTCCGCCGGAACCCCAGTACCCCACCGAATACATCGTCCCCCCCGTGCCGGTGCAGAAGGCCTTCATCCTCAATCTTCCGGTCGGGGAGTACCAGATCCGCTTTTTCACCAAGGAAGGACAGATCATGGAAAGATCGGAACGGAGGATCGTGGCCTTCGAAAAGCGCCGGGCCGAAGCCATAGGGTTGGAGGTCATTCCCGGTGACAAGTGGACCCGCCCTGTGGAGTCCAAGACACCTGCTTCGGTGCTGTACATCGACGGTTCCACCGACCTGTACCTCCGGCCCTTCTATCAACAGGAGTACAACGACCTGTTCTACGAGAAGATGCGCAAGAACGACGCCAAGGGCAATCCCACGCTGATGAAATGGGTACGGATCCAACAGGTACCCAAGGCGCGGGTGGAGGTTACGGGTCCCTCGTCGGAAGCCCAGATGGTGCTGGAGGAACCGTTCTATGTGGAGCAGGTCAAGGGCGCAGCTTTGGGCTATCAGATCGTGCCCTTCGATCCGGAAGGCAAGCACAAGGACCGGGAACCCTCGCTTCAGGCGTTCCACGTTCCCATATCGAAAGATCAGCGGGTCATTCGTCTGCGTGTCCAGGACAAGGAGGGCCGCTATCTGCCATCCGGCGAACGGCAGATCCGCGTAATCACGCCCTCCCGGCTCGGCATCGTATCCCTCATCCTGGCCGCCTGCCCCCTGATCGCCATGATCATCGTGATGGCCCGGCGCTCCCGCAGGTATACCAGCTGAGAGTGACCGCTTGGGAGCGGGAGCCTACTTCAGCAGCCGCTTGATCCGGGCGATCAGATCGGGAATCTCCACCGGCTTGGGGAGGTAGTCATCCGCGCTGGTCTGTTTGCCGCTCTGATGGGAATAGCCGGTTGCCCTGACATTCGAGGCCACCGCGGTGAGCATGATGATCGGGATGTCCTGGGTTTCCGGAGCACTCTTCAGGATCTCGCAGGCCTCCCAGCCGTCCATGCCCGGCATCATCACGTCGAGCACGATCAGGTCGGGCTTGCCTTTCTTGGCTTTTTCCAGGCCGTCCTCGGCATTTTCGGCAGTGTCCGCACTGTAGCCGCTCGATTCCACCATGGTTTTGGTGGCCACCAAAAAATCATAATCATCGTCAATGAGGAGTATCTTCATCCAATGCCTCCACAAAAGGTAGTAGAAAGTACCGCCATGATAGGCCACAGTCAGGGTCGCGGCAAGTAACTATCGAGATTGTGTTCTCGATTTTTCTCCGATTTTTGCCCTTAGAATCTCAGACGTTCCTGGAGGCTGTGAAGCGCGTGTACAAAGCCCGCTCAGCCATCCAGAGCGCGGCCCAGCTGCGCCAACCAGCGCTGATAGGCCTCTTCGTAGGAAGAACCAAGTGCCGCATTGGGCGTGACCGCTCGTACCTGCTCCAACCCGACAAAGGCACTCTCCATATCGTAGATACCCGCACCGATCCCGGCCCCCCGGGCCGCACCCTGTGAGCCGTCGGTGTCGTACAGCTCAACGGTAGCTCCGGAAATCGTGGCAAAGGCTTCGGTAAACAGGGGACTGAGGAACATGTTGGCAGCCCCGGCACGCACCAGCTCGATGCTCAATCCCATGCCCTCCATGATCTGCAGCCCGTACTTCAGGGCGAAGACGATCCCCTCCTGAGCGGCCCGAAGCAGATGCGCCCGGGTGTGCCGGTTCAAATCGAGGGCATGGATCGAGGCACCCGGATTCCGGTTTCCCAGGGTCCGTTCCGCACCGTTACCGTAGGGCAGTACCACCAGCCCGTCGGCGCCCACCGGCACCGAAGCGGCCAGAGCATTCATCTGATCGTAGGAGGCGCCGGGCACTGCCGTTCTTTCGGCGGCAGGCGCTCCGGCGGCCGCCGCTCCCGCCCCCGGCTCCGTCCCCTGCGCGCTCATCAGCTGGTGCTTGAGCCAGCTGTTGAGAATTCCCGCACCATTGACACACAACAGCGTGCCGTAGCGGGGAGTGTTTTGGGCGTGATTGACATGGACGAACGTGTTGACCCTTGAGGCGGAGTCGTAAACCACCTTATCCCCCACTCCGTAGACCACACCGGAAGTTCCGGCCGTGGCCGCCACCTCACCGGGATGCAGCACCTTGAGGGACAGAGCGTTATTAGGCTGATCCCCGCCGCGGTAGGAAACCGGGATTCCGGGTTTCAGCCCGAGGCGATCCCCAGACTCTCGACTGACCTCACCCTGCAGCGCGAAGTTCGCCACGGTCGGAGGGATCATCCCCTGGGGAATGCCGTAGTATTCGAGGAGAAACGCAGCCAGTCTCTGCTTCGAGAAATCCCAGAGGATCTCCTCTGAGAGCCCCGAGGGCGTAGTGTTCAGGGTTCCGGTCAGGCGATAGGCGATGTAGTCACCGGGAAGCAGGATCCGATCGATCTTTTCGAAGATCTCCGGCTCATTCCCCCGTACCCAGGCCAGCTTGGAGGCTGTGAAGTTTCCCGGCGAGTTCAGCAGATTCTGCAGACAGCGTTCGGCACCCAGATCCCTGAAAGCCCTGTCCCCGACCTCTACCGCCCGGCTGTCGCACCAGATGATGGCCGGACGCAGCACCCGCCCGTTTCGATCCAGACAGACCAGCCCGTGCATCTGGTAAGAGATACCGACGGCCTGGACATCCGCAAGCTTGGCGTCGCTGGAGGCGATCCGAGCGGTTGCCGTCTCCAGGTGCTGCCACCAAACATCCGGATCCTGCTCGGCCCATCCGGGCCGGGGCGCCTGGATCTCCAGCTCCCGGTCCGGAGAGCCCGCCGTGGCTGCGACCCTTCCCGTTTCGATCTCGAGCAGGGTAGCCTTGATCGAAGAGCTCCCTATATCGTAGCCCAACAGATATCCGCCCATTGGCCACCTCCTTGCGCTGCACGATGACCCGCGGTTCCCGCACCGCGGCAACGGGCCGCCTGGTCCGGACCCACGGTATTGTCAGAATATCCCTTTGTCAATAGTATGGGATTGATGAACTCCAAGGAGCGGCCGTCAGCCAGCTGGAGAGGAGATCCCACCGATCACATCCACACCCTACCGGTCCCCTGGACCCTGGAGGATGAGTTTCAGCGGGCCCGGACCTGGCTGTCCTTATGACCCGCTCGAGCTTCCCTTGCGCATGGGGGAATGAGCCGGTATAACCTAATTGAGGAATGAAGAGGATCGATTTATGCCCAAAGAAACCGTGCTGACCATGAGCTCGGCTGCCATCAAATACGGCTTCGGAGCGACTCGGGAGGTCGGCTTCGACCTCAAGGAGCTGGGAGCCAAGCGCATCATGGTTGTAACCGACAGACGCCTGGCCGAGCTGCCGCCCGTGGCAACCGTACTTGAATCCCTGAAACGTGAGGGAATCGAGGCGGTTCTGTTCGCCGAAACCGGGATCGAACCCACCGACGGATCGTTACAGGAGGCGATTCGCTTCGCTCAATCGGGACATTTCGACGGGTTCGTCGGCGTAGGAGGCGGCTCGAGCTTGGATACGGCCAAGGCGGCCAATCTGTACTCCACCTATCCGGCCGATTTTCGCACCTACGTCAACGCCCCCGTCGGGGCGGGGAAGCCCGTTCCCGGCCCGTTGAAGCCGATGGTGGGCATTCCCACCACGGCGGGCACGGGCAGCGAAACTACCGGGGTGATCATCTTCGATCTGTTGGAGATGCACGCCAAGACCGGAATCGCACACCGGCGCATCCGGCCGAATATCGGTATCGTGGATCCGGAAAACACCCGTACCCTGCCGCGCATGGCCGCTGCCTGTACCGGCTTCGACGTCCTCATACACGCTCTGGAATCTTACACCAACCTGCCCTTCGACAGGAGGGAGGCGCCTCTCAGTCCGGCGGAACGGCCAGCGTATCAGGGTTCCAATCCGATCAGTGATGTCTGGGCAACCAAGGCGATCGAGCTGGTCAGCCGCAACATCCTCCGGGCGGTGGAGGATCGGCGGGACGATGAAGCCCGGAGCAATATGATCATTGCCGCCACCTTTGCCGGCATCGGCTTCGGAAACGCAGGATTGCATCTGCCCCACGGCATGTCCTACCCCGTTTCCGGTATGGTGAACAGTTATGTGCCCGAGGGATATCCCCCGGGGGTGCCGATCATACCCCACGGCATGGCCGTGGTTCTAAATGCGCCGGCAGCCCTGCGCTTCACCGGCCCGGCACGACCGCAGCGACACCTGGAGGCGGCTCGGCTGATGGGCGTGGATACGAGCGATGCAGCGGAATCTGAAGCCGGGGAGATCCTGGCAGATGCGCTCATAGAGCTGATGAAGAAAACCGGTATGCCCAACGGCCTCTCCGCTGTGGGGTACACCGAGGCGGAGGTGGATGAACTGGTGCAGGGGACCCTGCCCCAACAACGGCTCACCAATCTCTCACCCCGCCCCTTTACCCCCCGGGACCTGCGTCAAATCTTCCTCGATTCCCTCACGCTCTGGTAGTGTTCGTATGAACAAGGAGAATATCCAACGACTCATTCACCCGGTCGATCCGGATTACCTCGAGTACCTGCGGGATGAATCCCGCTTGAGCGGGGAAGCGGAGTCGATCTCCTTTCCGACAAGTGAACAGCAGATCCGTGAGATCGTGAAGCTCCTGGCGGACCGGAAGGTCCCCGTGACCGTCCAGTCGGGAAAAACCGGTATCTCCGGCGGGGCGGTACCCAGGGGCGGACACGTTTTGAACCTCAGCCGGATGGACAGGTTCATCGGGCTGCGCCACGATCCGCAGGAGGATCGGTACCTGCTGCGCCTGCAGCCCGGAGCGCTGCTGTCCCGGATCAACGAGGCGGTGGCCGGGAGGGATTTCGCGAGCGAGGGTTGGAGCCCGGAGTCCCTGCAGGCTCTGGAGAGCTTTCAAGAATCGGGCCCCCGCTTCTTTCCTCCGGATCCCACCGAAACCACCGCCGCCATCGGGGGCATGACCGCCAGTGATGCCTCCGGAGCTCGTTCTTTTTCCTACGGTCCGACCCGCCGTTACGTCGGATCCCTGCGTCTGGTATTGAGCGACGGGTCGACGCTTGCGCTGAAAAGGGGTGTACAGCGCGCTACGGGGCTTGCCTTCCAGCTGGAAACCGAGGAGGGGCGGCGCCTGAGCGGCAGCCTGCCCTCCTACCGGATGCCCGCCACCAAGAATACCGCCGGGCTGTATACGCTGCCGGACATGGATCTGATCGACCTGGTCATCGGCTCCGAGGGTACCCTCGGAATCATGAGCGAGATCGAGATCGTGCTCATCCCCCTGCCCCCGGTTTTCACCGGCGTGATGGGTTTTTTTCCCGACCTGGCCGGTGCGCTTCAGTTCGTGCAGCGGGTCCGCGGTCAATCTGCAAACGGCCGGAACCTTCCCAAACCCGCGGCTATCGAGTTCTTCGACGGCAACTCTCTGGAGCTGTTGCGACGGCAGAAGCGAAACAACCCGGCCTTCTCGGAGCTTCCCGAGGTACCGGGGGGGAAGGCGGCTGCGGTGTACGTGGAGTACCACGGGGAGGATCGGGAAGAGGTGGAGCAGCAGATCTTCGCACTGGCCGAAACCCTCACTGCATGCGGAGGCGCTGAGGATGCAACCTGGCTGGCGGAACACCCCAAAGAGCTGGAACGCTTGAAGGACTTCAGGCATGCTCTTCCCGAAGCGATCAACCTCCTGATCGACGAGCGGCGCAAGAACGCGCCGGCACTGATAAAGCTCGGTACGGATATGGCGGTCCCCGACGCCGCTCTGGAGCGGATCTTCGATCTGTACCTTCGTGACCTTCATGACTCAGATCTGGAATACGTCCTGTTCGGACATATCGGAAACAACCACATCCACGTAAACATCCTGCCTCGATCCATGGAGGATTACGAAAGAGGCAGGCAGCTGTACCGCGGCTGGGCCGAACAGGTCGTGGCTCTGGGAGGAAGCGTATCCGCCGAGCACGGGATCGGTAAACTGAAGTCCGAGCTTCTCCGTCTGATGTACGGAGATGAGGGAATCGAGCAGATGCGGCAGGTTATAGAGGTGTTCAATCCGGACGGCCGCTTGAACCGGGGAAATATCGTGGGGGATCCCCCCTGAAATCTTCGAGCAATAACGAATCGCGGCCCACGCGAAAGGAGGTCCAGAGATGGCTAAAATCATCGTAATAACCGGTGCCAGCACGGGTATCGGCAGTGAAACCGCCAGGCTGCTGGCGGAGGGCAACGACATCTTCATCCACTACAACGCCTCTCGGGAGGCTGCCGAACAGACCGCGGCGGAGGTGCAGGAACGGGGCGGCACGGCTCACCTTGTCCAGTCGGACCTCTTCAGCGAGGCCGGCTGCGACGCACTGTACTCGGAAGTTTCGGTCATGACCAACCGGATCGATGTTTTGGTGAACAACGCCGGCGGGCTCGTGCAGCGCCAGGGCATCCGGGAGCTGGAGTGGAGCCTGATGGATCGGGTGTTTTCCCTCAACACCTTCTCGACCATGCTCCTGAGCTCCCTGTTCGTCCCTCTGCTGGAAAGAGGAACGGATCCCTGCATCGTAAACGTCACCTCGATTGCAGCCCGGCACGGAGCGCCGACAGCCACACTCTACGGGGCGGCCAAGGGAGCCATCGACAGCTTCACCCGGGGAGCCGCGGCCGAGCTGGCTCCCAAGATCCGGGTGAACGCCGTGGCTCCCGGAGTCATCGACACGCCCTTCCACGAGCGCTATTCCACCCCGGCGCGGATGGAAATGTTCAGAAAAAACACTCCCGTGGATCGAAACGGCCGACCGGCCGACGTAGCCAGGGCGATTCAATTCCTGATAGAAAATGATTTCATCACCGGTGAAACGATCGACGTGAACGGCGGCCTGTTCATGCGTTGATCCGGAAAAAAGGATGAGGAGGAGAAGATGAAGGTCGTTGTTCTGGGCGCCACCGGACATGTGGGTGGGTACCTGGTTCCCCGCCTGGTGGAACTGGGCCACGAGGTTATAGCGGTCAGCAGGGGAAGGAGGGAGCCCTATCGGACCCACGCGGCCTGGAAGGAGGTCCGCCGCATAAAGCTGGATCGAGAAGCCCTGGAGGCTGAGGGCAGCTTTGCAGAAAAGGTCCTGAAGTTGTCCCCGGAGATCGTGATCGACTTGATCTGCTTCACCGCCGAGAGCGCCCGCCACCTGGTCGAGGCCTTAAACGGGGTGGTTCAGCACTACCTGTGCTGCGGCACGACATGGGTGCACGGACACAGCACGGTCGTACCCACGACCGAAAACGCACCCCGCGCACCCTTCGGGGACTACGGGATCCGGAAGGAGGCGATGGAGCGCTACCTCCTGGAGGAAGCCCGGCTGCGCGGTTTCCCGGCCACGGTGCTGCACCCGGGGCACATCGTGGGAGAGGGCTGGCCGCCGCTGAATCCGGCCGGGAACTTCAATCCTCGGGTATTCGAGCTCCTGGCCCACGGACAGGAACTTACCCTGCCCAACCTGGGGTTGGAAACGGTTCACCACGTGCACGCCGACGACGTAGCTCAAGGATTCATCAAGGGGATGAACAACTGGCGCGCTTCAACGGGCGAGAGTTTTCACCTTGTCTCCCCCGCGGCCCTCACCCTGCGGGGCTTTGCAGAGCAGGTAGCGGGCTGGTTCAACCGCAAGCCGAAACTGCGGTTCCTTCCCTGGGAGCAGTGGAAGCAAGCCGCATCCGAAGAGGATGCCGGGTACACCTGGGATCACATAGCCCACAGCCCCAACTGCAGCATCGAAAAAGCCAAACGGTTCCTCGGCTACATGCCGCGCTACAGCTCCCTGGAGGCGGTCTACGAGTCGCTGCGGTGGCTGATCGAACATAACGTGATATCCGGTTGAATCAGGGAGGATGACCTTCTCCACCCTGCACTGCCGGTTCGGGACAACGCCTTCCTCAGAGAGGAGTGGAACTGGGACGAACGGCTCGAGATCTGGGAGAAAAAGAGGACCTAGCCCGCTGTTTTCACCATCCCCTCGGCCGCCTCGAGCAGCTTGAGCGAGGCATCCGGGGCGAACATCGTAGATACGGTTTCGTAACGCTGCCCCGCCTGGGGCTCTTCGTGGTCGCTCTTGTGGGGTAGATACCCGATCCAGCCGCCGAACAGACCGCAGATCAGAGCGATGCGATCGGGGAATCGCCGCTGCCAGTCGAAGGCCACATCCAGCAGCACCTCCATGGGAACGCCCAGGAATTTGAGGGCACCGAAATCCAGTATGGCGACGGGACAGGAGACCTCGCCCTTTTCAGCGGCGATCGTATCACCATCGATCACGTAGATGTCGAGAAAGGAAGTATAGGTAAACTGTTCAGACACCCATTTGCGGATTTCCCCTTCACCGAGATTCTTCCTGCGAGCCTGCTGCTTGATCAGGGCGTTGATGCTCCAGTCCTCCGGGACCTCCTGCCTGGGGATCTCCAGAAAGCGGGCGAACCCTTCCTTCCACTGCTCGGTCTTCTCCTGCACCTGCTCCCGGTTCAATCCCCCGTAACGCAGCGGCAGTGTCACCGTCTGTGTTTTCACCGACAGATCTTCAAGGGTCGCCCGGATCTCGGCGTTCCTTGCCTGCTGAAGGGCATCGATCATGTGCCGCGCCAGCTCCTCCAGCACGACGAAGGAGGAACCAAAGGCCTGATCGGGATCCGCCATATCCAGAGCGCCCCTGCTCACCGGATCCACATTCCCCTCGGCTCCCTGGAGGTACATCACCGGTACGCTGAGATCCTGCTGCAGCCGCTCCCTGACCGGACCTATCCAGTCGGCGCTGATCAGATAGTTGTCCACCCCGAGCACGGTCAGATGACAGGAGTAGTGAAACAGAAATCCTCTCTCCTTGCCGGCCTCATCGATCAGGGACAGTAGCACCACCCTGGGATCGATCGGAAAGCCGGTGTCCCGTCGGTTAACCCCCAATTCGCTCTTACCGGTGCGGGCCTCGATCCGTCCGGGAAACGCCCCGCTGCGGGCGCATCGGACGGCATCGGTGCAGGCTTCGACCAGCCGGGGATAGTACCGCGCGGCCCAGGGCACGCCATCCTTGCCGATGAACATCGTGTCAGGTCCGGAGTGGGTATGGGTCGTGGAGACCATGATCCGATCGGGATCGACTCCGGTCCCCTCCGAGATATCCTGCGCCAGCCGGCCGGCAGAGGCCACGCTCAAAAGGCATAGATCCAAAACGATCCACACCACAGGTTCCTGCCCTGAAGGTTCGAGCCACCAGGCATAGGCGAACAGCGGATCGTGTACACCCTCGGAGTCATGGATGCGATCCCCGTAGCCCATAAGGGGGACGCTTTCCACAGGCGTGATTTCTGCATAGGCGATGGCGGTATTCAGCATGTCTGTATCCTCATCGAGCCCCCGGGCCGCTACTCACCACCTGTACAGCTCTGTGCGGCGGTCGGAGAACAGGTCATTTCGATCGGTCACCTGCTTGTTCAGCGCCCTCTGCGGGTCCACCTGGACCACGGTCAGGCTGTCCCCTTCAGCTTGGGCGCGTGCCAGGATCTCCCCGTTGTCCGCAGTGATCTGGCTGCACCCCGAGTAGGTCAGGGTTTTACCGTCCCGCCGTTCCGTGCCGTACCGATTTGCCAGGACCCAGAACACCCTGTTTTCGATGGAACGCACCCGGGTCGTCAGTTGTCCGTATTCGGGAAGCACCAGATTCGATGGATGGCAGATGATCTGGGCGCCTTGGAGAGCCAGGGTGCGGGCCGCCTCGGGGAAGAAGTGGTCGAAACAAACCAGCAAGCCGACTTTGACGCCCCGGATATCGAACAGCGGAAAGCCGCGATCTCCCGGGGAGAAGTACAGCTTCTCCTCGTAGAACAGATGCACCTTGCGGTACACTCCGAGTACCCCCCGCGGGCCTATCAGAACCGCGCTGTTGTACAGACGGTCCCCGCTGCGTTCGGCCAATCCAACCACTACGTGACAGTTCGCCTCGGCTGAAGCCCGGGTCAGCCTGTCCGTAGCCGGACCGGGAACCTCTTCGGCCATCTGCTCCACCTCCCGCTTGCAGGTGAACAGATAACCGCTCAGGGCAAGCTCCGGCGCTACGACCAGGTCCGCCTGAACGCCGCTCACGACCGCAGCCAGAGCCTCCAGATTGTGATCAACTTGGCCGAAACGGGGGGCAAACTGAAAAAAACCGATTCGCATGGAATCTCCTCACTTGGCGGTGGAATTATACTGCAAATCAGGTATAGTATAAATAAATCATCAGGAGATCCTTGATTGAGTCATTCCGTCAAAACCTTCGTAATCGACACCAATGTGTTCATCCATCGACCCGATGCGATCCTTTCGTTCCGGGACAACGAGATCGTCATTCCTCTCTGGGTGCTGGAGGAGCTGGACAATCTGAAAAAGAGCAGGGAGGAGCGCGGACGAAACGCTCGGGAGAGCATCCGTCTGCTGGACGAGCTCAGCCGCCACGGAAACCTCAAAGAAGGGGTCAAGATGGACAACGGCTCCACCCTGAGCGTCTGGCTGAGCAACACCCGCAACCTGGACAGCATGCCGGTGGATCTGGAAACCGACAAGAACGACAACAAGATCCTGCTGGCCGCCTATAGCCTGCAACAGGAGGGCAAGCGGGTGTTCTTCGTTTCCAAGGACATCAGCGCCCGTCTCAAGGCTACGGCTTTGGGGATCAAGGCCGTGGATTACGAGAAGCAGAAGGTCAACATCGATACGCTGTACAAAGGCTACACCGAGATGGATGTGGGACAGGACAGTCTCCACGAGCTCAAGAGTGCCGGAGCCATTCCCTGGAACTCCCGCCTGGTTCCCAATGAGTTCGTGGTACTGCGGGAGGCGAAGAGCAGGGAGACGGCGTTGAGCCGATACAACGACGGCGAAGCTTACCTTCAATTCATAGCGCCGATCGAAGGGGTGTGCGGCATCCGTCCCCTGAACCGCAACCAGGAGATGGCTCTGAATCTGTTGCTGGACGACTCGATCTCACTGGTGACTCTGGTGGGAAAAGCGGGTACGGGAAAAACCCTTCTGGCTCTGGCCGCGGGGTTGAACAAGGCCCTGACCGAGGACCGCTTCTCCCGGGTGCTGCTGGCCCGACCGATCATTCCCATGGGCAAGGATATCGGCTACCTTCCGGGAGACAAGATCGACAAGCTCTCCAACTGGATGCAGCCGGTGTATGACAACCTCGAGTACATCCTGAGCGTGGACCGGAAACTTCGGGACCTGACCGTGGATCAGCTGATCAACCGCCGCCTCATAGAGATCGAAGCCCTCACCTATATCCGCGGGCGATCCCTGCCCAATCAGTTCATCATCATCGATGAGGCCCAGAATCTCTCACCCCACGAGGTAAAAACGATAGTGAGCCGAGCCGGGACCGGGACGAAGGTCGTCCTGACCGGTGATCCCTACCAGATCGACACGCCCTACCTGGATTCGAACTCCAATGGCCTGACCTTCCTGGTAGAGGCCTTCAAGGGACAGAAACCCTTCGGACACATCACCCTGGAGAAATCCGAGCGCAGCCCCCTGGCCGAGATGGCCGCGGAGCTGCTGTAGCGGTTTGGACGGCCTCAGCCGCCTCTATCCCAGCACCTCAGCGCAGGCCTCGGCCAGTACGGCGATCGATTCCTTCAGAGCATCTTCGGGGATCACCAGGGGCGGAGAGATCTTGATGCACTCCCCCCCGATCCCGACAGGGGCGAACATCAGCAAGCCCTTGTGCAGGCACTTGAGGTTTATCGACTGGGCCGTGGCCGCATCCGGCTCCTTGGTACCCGGCTTTACAGCCTGGATGCCCGCCACCAGACCCTTGCCGTGCAGGCAGCCCAGCCTATCCGGATACCTGCTCTGGATCTCCGCCAACCCCGGCATCAGCACACTGCCCATCTGCGCAGCGCGCTCCACCAGGTGCTCCCGCTGGATGATCTTGAGGTTCTCCACGGCGGCGACCACCGGCAGGGGACTGCCGGAGTGGGTTGAGGTCATCGAACCCGGGGCGTACAGACCCATGATCCGTTTTCGCCCGATCACCGCCGACAGGGGGAGGGAGGAGCTGATCCCCTTGCCGCAGATGATCAGGTCCGGTTCGACCCCGTAGTGCTCGTAGCAGAACATCCTCCCGGTGCGACCGAAGCCGGACTGCACCTCGTCGAACATCATGACGATGTCGTGCTCCCGGCAGAAACTCTGCAGCTGTCGGGCGTACTCGGGGGGCAGAAAATCCGGGCCCACCCCCTGGTAGCTCTCCGTGATCACCCCGGCGATCTCCCCCGGCTTGACCTTCAGCCGCTTCAGGGTGTTGAGGAACAGATCAAAGGAAACATCTTCATTCTTGTAGCCGTCGGGAAAGGGCACCTGCACGAAGGTCTCCCCCTCCCCCACGATCCATTTCTTCAGACCCGGCATGCCCCCGGCAAGCTGGGCGCCCAGGGTGCGCCCGTGAAAGGCATTGTTGAAGCTGACGATGACCCGCTTGCCCTCCCCGTGATTCTCCAGGGCATAGGTCTTGGCCAGCTTGATGGCGTTTTCTATGGCCTCGCTTCCCGTGGTCAGCAGGAACACCTGGTAACTCGGCGGGTCGGGAGCCAGAGCCTGCAGCGCCCGGGTCAGCTCGGCCCGGCGCTCGTGCACGAACACGTAGGTGGACAACAGCGGTTTTTTCAACGCCGCCTCAAGGGCACGGCGGATCTCCTTTCTCCCGTGGCCGGCATTGGTGATCAGCACCCCGCTGGACCAGTCGATCCACACGTTTCCCCAGCGATCGGCCACCTGAAACCCCTCGGCCTTGTCCCAGACCACCGGCGGCTGGCCCATCA
>CAZPQC010000055.1:0-24275 GCA_964588525.1 uncultured Spirochaetaceae bacterium
TCAGGAGGAGAGCAATGGAAATCCCGAAAGATCTCAAATACGCCAAGACCCACGAATGGGCACGGGTAGAGGGGGATGTGGCCTACATCGGTATCAGCGATTACGCACAGGAAGAGCTGGGGGACATCGTGTACGTGGAAATGCCCGCTACCGGTGACAGCTACCAAAAGGGCGAAGAGGCGGCTACCGTCGAATCGGTCAAGGCGGCGTCAGCCATCTATACCCCCGTTGCCGGCACCGTAAAAGAGATCAACCCGGAGCTCGAGAGCACGCCCGAGTTGATCAACCAGAAACCCTACCAAGCCTTCATCTTCGCTATCCACTTCTCCGATGCCTCCGGGTTGGATGAGCTTCTCGACGCCCAGAGCTATGAGAAGCACGTGGAGCAGGAGAAGGCCGGTCACTAGAGGACCTGATTCTATGATTGCTTATCTTCCCCACACCGAAGAGGACATCAAAATAATGCTCGATGCGATCGGCATCACCGACATCGAGCAGCTGTTCGCCGATATTCCACGTGAATTGACCCTGGAGAAACCCTTCGAAATTCCCGAGGGAATCCCCGAGTTCGAGGTGTACAGACGGATGCAGGCCTTGGCGGCACGCAACCGGGTGGAGCCTGTCAGCTTCCTCGGCTGCGGCAGCTACCAACACATCATCCCCGCCGCAGTAGAACACGTTCTTTCCCGTTCGGAGTTCTACACCTCCTATACTCCGTACCAGGCTGAGATGTCTCAGGGCATCCTTCAAGCCATATTCGAGTTCCAGAGCATGATCTGCGAGCTGACCGGACTGGAGGTGTCGAATGCCTCCCTGTACGACGGGCATACAGCTGTCAGCGAGGCGGCCGTCCTGGCCCTGAACAGCGTGCGCCGTTCGGACACCATCCTCTATTCGAGTACCCTCCATCCATTCACCCGACAGGTGATCGAGACCCATTTCGCCAACCTGCCGGTCAAACTCGAGGAGATCCCCGCGGACCGCGGCACGACCGACCTGGAGGAGCTGGTTAAAAGGCTTCGGCCCGGAGTAGCGGGCGTGATTCTTCAGAGTCCCAACACCCTCGGCTGCATCGAAGATCTCGACGGACTGGCGGACAAGGTACATGAAAACGGAACCCTGCTGATTGTCTCGGCCAATCCCCTTTCCCTGGGCCTGCTCAAGAGCCCGGGAGAGTGGGGTGCGGACATCGCGGTCGGGGATACTCAGCCCCTTGGACTGCCCTCCTACTTCGGAGGACCCTCGGTGGGCTACATCACGGCCACTGAAAAGCTGCTGCGCAAGATGCCCGGACGCATTGCCGGCCAGTCCCTTGACCAGGAGGGCACTCGCGCCTTTTTGCTGACCCTGCAGGCCCGGGAGCAGCACATCAAACGGGAGCGGGCCACATCGAATATCTGCTCGAACCAGGCACTGGCCGCGCTGGCCACGACGGTGTATCTGGCCTCCCTGGGAAGGCGGGGCATCCGCGAGGTCGCCGAACAGAATCTGTACAAGGCTCATTACCTCTACGGGCGCCTGCTCGAAGAGACGCCGGCAGAGGCACTGCAGGACCGGCAGTTTTTCAACGAGTTCCCCGTGGTGCTTCCCAAGCCAGCCGCCGAGGTATTGCCCCGCATGGAAGAGGCCGGATTCTACGCCGGCGTGGAACTTCATCGCCTCGATCCGACGATGCCCGAAGGGGCGCTGCTGATCGCCGTTACCGAGCGGCGAACCCGGGAGGAGATGGACAGGTACGTGGAAGCAATGAAGGGGGCGCTCCGATGAGCGGGAAAATTAATGGGAAAAACAACTCTCTGATCTTCGAGCTGTCCAAAACGGGGCGGCGAGGGTACCGATTGCCCGACCTGGATGTTCCGGCCGGGGAGCCGAGCTCCCTTGTGGATCCCCGGCTGCTCCGGGAACAGGAGCCGGAGCTGCCGGAGGTGAGCGAGGTCGACGTGATCCGGCACTACACGGCTTTGAGTCGCCGCAACTACGGTGTGGATCTGGGCTTCTATCCTCTGGGCTCCTGCACCATGAAGTACAACCCCAAGATCAACGAGCAGGTAGCGGCCTTCGAAGGGTTCCAGCATCTTCATCCCCTGCAGCCTGAAAGCAGCGCTCAGGGAATCCTGGCGCTGATGCATGAGCTTCTCGGGGTACTGAGCGAGGTCACCGGGATGTCCTGGGGCACGCTGCAGCCCTTTGCCGGAGCCCACGGCGAGTTCACGGGAATGAAGCTGTTCAGGGCCTGTTTCCAGAAACGGGGTGAGACCGGCCGGACCAAGGTTCTGGTTCCGGACTCCGCCCACGGCACCAACCCCGCCTCGGCCCATCTGGCGGGCTTCGAGGTGGTGGAGGTCCACTCCGACGGCAGGGGTTTGGTCTCCCTGCAAAGTTTAAAGGATCATCTGGACGAATCCCTGGCCGGCATCATGATGACCAATCCCAACACCCTCGGCTTGTTCGAGGAGGATATCCTGGAGATTTCCGGTGCGATCCACGACGTCGGGGGGCTCCTATACTACGACGGAGCCAATCTGAACGCCATCGTGGGCAAGGTTCGTCCCGGAGATATGGGCTTCGACGTGGTGCACCTCAACCTGCACAAGACCTTTTCCACGCCCCACGGAGGGGGCGGCCCGGGAGCCGGTCCGGTGCTGGTCTCTGAAACGCTTCTGCCCTTCCTGCCCGTGCCGGATGTGGTAAGGAAGGACGACGGGTATCACCTCGAGAACAACAGGCCGGATTCGATCGGCCGCCTGTCCGGATTCTACGGAAATGTAGCGGTTATGGTTCGAGCCTACGCCTACCTGCTCACCATGGGCCGGGACGGTCTGGCTCGGGCGGGTGAGCTGGCCGTTCTGAACGCCAACTACCTCAAGGAGCGTCTGAAAACCAGCTACGATCTTCCCTACGACCGGCTCTGCAAGCACGAGTTCGTGCTTTCCGCGCGCCGGCTCAAGGAGCGGCTGGGCGTCACGGCTCTGGATGTGTCAAAACGGCTGCTGGACTTCGGCATTCATCCGCCCACCGTGTATTTTCCCCTGATCGTACAGGAGGCTCTAATGATCGAACCCACTGAGACCGAAAGCCTCGAGGTGCTGGATCGATTCGTCGAGGTCATGGAAACGATCGTTCGCGAAGCCACGGAAAGCCCGGAGACGCTCAAGCAGGCGCCCAGCCGTACTCCGGTTCGCCGGATCGACGAGGTGCTGGCCGCGCGCCGGCCGATCGTTCGCTGGCATCCCGAGGAGCAGTCATGAAACGTACCCCCCTGCACGACAAACATATAAACCTGGGAGCGCGCATCGTCGAGTTCGCCGGCTGGGAGATGCCCGTGCAGTATCCCACGGGGATCGTGGAGGAACATCTCCTGACCCGCAAACGAGCCGGTTTGTTCGACATCTCCCACATGGGCCGTTTTCTCCTCTCCGGTCGGGGCAGCCTGCCCTTTCTTCAGCATGTCCTGTCCAACAACGCGGCGGCCCTGGAGCCGGGCAAGGCTCAGTACACGATGATTCCCGACGACAAGGGCGGGGCGGTGGATGACGCCTATCTGTACTGCCTGGATACCCCGAAAGCAGCGGAAGAGCGAAATGGCTGGACGTATCTGCTGGTCGTGAATGCCGCCAACCGGGACAAAGACTGGGACCATCTGCAGGCCATAGAACCCGAGTTCCCCGAAGTTGAGCTGCAGGACCGCACCCGAGAACTGGCCATGCTCTCGCTGCAGGGACCGGAATCCCGCAGGATTCTGATCGATCTGTTCGGCGAAGCAGCCCTCCCCGAACCTGGTCGCAACAACCTGCTCGAAATTTCGCACAACGGAACGGAGATGACCGTCGCCCGCACCGGCTACACCGGAGAGCCGTTGGGCTTCGAGCTCTTCGTGCCGGCCGAGCTGGTTGGGGAAGTCTGGGACGACCTTCTGGAAGCCGGAGCGGCGCCGATCGGGCTCGGTGCCCGGGATACGCTGCGTCTGGAGGCCGGACTGCCCCTCTACGGGCACGAATTGGGGATCGGGCCGGACAACCGGGAAATCCCGATCTTCTCCTGTCCCCTCGCCCGCTTTGCCGTGAGCCTGAGTGCCTTGAAGGATCGGTTCATCGGCGGAGAAGCGTTGGAGGAGCAGTTTTCCGCCTACAGGAGGATCGTCAAACGACACTACGCGCAGGATGGCGCGCAGGATGGCGCCCAGCCCCAGCGCCAGCCCCAGGCGCTGACGCGGTTGATCAGGCTGTTCGAGCTTCAGGAGAGGGGAATAGCCCGCCAGGGAGCCGAAGTTTTCGTAGCGGATCGCCGCGTCGGATGGGTGACCAGCGGGACCATGGCTCCGTACTGGATCTTCGAAGGGGAGGGGTTGTGCAGCGTAATGACCGAGCGCAGCGACCGCAGGGCAATCGGCATGGCGTTGATCGACAGCGGTATCGAAGAACAAACCGAAGTCCGGATCGATGTCCGCGGCAAACGGCTCAAGGCTCTCGTTGTCCCCTACCTGCTGCGGGCGGAAGCTCCCCCCATCGCCCGGCCGGTTCTCTGGGCAGCGCCGGCGGAGGTACCGGCGGCTGATACCCGGGCGGCACAGCCCGCTGCCGAAGCCCGGAAGACAGTCCGGCCCTACCCGCAGCGGGTGCGGGAGTTGCTGGAAGGAAGCATCGAAAACACGAGCTGGCGTCAGCAGCGCTGCATCAACCTCATTCCCTCGGAGATGACCCAGTCTTCTCTGGCCCGGCTGCTGTCGATCATGGATCCGGCTTTCCGTTACGGGGAGCATAGAAAGGTCAAGGCCTTCAATGACGCCGAGGTGTTCTACTACCAGGGCACGGATTTCATCGATGCGGTGGAACGTGACCTGGTCGAGGAGCTGAAGCGCTTCCTCGGCTGTCGGGATGTCGAGACCCGGGTGGTAAGCGGCCAGATGGCCAACACGGCTGTTTTCAGTGCCCTGGTGGACTACCTCAACCGGGATGATCGCAAGAGCGAGCCCCGCCGGATCCGCTCGATCATGAACAACCACATCATCAAAGGGGGACATCTCAGCGCCCAGCCTATGGGTGCCCTCCGGGATTTCGTGGCCCGGGATCCGGCCCGTGAAGCCCCCGGGGTCGTCAACTTCCCGGTTTGCCGGGATGATCCGTACAGGATCGATACGGGGCAGCTGCCCGAGCTGGTCGAACAGCACCGGCCGGAGCTGATCGTTCTGGGCAAGAGCATGATTCTGTACCGGGAACCGGTTCGCGAGATTCGGCGGATCCTGGATCAGCTGTCTTTGGACACTGTACTGATGTACGACATGGCTCATGTCCTCGGTCTGGCGGGACCTCACTTCCAGGAACCCTTCTCGGAAGGGGCCGATGTGGTTACCGGCTCGACCCACAAGACCTTCTTCGGGACCCAGCGGGGAATCGTGTCGGCGGATTGGGCGGAGGAAGATCCGGACTACGAGCTATGGGAGACGATCCAACGGCGTACCTTTCCGGGAAGCGTGAGCAACCACCATCTGGGAACATTGCTCGGGCTGCTCGTGGCCTCTTACGAGATGAACGCCTTCAAGGAGGAGTACCAGAAGGCGGTGATCACCAATGCCAAGAGTTTTGCCCGCGCCCTGAACGATGCGGGACTGAGGGTTGCCGGCGATCCGGATCTGGGCTATACCGAGACTCACCAGGTGGTGGTTGAGCTCGGCTACTGCCGGGGTGTGGAGGCGGCCCGCCGCCTGGAGGAGAACAACATCATCGTCAACTTCCAGGCCTCTCCCCGGGAGGAGGGGTTCACCGCTTCCGGAGCTTTGCGTATGGGGGTGTCCGAGATGACCCGCTTCGGTATGGGGCCGGATGATTTCAAAGCGCTGGCGGGGTTGATCCGGGAGGTGATCCGGGACGGAAAATCGGTTCAGGAGGAGGTGGTTCGGCTGCGCAGTGGTTTTCGGGAGCTACGCTACTGTTTTTCCGACAAGGAGCTCGAGCGGCAGGTCCAGGATTTGCACAGTCTGATCTAGATCCGAAATAGTGATAGGAGCAGAGAAGATGAGTGGAGAAATTCCCTGGCACGAAGACGATACCTTCTGGAAGGAAACGCTTCCTGTCCTGTTTCCGGAAAGCCGAATGGGGCAAGCGGAAGAAGAAGTCGAGCAGTTCCTGGCCTTGGCGGGTATTCCGTCCGGGGCCGCGGTGCTGGATCTGTGCTGCGGCGTCGGGCGGCATTCGCTGGAACTGGCCCGCCGGGGCTTTCGGGTAACCGGGGTGGATAGAACTCAAGAGTACCTGGACCTGGCGGCTTCTGCGGCCGGGCGAGAAGCCCTGTGCCTCGAGCTGGTTCGGGAGGATATGAGGAAGTTTCGCCGGCAGGCGAGTTTCGACGCAGTGATCAATCTGTTCACATCCTTCGGCTATTTCAAAGATCCCCGAGATGACCAGGCGGTGGTGGACAATGTGTACGCTTCCCTGCGACCCGGCGGGGTGCTGGTCATGCAGTTGATGAGCAAAGAGGTGCTGGCCCGGATCTTCAGAGCCCGGGATTGGCAGGAGCAGGACGGGTTGCTGGTGCTGGAGGAGAGAAAAGTCAGGCAGAGCTGGTCCTGGGTCGAAAGCCGCTGGACGCTGATCTCCGACCGGCGGCGCGTCGACCTGGACCTGTCCCACCGACTCTACTCGGCCTCGGAGCTCACGACCCTGCTTCGTGACTGCGGTTTCGGGAAGGTTGCTGCCTATGGAGATTTCGACGGTTCCCCCTACGACGAAAAGGCCAGCCGCCTGGTCGTTGTCGCCTGCAAACGGTAGATCAAGCCCTCAGGATTGCCCGGATGATGAGGAAAAGCATGGGTCAGAAGTTGCCGAGCTCCGGAGTCGATACAGACCGTGTCAATACAGAAAAGAAGAAACCGTGTTGAGGAAATCTTCAGTAGCGAAGGGTTTCAGAATCAAACCCGCACAGCCCGCTTCGCGCATCTGGGGATCATCTTCCGGGATCGAACCGGCACTCAGGATTACTACCGGAATGCCCGCCGTGTCGGGGTCGGATTTCAGGACCCTGGTCGCCTCCAGTCCGTTCAAACCCGGCAGTTGAAGGTCCATCAGCACCAGGTCCGGAAGCTGCTCCCGGATGAGATCGAAGGCCTGTTCGGCGTCTTCCGCTTCAATCACCCGGATCTTCCTTATGGCCAGAATCGTGCGAATGAGCTTTCGGTTTAGGGCCGCATCGTCTACGACCAATACCGTTTTATGGTCCACCATTTCCTTTTCTTTCATCCCGCTTCCCGCTGCAAAGCTCACCCGAATCTTAGCGTACCAGATCTTCCAGTTCGTTCACGACCCTTTTGTCGAGCTTTCCCTGAGTCACCTCTTCCTTCAGAATGCCGATCGCCTTCGTCTTGGACATCGCCTTGCGGTAGGGTCTCTCGGTGACCAAGGCGTCGTAGATGTCCACTACGCACATGATCCGAGCCGCCAGGGAAACTTCGTCTCCTTTCAGTCCGTCCGGATACGAGGAGCCGTCCAGCTTTTCGTGATGGTGCCGTATCACATCCAGGGCAATTCCCAGTGTGGATTTCAGGGGCAGGCAGATTCGGTAGCCGATCTCCGGATGAGCCTTCATCGCTTCCCACTCGTGGTCCTCGAGTTTACCGGGTTTGTTGAGAATTTCCTCGGCGATGCCGATTTTCCCGACATCGTGCAGGATGCCGCCCAGCCGAAGAGCGAAAATTTCTTTTTCACTCAGGCGTAGTCTTTTTCCGAGGGCTACCGCCAGATTTGCCACCCGTTGCGTGTGCCCCAAGGTGTAGTTGTCCTTAGCCTCGACCGCACTGGCCAGGGAGAACAGGGCGTTCTCCACGCTGACCAGGTTCCTGTTCAGCTCCCGGACCCGAATCAGGGCCCGGGTCCGGGCAAGGAGCTCCTCCCGGTTGGCCGGTTTGGAAAGAAAGTCATCCGCACCGGCTTCGATCCCCCGTACTTTCGCCTGCAGATCATCAAGGGCGGTGATGAGAACAACGGGAATGAAACGGGTACTCTCGCCAGCCTTGACGCGCTTGCACACCTCGTAGCCGTCCAGGCCGGGCATCATGATGTCGAGCAGCATCAGGTCCACTTCGCTGTTGCCGAGCAGGTTCAACGCCTCCTCCCCGCTGTAGGCCTTCAGCACCTCGTAACGCTCGGGAAGCAGGTAACCTTCCAGGAGTTTGACGTTGCGGCGGTCGTCGTCCACGACAAGCAACCGCGGCCTGTCATCCTCCTGATCCGCGGCCGGGCGGGTGAAGTAATAGACACGTCGGTTTTGCGTTTGTTGTGCCTGCTCCAGTGCCGAGATGGCTTTGTTGAGCAGTCCCTCTCTGTCTGGAGAGTCGACCGGGAAAGAGGCCATGCCAACAGAGAGGGCAAGCTCTCCGGAGAAGTGCTGGTCCACCGCCCGGCGAATGCGTTCCCCGGCCACATGGGCGACCTCCGCCGATGTTTTCAGAAGCAGAACCGCGTACAGATTTTTGTCGTAACGGCAAGCCAGATCCACGTCCCGGAGGTTCTCTTGCATCAAAGATCCGAGTTTCCGCAGGGCTTGTTCATCATCGGCAGGTGCATCCAGCTGAAGAAAGGCTACGGTGAAGGGATCCCCGCTTCGCTGCGAGCGCAGGAACTCTCGGTGCAACTCGAGGAGGAACAGATCCCGTTCGAAAAGTCCGGTGACGGTATCCCGGTATCCCTCTCCCGGGTTCCGCTGCCCGATCCAGTCCAGGTTCTTCTGCATCTACGACACCTCTCCGTCAGCGGTAGAGACCGGCAGCTCCACGACAAAGGAGATCCCCCGATGTTTTTTGCCGCTCTCCGCCGTTATCCGACCGCCCTGCAGTTCCACCAGACGTTTCGCCAAAGCCAATCCGCTGCCCCTGGCCATGTCCAGGTGGTCGGTACTCGATTTTACCTGTTCGAAGGGTTTGAAGATACCCTCCAGATCTTCCCGAGAGATGGATACATCGAAACATGTTACCCGAATTTCCAGCCGGGACAGCCCGGTTTTCTCGCCGGGATCGATCCGGACCTTCAGACCGACCTTCCCGCCGTCCGAGGTGAGGGCTACCGCCTTGCTTGCCACGTTGAAAAGGGCCTGTTTGGTCTTGCGGACATCCAGGAAGGTCGTATCCGGCAGTGTTCCTGTCTCCAGGTTGATGGTGATCCCGTGTTTTATCGCCTTTTCACGTAGCAGGATCAGGGTTCCTTCCAGGATCTCTGGCAGATAGGTAGGTTCATGCTGGACTTCGAGCATGCCCGTATCTATCTTGGTGATTTCCACGATGTCGTTGATCAGCTCCAACAGGTTGCGTCCGCTTTCCAATACGTCCTGTAGATACTCGACCTGGGTCTCGTTCAGCTCCCCGACCCGCTGGTCGGCAACCAGCTCGGCAAAACCGATGATGTGATGCAGCGGTGTGCGCAGTTCGTGGCTCATGTTTGCCAGAAACTCGCTCTTGGCGCGATTTGCCTCTTCGGCCAGAGATTTGGCTTCCAGCAGGTCCTGTTCCGCTCTGAACCGTTCGCTCATATCGCGAAGCACTAGGATCTGGCTGACCGGCCGATCTTGCCTGAACACCCAGGATCGGCGCAGGCCGTAGGTTCGCCCGTTCTCTAGGACTCGGAGAACGGTCTCCCCCTCTGCGGTTTCGGAATTGTCCGAGATCGGACCATCCTTGGATGACAGGCTTGGAATCAGCTCCTGCAGAGAGCACCTTTCCAGTGACATTCCAATGTGGCGGAAAATCTCCCTGGCTGCGGTGTTGGAGGATACGATCTGCCCGCCCGGGTCGGCTACCAGCACCCCGTCGCTCATGTTGTCCATCGCCGTCTCGTAGGAGATGGGAATGATGTTACCGAACTGGTAGTGGAGGATATTCCAGGTGATGACCAGGCCGGTGAGAAGGAACCCGAAAGGTGTGAAATCGAATCCGTAGAGAAATTTCGTGTTGACTTCCAGCATATCCAGGAAGCTGCCGATCCAGGGAAAGACGATACCGATGATCAGCAATCCCGTCTGTCCTCGTTCCGGGGGACTTGCCCGAAGGAAGATGCGAAACAGCAACACCGTTCCGACCAGCAGCAGCAGGTAGGTATAGGCGATCGTGAAGTAGAACCAGGGGCCCCAGGAACGGCTCAGGAGCACGAAGGGACCCGACCTATCCAAGGAGATGCTGTGGACAACGAACTGGTGATAGCGATTCGTAGCCAGCAGCGCGATGGTGGCCAGGGGTGGAATACACAACGGAACGAGCACCGCGGTACGAAGCCAGCGCCCGTATCCGGAATAGGTTGTGACAAAGGCGAACCAGGTGACCGAGATGAAGGCCCCGGCTGCGAACTGCAGGTTCTGGGCGAGAATCTTGGGTTCTAGTTCCGTAAAAGTAAGCTCCATGGCGTAGCCGAACATCCACAGACTCAGGTCGAACAGCAGCAGACCGGCGTAGCGGCTGCGAACCGAGCCTCCCCGCCAGAGGAGAATTCCGCAGGTCAAGGTGACCGAACCGGCTAGAAGAATCGGTACGGTGTAGGGTGTGAACTGCCAGGACAAAACGCTCATCGATCTACGAAGCGATTATAGACACCTGATTAGCGAATGAAAAGCGCGGCCAGAGGGATGTATACGCCGATCTTCACCAGAGCCGCCAGCAGGATGTAGACCCACGATCGGGCTTCTTCCATCTTGGCAAGTCCCACGGTGATCAGAGCTATTTCCCATAGTGAGATCAGAGAGTGGATCAGGGGTGTGATTCCGCGTCCGTAGATGTCAAGGGCGATCGAAACCCAATCGACCAGCCAGGTCACCGGCATCGGAATAAGGAGGCCGAAGCCGATGACATTGAGAATCCAATCGAAGTCGCTCTCCTTTCCCATTCCGCGGAGGATGAGGTGAACCAGAGCGCCGGCCAGCAGCCAGCAGGCAAGTCCGAACAGGGGTAGAAAGAAGATCTCCGCCGCGTAGTACTGGCCGGTAGCCAGGAAAGTCAGAGATGAGGGGTAGAACGGCGTTCGGTTGAGTATACGGAGGGCTAGAATCGATGTCAGAGCCGTGATCACGAAGCGAAGCAGGATCGCCCACAATCCCCAGTAGGGCGCAGGTTTAGGATGAAGTCTTTTGAATGCCCCGGCCGGGTCGTACAGCCCCTGAATCCAGATTCGTAGAAAGCTCGTCATCCTCGTGTTGAAGTCCAGTATAAGTCAGACCTCGATTCGGTCAAGGGTATCCATGGTTAGATTATTAGGTGAGGCAACAGGGGTGAGCGATTACCTCTCACCGGTTCCGGAGCCTCCGGGCCTTGACCAGGGCGGATTTGAATTGGATGATCAACCATCGAAGCATTTCCGGGAGGAACCATGAAGAAATACGCCATCTGCAACGAGCTGTTCGGCGACATGGGTTTTGCCGACTCCTGTGCGCTGTTACAGCGCTACGGATATCATGGAATAGAGATAGCTCCGTTTACCCTGTTTGACGACCCCGGTACCTTCACATCTGCTCAGGTCGGAGAAATTCGGCGCATCCTGGAAGACCACGAGCTGCAGTTCACCGGCCTGCATTGGTTGTTTCTCAAACCCGAGGGGCTTCATATCACGACCCCGGATGAGACGATTCGCCGTCGATCCTGGGATCACCTGAAACGCCTGGTTGATCTTGCGGGACAGTTCGGCGGGGGTGTACTGGTGTTGGGTTCCCCGAAACAGCGGAACAGCATGGGCATCAGCCGGGAACAGGCCGCGGCCAACCTGGAAGCGGGCCTTGGCTCCCTGGCGGATTTTACGATTCAGAGGAACTGCACGATCCTCTTGGAGTCGCTCTCTCTCGACCAGACCGATGTGATCAACACCATGGCCGAAGCCGAAGAGTCGATCAACCGGATCGGACACCCGGCGATCCGGGGTATCTTCGATTTCCACAACTGCGCGAATGAGGCGGAGAGCTGGGAACAGCTGATCGAAGGTCACTTTTCCATTATCCGTCATGTGCACCTCAACGAGGTCAACGGCAGCTACCCCGGCACGGGAAACTCCGACTTTCTGCCCGCTTTCAAAAAGTTGGCGGAAAAGGGATACGCAGGCTGGATCTCCCTGGAAATCTTTCATCTTCCCGAGGATCCTGCCGGGGTTCTGCGGGAAACCGGAGATTTCCTCCGTCGTATGGAAGAGGCGTTGGGATAGATGAGAAACGTGAAAATCTGCGATCTTCACTGCGACACCGCCCAGCTCTGGCAGGCCGGTTCCTCCCTGGAAGACACCTCCCTGCACGTAAGCCTTCCCTCCCTGACCGAGGGGGGTGTGGGCCTTCAGGTATTCGCCGCCTATGTTCCGGCCGCCCTGCCCGAAGAACAGCGCTTCTCCTTCGCCAGTCAGACGATCAGTCGGACCAAAGAGGAGATAGAAAGACATTCAGCCCGGATCGTTGTATGTCGCAGCAGCCGGGAGGTCACCGCAGCGGCTGAACAGGGGAAGATCGCCGCCCTCCTGGCCGTGGAAAACGGGGATGCCATCGAAGGAGATCTAGACAAGCTTCAGCAGCTCTACGGAATGGGGGTTCGGCTCATGACCCTCATTCATTCCCACAGCAATGACTGGGTGATCTCCTCGAATGACAAGCAACCGGCCTTCGACGGCCTCTCTCGTTTCGGCGTACAGGTGGTGGAGGCGATGAATCGGCTGGGAATGATCATCGATGTTTCCCATGCTCATGACCGGTCCGTGGAGAAAGTCCTGGAGTACAGCGGTGCACCGATCGTGGCCTCCCACTCCTGCGTGCACGCTCTCTGTCCCATGCCCCGCAATGTCAAGGATGAGCTGATTCGGGGTATCGCCGCTAGCGGGGGGTTGGTGGGGGTCAATTTTATGCCGGGGTTCCTGGACTGTGGCTACCGCAAGATTACGGAAAAGCGCTGCAAGGCCGTGTTCGCCGAGCTCGATCGTCGGACTGAAAAGGCCGGCGCCGATCCGCTCGGGCTGGGCAGGGCCTGGATCAAGTTTACCGAAGAATATAAAGAGGCGATGGCCCCGGAAAAGGTTCCTCTGGAGAGGCTCCTCCAGCACATCGATTATCTGGTCGAAGTGGGCGGGGAGGAGGTGGCCGCCTTCGGCTCGGATTTCGACGGCATCCCCGACACCCCCGCCGGGGTGGAGGACTGCCGGGGCTTCGACAACATTCTGCGGGGCCTGCGGGATCGTGGTTATTCCCGGGATCGGCTGGAGAAGATCTGCTGGTCGAACTTCTTCCGCGTGCTCGAAACCGTCTGCGGATAGAGCTCGAGAACCGGTTTCAGGTTTTTTTTAAGGTTACTCCCGGTCGGGGACGAGCCCGGTTTGAGCATTGTACAACTCGGCGTACAGTCCCGGCTGCCCGATCAGCTCGCTATGGGTGCCCCGCTGAACGATGCCGGTCAGCGCGAACAGCACGGCGTAGGATCCCACGATCATGGCCACGGCCAGAAAGATGTCCTCCGGCGCGTGTAGAAGTTGCAGCCGTACTTGACGAGCATCATCAGGGTGATCAATACACGAGCACCCGGCGAACCAGGGTTCTCGTCGGCATGGAGGGACCGGGGTTCATCCGATTTGCGTGAGCTCGGTCAGCACCTTGGCGGAAGATTTGGGGTGGAGGAAGGCGATCCGGCTTCCGTGGGCCCCCGAGCGGGGTGTCTCGTCGATCATGCGCACCTGTTTTTGTTTGAGCTCGGCTATCTGCTTTTCGATATCATCCACCTGATAGGAGATATGGTGCATCCCCTCCCCTCGTTTCTCGATGAAGGCGGAGATCGGACTGTCCGGCTCTGTCGGCTCGAGAAGCTCGATCTGCACCTCCCCGACGCCGAACACGGCCAGACGCACCTTCTGATCCTCCACCACCTCCGTGCCTCTGTACTCTAGCCTCAGCACGTCCCTGTAGAAGGGGATGTGTTCTTCCAGAGAACGAACCGCGATGGCGATATGGTTGATTTTATTGATCACCTTTTCTCTCCTCCAAGAAGTTGCGGATTTGTTCGTTGATCAGGGCGTAGGGACGGGCATCTCGCCGGTAGAGGCGTTCGGTCCACTCCGGAAGCTGTCTGGAGACCTCGATGTGGAGATCCATCAGCTCGTGGATCTTGCGGTTGAGCACGCCCAGCAGCTCCCTCTCCAGACGGTAGCGCCGTTTTTCCTCCAGCTTCCCGGCGTTCTCGATCTCCGTCGCGTAGCTTTCGATCGCCTCCTGCAGCTGCTCGATGCCGTCATCTTGAACAGCTGATGTCATCAGAATCGGATTGCTTACTCCTTCGGAATCTCCGTTTCCCCCGCCGGCTGCCTGGACCGGGTTCTTGAAGCTCAAGACGTACTCCACCTCCGCACGCAGCTTGTCCGCCCCGGGCAGATCCTTCTTGTTGATGATGAAGATGTCTCCGATTTCCATCACCCCGGCCTTCATGGCCTGGATCTCATCGCCCGCTCCGGGCATCAGAACCAGCAGTACTATATCGGAAAGCTCCACGATCTTGATCTCGGTCTGCCCTACGCCGATCGTTTCGATGAAGATCGACTGATAGCCGGCCGCGTCCAAAACTTTGATGACATCTCCGGTTGCCGCAGCTATCCCCCCCAGAAAACCACGGGAGGCCATCGAGCGGATGAACACGCCCGGATCGATGGCGTGGGTTTGCATCCGCAGACGGTCACCCAGAATCGCGCCCCCGGAAAAGGGAGAGCTGGGATCCACGGCTATCACGGCCACTTTGCGGCCACGGCGGCGTTCCAGGGTGATCAATCTATCGACCAGCGTGCTCTTTCCGGCACCGGGACTGCCGGTTACACCCAGGATCCGGGCCCCTCCGGTATACGGGTACAGGGCATCCACCAGCGCCTCAGCCTCCGGTTCCAGGTCTTCGATCAGGGAGATGGTCCGGGCGATAGCCCGGAGGTTTCCGAGGCGAACCTCCGTGACGAGATCCATAGCTTTCAGGAGCTGTCCCTGGCGGATTCCAGGAACTCGACGATCTGCTTCGTGGTGGTGCCCGGCCCGAAGATGGCCGCCACGCCCCTGTCTTTGAGAAAGGGTATGTCTTGTTCCGGGATGATGCCGCCGCCGAAGACGACGATATCCCCCGCGCCGCTCGCCGCCAGCAGATCCACCACCCGCGGGAACAGCTCATTGTGGGCCCCGGACAGAAGGCTCAAGCCCACGAAATCCACATCCTCCTGGATCGCCGTTTGCACGATCGCCTCGGGGGTTTGACGGATCCCGGTGTAGATCACTTCGTACCCCTCGTCCCGCAGAGCCCGGGCGATGAACTTGGCGCCCCGGTCATGACCGTCCAGTCCCGGTTTGGCAATGAGAATCCTTGTTTTTTTCACCGCCATCCTCATCTCCTTACAGAACAATCGTTTCTCTGTGCTCGCCGAACTCCTCCCGCAACAGCTGGCAGATCTCCCCCAAGGTGGCGTACTCCCTCACAGCCTCGAGAATCAGCGGCAGCAGATTGACATCTATCTGTTTCGCGCCCTTCCGCAGCTGTTCCAGGGCTGACTGAACGCGGGAGGCATTGCGCCTCGCCTTGACCCGGGAGAGCTTTTCGATCTGGAGCTGGCGAACCGCCGGATCGACGCGCAGAAGGTCCAGCGGTTTTTTCTCCTCCATCTGGAATTTGTTGATTCCCACCACGACCCGCTCGCCTTTTTCGATGTCCTTCTGAGTCCGGAAGGCGGATTCCTGGATCTGCTTCTGAACGTAGCCCTTCAAGATGGAGGGAATCATCCCGCCGAGCGCTTCGATTCTGTCGATGTACTGCCAGACCTCCAGTTCTATTCGGTCGGTAAGCGCCTCCAGGTAATAGGAACCGGCCAGGGGATCCACGGTCGAAGTGACACCGGCCTCGTAGGCCAGAATCTGCTGGGTGCGGAGAGCCAGGCGCACCGACTCCTCCGCCGGCAGAGCCAGGGCCTCTTCCCTGCTGTTGGTGTGCAGACTCTGGGTTCCGCCCAGGACAGCGGCCAGGGCCTGAATTGCCACCCGAACGATGTTGTTGTCCGGCTGTTGGGCGGTCAGGGTCGAACCTCCGGTCTGGGTGTGAAAGCGCAGCATCATGGATTTCGGGTCGGTAGCCTGAAACCGTTCCTTCATGATCCTCGCCCATATCCGGCGGGCCGCCCGGAACTTGGCCACCTCCTCCAGCAGATCGTTGTGGGCATTGAAGAAAAACGACAGCCGGCCTGCGAACTCATCCACGTCGAGTCCCACCTGGATCGCCGCACGCACGTACTC
Source organism: uncultured Spirochaetaceae bacterium (assembly GCA_964588525.1). Taxonomy (GTDB): domain Bacteria; phylum Spirochaetota; class Spirochaetia; order SZUA-6; family DRHE01; genus JAFGQJ01. The sequence goes on from CAZPQC010000055.1 coordinate 16,237, forward strand.
GATCCCGTTGGCCAGGGTAAAAGCAACCTCCTGGGACGCGTCGCTGCCGGCTTCCCGAATGTGGTACCCGGAGATGCTGATCGTATTCCACAGGGGCACTTCCCGGCTGCAGTAGGCGAACACGTCGGTGATCAGACGCATCGAGGGTTCCGGGGGAAAGATATAGGTTCCCCGGGCTACGTATTCCTTCAGGATGTCGTTTTGGATAGTTCCCCGCAGCCGCTGCTTCCCTACTCCTTGTTTCTCCGCTACGGCTATGTACATGGCCAGGAGGATGGCCGCCGGTGCATTTATGGTCATGGAGGTGGAGATCTTGTCCAGAGGTATGGCGTCGAAGAGGATCTCCACATCATTCAAGGTGTCGATAGCTACCCCGACCTTCCCCACCTCACCTTCGGCCCGCGGATCATCGGAATCGAAACCGATCTGGGTGGGCAGGTCGAAGGCTACCGAGAGTCCGGTCTGTCCCTGTTCCAGCAGGTAACGATATCGCCGGTTCGACTCCTCGGCTGTGCCGAAGCCGGCGTACTGGCGCATTGTCCAAAGTCGTCCCCTGTACATGGTGGGTTGGACCCCCCGCGTGTACGGATACTGACCGGGAAATCCCAGTTTTTCCAGATATTCCGCTTCCGAGTAGCCCTCGGGAAGGTACAGCCGATTTACCGGTTTGTCCGATCCGGTAACGAATGTCTGCATTCGTTCCGGATGACGGCTGATCAGCGGTTCGACGGTACCCCGCTCCCATTCTTCCTTCTGTTTTCGGATCTCCTCCGGCATGTTCTCACCTCCCCCTGTTGGTGTAGCGAGATTGACGTTCAGTACTCCAGGCTCTCTCCGATGGGCAGCACCCGGGCTTTTTGTCCTTTGGCCCGAACCCGTCTCACGAACTCCTCGGGCTCAACGTCGATGACCTCGAAGGTCTTGAAGTGCATGGGGAGGTACAATCCGGCCTGCAGGAACTCCGCGGCCATCACCGCATCTTCGATTCCCATCGTAAAATTGTCGCCGATAGGCAGAGCAGCCAGGTCGATCTTGTTCATCTGGCCGATCAGCTTCATATCGTAGAACAGACCCGTGTCGCCCGGATGGTAGAAGGTCTTTCCGTCCATGGTGATGAGAAAACCGCAGGGATTTCCCGTGTAGGTGCCGTCCGGTGCGGCCGAGCCGTGATGCGCGATCGTCAGCTTGACCCTGCCGAAGGGGAACTCGTGAGCGCCGCCGATGTGCATCGGGTGGATCTGTGCTCCCTTGCCGGAGCAGTAGATGGCCAATTCATTCGGCGCTACGATAGTGGCATTGTTGGCCTTGGCGATCTCGATCCCGTCGCCCAGATGGTCCCCATGACCGTGGGTCAACAGGACGTAGTCGACCTTGATCTCCTCCGGGCTGGCCGTGGCCAGGGGATTGCCGGACAAAAAGGGATCGATCACGATTCGCGCCTTTGATCCTTCCACGGTGAAAGCCGCGTGTCCCAAATAGGTTAATCGTGGCATGGTCTACTCCTTTCCAACCATCATGATACGCACGAATGACTTTCAAGCTCAAGGGTACGGACATGTGCGGGGAACACTTGGTCGGTGGGTGAACTAGGCGATCGAAACCGCCCCTAGAATAGAATAGTATTTGATGGCGTCGCTGTCGGAGCGGGAACTCATGACCATGGGTGCTTTGGCACCGATGGTCAAGGCGGCGATTCGAGCATCGGTGAGATGGGCCAGGGTTTTGTAGAACACATTGGCCGCTTCGATGTCCGGCATGAGCAGAATATCCGCGTCCCCTCCCACCTCGGATCGAATCCCTTTGGTTTCACAGGATTTGCGCGACAGAGCGTTGTCCAGAGCAAAGGGCCCATCCACGATGCAACCGGGAATTTGACCGCGGTCGGACATCTTGCTCAGCAGCGCGGCATCCAAGGTAACGGGCATGGCTGTGGGGTTGACTTTCTCCACGGCTGCGATCACCGCCACCTTGGGTCGTTCGATGCCCAGTCTGTGGGCCACGTACACCATGTTTCCGATGATCGCCACTTTGGTTTTCAGATCCGGGGCGATATTGATCCCCGGGTCGGACATGAGGAGCAGCTTCGGGTACGTGTCGATCTGAATGATCGATACGTGGGACAAAACGCCGGGACCGCGAAGCCCGCCGTGACGATGGAGAATCGCCCGCATGATCACCGCCGTGGGGGTTCGGCCCTTCATCAACACCGCCGCCTCCCCCTCCCGCACCAGCTCAACCGCCTTGGCGGCGCACTGCTCCTCTCCGTCTGCAGACTCGATGCGATAGGGGGATATGTCCAGACCCTCCTTCTCGGCAATCTCGGCGATGGCCCGCCGGTTGCCTACCAAGATCGGTTCAACGATACCCTCTCCTGCCGCTGCTGTCACCGCCTTGAGCGCATCAACCTCCTCGGCCATGGCCAGGGCGAGTTGCAGCGAGGGTTTCGATTTCGCGTTTTCCTCGAGCTCTTCGAAGCTGTGAATCATTGCGCTACCTTGATCAACGATACTACCGGCTCCCGGACGCGTCAAGAATATCCTGTTTTATGACTTGCCGTTTCCGCTATTGACCCGTCGTCGGTTTAAATGATATGAGAGCAAATCACCGACTGCGGAGCAAGGATCGGCAGATGATAACGGCAAAAGGCAAGCGGCTGGAATGGCATCAGGGACTCAAGGTTCGGGATGTCCTGGACACCCTGGGCTACAACTTCCCTACCGTCCTCGTGCGGCTGAACGGCACGATTGTTCGGCGCAAGGATTGGGACAGCACCGTTGTTCCCGATGAAGCGGAGGTCGAGGTTCGACCGATCGTAGCAGGAGGCTGATGGGTACCGGCAATCTACGGGAAAAAGCTATCCTTCCTCCAGGACCTGATCCAGAAACCGGGCGATTGCCCCGGAGCCGTTCTTTATGTTGATATCCTCGTAGGCTCGCTTGCACTCCTGCAGGCCGTAGCCGCTCAAGAACCAGTCCACGATCTGGGAGAGCTTTCGCGGCATGTTCCCCGCGTAGTAGCCCAGACGATTGTCCACCACGAACTTGATGTTGGGGTTCTCGCTGAGCTGAGCGCTCTCGAAGAAAATGATCGGTTTTTTCATCGACAGCACCTCCCAGGTGGTAGCCGGCCCGGGTTTGATGAAACAGAAGTCCGAGGCGTAGATCAGTTCATTGATGCGATCCTGGAATCCCAGAGCAACTACTTTGGTTTCCTGATCTCGCGAACCGAAATCCCGCTGCAGATGCTCGCGCAGCTGTTCGTTCTTCCCCGCCACGGCGATCACGTTGAGAGGAAAATTTTTCTTCACCAGGGCTTCGATCATCCTGTAGATCGATCCGATCCCCTCGCTGCCCAGGGTTATCAGAAGGGTTTTTCTGTCGTTTTCCAGTCCGAGAGAGTCGAGTATATCCTCTGCGTTCCATTTGATATCGAAGAAGCTGCGGCGCACGGGGTAGGGGAAGACGTGCAATTTATCCCTTGGGAACTTTTTCTTCAGCAGCTTGCTCTCGGCCTGCTTGGAGGCCACTATATAGTGATCCACATTTTTCAGATACCAATAGGAATCGAAATCGAAGATCTCGGTGAGATAGTTGATGAGAATCGGTCCGATCTCGTAGGTTTTTCGGATATAGGCGATGGACATCGTGTTGAAGTAGTGGGTGGAGAAGACCATATCCGGTTTTTCATCGTAGAGGTAGCGCATTACGTACTTAGCGACCCGGTCGAGAAACAGTTTGTAGATCTGGATGTTCACGGGGCCGGTGATGAAATCGAAGGTTTGGATGCTTTTTGTCAGCTCCGGGTGCTTCAGCAGGTACTTCCACATCTTTTTGTGGGCATCGTCCAGACCCGTACACCCCAGATCCTTCATGAAATCGAGGACCTTGATCTGGTACTTATCTGGAAACAGCTCTTCGAGGGCTTCCACCACCGCCAGGGCGGGCGTCTTGTGCCCCCCGCCGGCCTCGATCATTGCGAAATGTATTTTCTTTCCCGCCACGCTTTCTCCGTCGAAGCTTCGCTCAAACTGCGGCGCCCCGTTTCCAAGATTATAAGCCGATTAGGTTTCTTTTCAAAGGTAAAACCGGCTATATTGAAGCTAAAGAGCAGCTATGAAGGCAAAGGGCATGGTGGTAACCGATCTGGACGGGACCCTCTTCCAGAAAGATCACCGCACCAGCGCACGCAATTACCGGACTCTGTTGGACCTGGGAAAGCAGGGGATCATCCGGGTGATCGCAACGGGACGTCATCTGTTTTCCGCCCACAAGGTATTGTCTATCGATTTTCCGGTCGATTTTCTTGTTTTTTCCTCCGGAGCGGGGATTCTGGCCTGGCCGCGGCAGGAATTGCTTTTCAGCGCTTCGATGAACCAGGAGGAGGTATCCCTGGCCTTCGAGTCACTGTCACGGCGCTCTTTGGACTTCATGGTGCATCGGCCGATCCCCGAAAACCATCAGTTCTGCTATTTCGCATCGGGACGGCCGAATCCTGATTTCGAAGCACGGTGCAAGCTGTACGAGGATTTTGCGACCCCCGGGCGGTCTCAATGGAGACCCCCCGGGGAAGCCTGCCAGTTGGTGGCGATCGAACCGTATTTCCGCACAGCTTCCCACTACTCTGAGATCCGCGAGGAGCTGGATCGTCTGACGGTGGTGCGTACCACCTCGCCGTTGGATGGGCGGTCCCGCTGGATCGAGATCTTCTCCAGAGAGGTTTCGAAAGCCCGGGCTTCCATCCGCATCGCCCATGATTTGGGAATCCACGAAAAGACGGTGATGGCGATCGGCAATGACTACAACGATTTGGACCTACTGCAGTGGGCGGCGCGGAGTTTCGTTGTGAACGATGCGCCCGAGGAGCTTCTTGATCTCTTTCCGACGGTACACTCCGGAGATGAGTCCGATTTCAGCGAAGCCGTTGCTCTATGGCGGCGGGAGACAGACCTGTAGAAACCTGCGGGTGCGAAATACTCGGGTCAGTCGATGCCTCGGGCTTCGACTTTGTACAACTTCCGTATGTCCGCCAGAATCGCCAGGTATTCTTCACTCCGGTAATCCGGATAGGTCCACTTCAATGGCCGGTAGCTGCCCCTTTCGTACACCAGTGTAACCTCGGCGAACACACCATCGGAGAGGGGAACCCGGTGGGAGCCGTCTTTGCTCGACGCCAGTACGAAACGGCTCAGGCTGAGCAACCCCGGGTCGATATTCACCTTACGCTTCCCCTCCTCACAGAACCGGCTTTCCAATACATTCGTCTCGTTTTTGATCCGAGCCAGGATGCCGGGATCGATGAGCCGGAGGAAAGAGACGAAGAAGCGTGTTATGGTTGTACCCATTTCTTCGTCGTAGTAGCGGGTATAGGAAAAGGGCAGATCGATGCTCGTGTAGTCGATCGGACCGTAGCGAGTTTGGAGTTCTTCGAGAAGGGACAATCGCATCTGCGTACGGGAAATGAGAACGGGCATCACCAATTTTTCCGGCTTGAACGGGTTTATTTGTCCCATACCGTAATCCGCACCTTTCCCGTAGAGCTTGTCCACGCACAGAACTATCTCTATACTCCTGTATATGTCAGAATCCGAAGGCTTTCAAGCGCGACTGGAGGCGGCCCTTGAAGCCAAGCGTCGGTTCCTAGATGAGAATACTCTTCCCCGGCTGAAGGAGAGCTTGCGAGTATTCCAGAGTCTTTTCGAAAATCTGTACAACATTCTGCTGCGCAAAGCCCTGGTTCAGGAGGATCCCTACAAATACGAGCAGAAGATATCCGAAATCGAAGTGCCCCCCACGGGAGATATCCTGGAGCTGGAGAAAGGCGAAAAACTCAGTCAACGGCTGAGTGCCTTCCATGTCCAACTCGAGTTTTTGAATACCTACTATCAATTCAGCGTGGATTTCATAGATTTGCAGCGCATCCGGAGGATCATCGGGTTGGTGCGGTACATCAACTGGGCCCACGTGAGCGAGACATCTCCGGACGCGACTACTGCGGTTTTTGCGGAGGCTCTGGGAAAGATCCGCCCGGGCAGCGACAACATATCCACCGGTATAGTCTCGTCCTCCCTGGCTCAGATGCAATCGGTGTCCCGAACCATCCTGGCTCGGCTCAAGGAGATCCTCGGATTTCAGAGGCAGAGCTACAAATTAACGCTTCGGCGGCGGCTTTTTCCCTCCCTCCGGCAGACCCTGGCTAAGCTCTATGCAGTCAGCGCGGACAAAGCCTACGAGAGACTCAAAATCGTTTTTTCTGCGACCATGAAAGGACAACCTTTTTATCGGGATCTGGTGACCGAGCTGCTTGAGGAGGAGTTTTCTGAAGACGCCCCGAAGCTCAGGCAGCAATGCCTCACCGGCTTGAAAATCATCGAAGAAAAATCCGCGGAAGTTCGGAAGAAACCGGATTACAGGGTCATTCTCATGGAGGCGATTCGTATGATCCTGCCTGCGGGCGGTCATCTCCGATATGCCTTGAGAAAGGTTGTGACCAATCAGGAGATGCTGGAGAAGAGCAGACGGGGTCTGGGGGGGAAGTTTCGCTCCTGGCTGCAAAAGAGGTTTCGGAACCGTGAACAGAGTCGGACGGTGGAGATTCGCTATTTTGATTCCCGGACATCCACCACCCAAACCGAGTCGATCGACTTCCAGAAATTTGTCGAGGGTGTGCGCAGAAAAAGTTCCCTCTTCGATGGGTTGAATCAGCCGGACAGTGCCTCCTTCGCCCGTTTGAGCGAAGCCTCGGAGCAGCAGATCGACACCTTCCTCAAAAAGAACATCGGAGAGCTGCAGTTGCTGCATAGACGGCTGCAGGGGCTGAACGATTTGTTCCGGCAGGAGGCTTCCACAGAGCAGAAAGAGCAGCTCAAGGGGATAAAAATCGAATTGAGTGGCTTGAAGAACTGTTTCGTCCGGGCGAATCGGAGACGCTACGAGTATGTAGCACTGAAGGAACAAGAGGTTCGGCTGCAGCAACTGGGAGTCGCTGAACAGCCGGAATGACACGCTCCTACACGGTATACAGGCCCAGGGTACGCAGCGTTTCTGTTGCTCCCGACAGCTCCTCCAGGGCGTTTTGGAAAGCGTTTTCTTCCCGGGGAATATCGACATCCACGTAGAACATCTCTTCCCAGGGTTTACCCGCGATGGGTCTGGACTCGAGCTTTACCATATTGATCTTGCGCTCCGCCAGCACCTGGAGCGCCCTGAACAAGGATCCGGGCGTATTGGCTGTGGAAAAGACCAGGGAGGCTCGGTTGGCTTTTCCGCCCGGGCTTTCCGCTTGGGCCAGCTCTTCCCGCGCTATGATTACGAAGCGGGTATAGTTCCGGCTGTCGGTCTCGATTCCCTCTTTCAGCACCTTCATCTTGTGAACCCTGGCCGCCTCCGAGCTGGCAATACCGGCGTTTTCCTTTTTTCCCTCCTTGGCGATAAAGGCGATCGAGCCGGCTGTGTCGTAGAATGGAATTTTCTCCCACTGCGGATAGCTGTCCAGAAAGCGGGAACACTGGGACAGACCCTGAGGGTGGGAGTAGACCCGCCTGATGTCTTTCAACTGCGCATCGGGCAATCCAATGAGATTATGGATGATCCGAATCGTTTTTTCACCTACGATGCGGATATCCGGGTACTGGAGCAGTAGATCGTAGTTCTGGTGTATGGAGCCGGTCAGTGTGTTTTCGATTGGGGTGATCCCGTAGGCACTCTTGCCCGTGAGCACCGATTCGAAGACATCCCGGAACTCTTGGAGCGGCAGCGACTGAACGGAATCGGGGAAATAGCGCAGCAGCGCGTTTTCGCTGAACGCGCCCGGTTCACCCTGAAAAGCGACCCTGATCTGTCCCTTTTCAGCCGAAACGGCGGGAGCGTAGGGGGGCAGCCGGGGAAGTTCCTCCGGAAGCCGGGAAAGCTCCTTGCTCAGCACCGGGGTCAAGGCCTGAATGTCCCGCATCAGCTTTTCGAACTGTTCAGGGTACAGAGACTGAGGCCCGTCGGAGAGGGCTGCTTCAGGATCGGTGTGCACCTCCACGATCAGCCCGTCGG
>CAZPQC010000056.1:0-24244 GCA_964588525.1 uncultured Spirochaetaceae bacterium
ATCGCCCCTTGGGGGTCGATGATATAGGTGGTGGGGATGGCCCGCACGCCGTAGGCGGAGCCCACCTTGCCGCTTGAGTCCAACAGCACGGGAAAACTCATCCCCGCTTCTTCGACGAAAGCCGAAACCTGGTTTTCCAGCTCCTGGCTGTTGACAGCTACGATTGTGAATCCCTCGTCTACAAGTTCCGCGTACAGCTGTACCATTGAGGGGATTTCGGCCCTGCAGGGGCCGCACCAGGTTGCCCAAAAATTGAGGAACACGACCTTGCCCGCGAAAGAGCTCAAGGTCGTCTCCCTGCCGGACAGATCCCTGAGGCTGAAATCGATGGCCATCAGCTCTTCGGTGGGGATTTGGAATCCCAAACTGCCGAGTTTTTTCTCGAGTTCCGATGTGCCCGAGGAAGGGATCTGTTCTTGAGCCGTGGATGAACGGCCCTCATCAGCCGGAGCGCCTCCGGAATGACCGGAATCGCCGGAACGGCCGGAAGGGCAGCCTATCACCAGCAGGACGAACAGCGGAAACAGGAATATATATCGTTTCATATATAGAAGTCTATCATTTTTAAGTCTCCGGCGGCAAGTTTGCCGGCGCCTAAAATGCTCCGAAGTTGTCGGTTTCGACGAACAGGGTGATCAACAGAACCGTGGCGTTGTACAGGCCGTGGGCTACGGCCAGGGGATGGATATTCTTGAAGCGAACGAAGAGGATCGAAAAGTACGCACCCTGGATCAACGCTACGGCCAGTCCCGCAACGCCCTGGTACGCGTGTCCGGCGGCAAACAGCAGGGTGCTCATCCCGATTGCTGCGAAGACAGGCAGATGAAGCTGCCGAAAACGAGTTATCAGATAGGAGCGGAAGAACAGCTCCTCCCGATACCCTGTTGCCAGGCAGAACAGCAGGACCAGGGGAATCAGGCGGGGATCCTCGAGTTTCCAGCGAAAACCGGTGGTAAAAATGGACCGTCCCGCCGCCGGCAGCAACATGAGGATGGCGCTTAAAAGGGTGAGAAGTACGAATACTCCGGCAAAGATCAGCAGGCCATACAGCAGATCCATTGCTCTGGGCCGCGGGACACCGAACTCGGCATAGGGATTTTCCGGTGCGCGAAGGGTGAGAATGTAGAGCAGCAGCAGAATCTGCGGAACAGCTACAATGAGAAACTGCAGCATGTACGAGCGGAGACTCTCGCTGCTCTTGAGCAGCTCCTGCTGAGGCCAAAGATAGCCCGGCAGATAGAAGAGGAGAAACAGGAGAATCATCTCGAGGACGTTTTTTTTACCGGGGGATAAATAAATTGGACTTTCTCCTGCCTCTATAGTATGGTTTCGCGGCGGATTGGGCCGCCGGTCGCGGTAGATTTAATGGATTAAGTATATCAAGTTGCTATCGATAATGTAATTATGTGGTGGATTATACTTCTCGTACCGGCCGCCATAGTCATAGCTATATTTATATATCTCCGAATCGTCGGTCACGGGAACTTTCCCTGGATCCAGTTCTACACCAAGGGAAAAGAATCGGGATTCAGTTTTCGTGAAGTAGGATTACTGCGCAAAATCGCCATCGAAACTCAGATCGAGAACCCCACAGCACTGTTTTGGAGTATCAAGCAGCTCAATCGATCGATCAAAGAGATGATCATCAAACTCCGCTCTCAGGATATGATCGATAACGAGGAATCGAATCAGCTGCTGTCGAAGCTGTACGACCTGCGCAAGCGTGTGGAGTTTGATCTGCCCCGCTACCGATTGGGACTGAAATCCTCCCGGGATATCACCCCTCGGCAGCGCATGCGGGTTACCCTGCCCGGTGCCGGTCCCTTTGCCACCATGGTAATCGAAAATCGGTCCAAGTACCTCGCCCTCTCCAGACCTCAGGGCTCGGGCCTGCCGGAAGGCTTCCTGTGGAAGGGTCAGCAGATCGGGCTTCACTTCTGGCGCGCAGAGGATGCCGGTTATTTCATACGAACCAAGGTCATCAATGATTTCATCGGTCAGAAGTACCCCATCATCCACGTAGCCCATACCGACGATGTCACACGCAATCAGCAGAGACGCTCGATCCGGGTCAAGACCAACTTTCCGGCTACCGTGTACCCCCTGAAGGGCATACAGGAAGCGAATGAGATGGAGGAATCCGCCAAGGGTCTTCGCTGCCGGCTGTTGGACATTTCCGAGGATGGGGCCTGCCTGATGATCGGGGGACGGACCAAGGCGGGGCTGCCGATAAAGATCCAATTCGAGCTTTCCGATCGGATGATCGTGATGTGCGGTTCAGTCAAGGGTGTCAGCTACGATCAGAAGAAAAACCTCTCTCTTCTGCACGTACAGGCGGTTCCGCTCAGTCCGAAAACCCGCAACCACATTCTAACCTACGTGTACAATATCTTCGGTGAGCAGGAGCCGGACAAGGCTCAATCCAAACCAACCGTGTGAAGCTTCATCACGTTTGTTCCCCCGCTTTTGGCGGCCGGTATCCCCGCGGAAATCACCACCAGATCACCTTTTTCCACATAACCCCGCTCCATTAGTATCTTGTCGCTCGCAGCGGTGGTCTTGAGAAAATCCTTTTCGAATTTTGGAATCAGCAGGGCTTCGATTCCCCAGACCAATGACAGATGATGGAAGGTGGACTCCTCGGGCGTGATGGCTATTACGGCTGTAGAGGGGCGGTACATGGAAATCAGCCGGGCCGTGGTGCCGGAGATCGTCTGGGCTACGATGCAGCGTGCACCCAGTCGTTCCGCGGTCTGGCATACCGATTGCGCCACGGCCAGTTGGGTGGAGTAGCTCGCCTCCTGCTCTTCGGAGCGGACCCAGCCGCGGTCCAGGCCGAGGTTCTGTTCGACGTTATCGGCAACTGCCCGCATCATGCGCACCGATTCGACTGGATAGGCCCCCACCGCGGTCTCCCCGGACAGCATAATCGCATCCGACCCATCGTAGATGGCGTTGGCCACGTCGGTGACCTCGGCCCGGGTGGGAAGGGGATTGCGGATCATGCTGTCGAGCATTTGGGTAGCGGTGATCACCGGTACCCCAACGAGATTTGCCTTGCGAATCGCGGTTTTCTGATAGATCGGAATCATGGAGATGTCCGCTTCTATTCCCAGGTCTCCCCGAGCCACCATGATGCCGTCGCTGGCGGCGATTATTGAATCGAGATTCTGCAGAGCCGTGGCTCTTTCGAGTTTGGCGATGATGCACGGAGCGGATTCCGTGTCTCCGACTGCCTCCCGAATCGCCTCCAGATCGGCTGCGGTCTGCACGAAAGAGAGGGCGACGAAATCCACCCCCCGCTCGAGTCCGAAACGCAGATCCTCGAGATCCTTGTTCGTGGGAGCGCCCAGAGAGAGGATCAAATCGGGAAAGTTAACCCCCTTGTGGGAGTACAGGCGTCCGCCGTGGAGGATGCGACAGCGCAGATGCTCTCCGGTATTCTGCTCGACCTTGAGCTCCAGCATTCCGTCGTCCAGCAGCACTCGCGCCCCTTCAGGAACATCCTTTGTCAGGGCGGGATAATCGACGGGAATCGGTTTTCCCTCCTCATAGACGCAGTGTTCCGATTCGGGTCTCAAGCGAATCGAATCCCCGTCCGCAAGGGGGATGCCCTCCGGGGGCAGCTGTCCGACCCGGATTTTAGGGCCGCCGAGATCCTGAAGGATCCCGATATTCCTGCCGGTTTGCCCCCTCAGTTCTTCGATCGCTTGAATGAGCAGACCGTTGGAGTCCGGATTACCGTGGGAAAAGTTGATCCTGGCTACATCCATCCCGGCCTCCATCAACGCCTTCAGGACATCGGGGGAGGAGGAAGCGGGACCGATCGTACAGACTATCTTTGTTTTCTTACTCATTCGAGGATTTCGCCATTATAACGAAAAACAGCGTGCACGGCAAAGCAAGTGGGATTTTTTTCACGTCCGGGTATACCATTGACGTCGATCGCAATCTTCTTTTTACAATTGAAAGGAGAGATTGCGATAGTGTATAGTCGAAGAGAAGATGTACGTTTGAGGAGTGGGAGAATGAAAAAAGTACGCCGGCTGGTAGTGTTTCTGCTGTTTTTTCTGCTGACATCCGGCCTTCGGGCGCAGGATACTCAGGATCTGCTTCGATCCTTCACCAGGAATTTCGCCATAGCCAGCCTCGATGTGAAGATGCAGATCATTCAGGATGCGGGAAACAGCGGCTATTCCGGGATGGGGCCTCTATACCGGCAGGCCATCGATTTCGTGTTGAACAACTTCACCCTGATCGACACCGACCAGCGGTTTCGCCAGCTCGCGATTCTGGCTCTCGACCAGATGGAAGCCTCCGGCTACACCGAGGGCAGATATTCGGTCTTGAAGCTCTTCGATATCGAGCAAGAGACCGGAGTGCGGATCAGCTGCCTCAAAGCTCTGGGAACGCTGGCCCAGGGAGATGAGGAGATCATCGAATATCTGAACGTCTGGCTCAGTCAGCAGAACACGGTGTTTCAAAGCGGTAAGGTTCCGGATATCTACGTCATCTCGGCCGCCGTCCGGGCGTTGGCCCAGCTGGGGGACCAGAGCTCATTTCCCGTGCTGTTCAGCACCATGACGATCGGCTACACGGATGATATCACCCGCTCGGCTCGGGAAGGCCTGTTTCGTTTGGGAGGAGAGCTCAAAGACAATATGATCGCTATCCTGAAAGGCAGTGATCTGGAGGAGAAAAAGCTCGCCCTGCAGATGTCCATGGAAAGCGATCGTCTGGACGACAACGCCAAGGCCGAGATCGCCCAATTCGCCATGGATGTGGGTCTGCATACAGCGGCCGCGGACAATCCTTCCCGGCAGATCGCCCGGGAAATCCGCTATCTGGCCGCGGTGGCCCTGACGGAAGGCAAATGGTCTTCAGCGACGGATCTGGCCATCGAGCATTTCGACACGGTCCTGCTGGAATACGACAGGGGGCTCACGGACAAACGCCGGGTGGTTGAGGCCGTCGACTGCCTGGGTGCCATGAGAACGCACGAGGCCGCTGTTCGTCTGACCCAGTACCTGGTGCTTCTCAATGCCTATACCGAGAGACAGCAGGAATTCGACAACATCATCGTTTTGGCGGTTGTAAGGAATCTCGGCATCCTTGGGGACAAGTCGGCCTTCGACGATCTGCTGTACGCGCAGTATCTCAGCTACTCGAGCGAGATAAAAAAAGCCGCCCGGAATGCCTTGGACAATCTGAGGTGGTAGCCCCGTAGCGCACCGTATATACCCGATGATTCGGGGCGTTTTTTCCAATTTTTTTCTTTTTGCGCTCGCCCTGTGGATCTGCATCTTTTTCGCCGGGGCTGTGGCGGGCATCCTTTTTCCGCTGATCGGGCTCGTCTTCCTGGCCGCGTCCGTCCCGGTCGCCTCTGTAGCGTATCCCCGCTGGAAACAAGCGGGGCTGATGTTGAGCTTCCTGGGATTGGGCGTGTCGATCGGCGGTTTGAGAGTCCCGGAAGCGACCCGCTGGGATCGCTATCCCCGGTTCCTGCCCGGTTCTGCGGCTCATACCGCGGTTCCCCCGCAGCGGGTCGGAGAGTTCGGTGGAGTCTTGATTGCCGACAGCACGGCCGTTCCGGGATCAGAAGAAAGCCTGAGCCGTTATCCGGTAAAGCTCGAACGAGTGGCCAGTGTCGACGGGCAGCTGCGCGGTTCGGCCGCAGGCAACGTTCTGGTCTGGATCCGCAACGGACCGATGCTGTTCCGGGGACAGGAGCTGACCGTATATGCCGGCCTAGAGCGATCTCGCCAACCCGGTCGTTTCGCCTACACCTCCCGGGCTGATGCCGACCAGTTGCGTGTGGGAGCTTTTCCCAGGCGGATCGATTCAGCTCGGGCCGGGGTCTTTGCCGAGATCCAGGCAAGGCTGCGCCAGCTCGACCCTCCGGTCGCCGCCCTCTTGCAGGCCCTTCTTCTTGGACGGCGGGAGGAGCTGGAGATCTCCCTGTACGAACAGTTCCGCAGCAGCGGCAGCCTTCATCTTCTGGCGCTCTCCGGTCTTCACCTGGGCATCCTCTACCTCCTCCTGTGCCTGCTGCTCCGTTTCCTCCGGGATCAACGCCTGCGGCGGCTTGTCGCCGGTACCCTGCTGCTCGGATATGTGTTTCTTGTCGGCTGGCGCCCGTCTCTGGAGCGGGCTGCAGTGATGCTCCTGATTGCGGCCGTCGGCTACACACTGGATCGGGAAATCCAGCCGCTGAACCTGCTCGGTTTGGCCGCGGCGGTGCTCCTGCTGGCTCATCCCCACTACGCCTTCGACCTCTCCTTTCAGCTTTCCTTCCTCTCTCTGGCGGCCATTCTCCTGTTGAGCCCGTATCTGCACCGTATCTGGCAAAGCTATCTGCCCCCTTTTCTCGGCTGGCCTTTGGGCGTGTCCCTGAGTGCGCAGATCGGTACCGCGCCCCTGGTGTTGTACCATTTCGGCGCGATATATCCCGTGGGGGTGTTGGCGGCGGTCCTGCTCATCCCGCTGGTCACCGTATTTCTCGGAGGCGGGGTCCTGTTCGTGGGATTGAGTTTCCTGCCGATCCTACCGGCCGGCGGTCTGCCGGGCGGCGCTCCGCTGAGCGTTTTTATCGCCGACGGTTTGTTCCTGCTGTACAGAGCGATTACCCTCTGCCTCGATCTGTTTTCCCGCCTCCCCGGTCTGTACGTTTCCTGGAGGCCGCTGTATTGGCTGTTTCTCGCGATCCCTCTGATCCCAATCCCCTTCGAGGTCCGTATGCAAAAGAGGTTCCCTTCGTGTTGAACTACAACTCCCCAATCGAGATCCGTCGCACCGTGGAGCAGCTCGGCCTGCGGCTTCAGAAGCGGTGGGGGCAGAACTTCCTCGTCAACCAGGGCGCGCGGCGGCAGATCGTATCGTTGGTCGAAGCCGGCACCCAGGAGACCATCTGGGAGATCGGGCCGGGATTGGGAACGCTCACGGTTCTCCTCCTGCCGGAAGTCCGGTCCTTGCTGGCCTTTGAGATCGACAGGGGATTGATCCGTTACCTGAACGAGACCTTCGCGGACCGGAATAACTTTCACCTTATCGAAGGGGACGTGTTGAAAACCTGGAAGTCCCAGTATGCTCAAACGGGTCCTCCGGACAAGATCGTGGGAAATCTTCCGTACAGCTCCGCCTCGGCTCTGATCGCAGCCCTGGCGGAAAACCGTGTCTGCGCCAAGAGATTGGTTTTTACGGTGCAGCGTGAGCTGGCTCAGCGGATGAGCGCCGCGCCGGGAAACAAGAACTACTCCTCCTTCTCGGTTCTCTGCCAGGTCGTCTACCGCATCTCGCAGCGGATGCAGCTCAAACCGGGATCCTTCTATCCCGCGCCGGAGGTGCATTCCAGCGTCGTGCTCCTGGAGCCCAACCCGGAGGTGTCCCTGATCCCCCAGTGGAGTTTTTTCCTCCGCTGCCTGCGCACGCTCTTCCGCAGCAGGCGCAAGACCATGAGAAACAACCTGCTCGCGGGGGGACTCATCTCTCCAGCCCGGGTAGAGCAGCTGGATCAGTTGTTCGAGGAACTGGGCATCGATCCGGGAATCCGTAGTGAGCGGCTGTCTCCTCAAGCGCTGCTCGGCTTCAGCCGGCGTCTGCAGAAGGAGCTAGAGGATCTTTAGCTGTTCCAGTATCCCGGTCAGGGCTTTTTTATTCTCCTGGCTCAGCGGGCACATCGGCAGCCGGTAGACCTCTTCCACGAAACCCTTCAGGGCCATGGCCGCCTTGATCGGGATCGGATTGGTTTCCAGGAAGATCCCCTTGAACAGGGGAAGCAGATCGTAGTGCAGTTTGCGGGCCCGATCCCAGTCGCCCTTCAAGGCCGCCTGAGTGAGCTGTTTCATCCGATCCGGCACGATGTTGCTGGCCACGGATACCACCCCGGTTCCCCCCAGAGCCATCAGGGGGAAGGCCAGGTTGTCGTCTCCGGAAAGCACGTTGAAATCTTTCGGTTTCTTGGCGATCAGATCCATCATCTGAGGAATGCTGCCGCTGGCCTCTTTTACGGCAACGATATTCCTGTGCTCCGCCAGTCTGAGCATGATCGGGTTTTCTATGTTTTTCCCGGTCCGGCCGGGTATGTTGTACACCACCATGGGCAGATCGACGGCATCGGCGATGGCCGTAAAATGTCTGAAGAAACCCTCCCCCGTCGGTTTGTTGTAGTACGGTGCAACCTGCAGGCTGGCCGTGGCGCCGATTGCTTTGGCCTTTTCGGTCATATGGATCGCCTTGTCCGTACAGTTCGAGCCGGTACCGGCAATCACGGGGACCCTGCCTTTCGCCTGTTCGACCACGGCGCGAATGACCTGTTCGGTCTCCTCGGGACTGAGGGTCGGGCTTTCGCCGGTGGTCCCGACGGGGACCAGCCCGTCGATGCCCCGGTCGATCTGGAAGTCGACGAGTTTCCGGAGGGCTTGCTCGTCGATCTTCCCGTCCCGGGTAAAGGGGGTAATCAATGCCGTAAAGACTCCTTGGAACATTCTCGGCCTCCTCTCTCTTCTGCGCAGAAATATGAATTTGCAGCATACCTTTTCAGACCAAGTTCGATCAAGGGGATAATTGCCGCAGTGGTGTACTACCTGGACCGGCGGACGCCGGGCTGCGCGTCTTGCTGTGCCCCGCCCTGCCTGTTGCGGGGCAGGCGCCCTTTTGCTACTATGACAAAAAGTGTGCGGAGAGGAGGGTGTCATGATACGGATCATTATCCACGGTTGCATGGGCCGCATGGGCCGGGTACTGACCGCCACCGTCGCAAGCGCGGCGGACATCGAGGTCGTGGCCGGGATCGACCTGCTCATGGGGGAAAGCGATGCCGATTTTCCCGTGTATACCAGCTTCGAGAAGTGTACAGTCCCCGCGGACGTTGTTGTGGATTTCTCCTCCCCCAAAGCTCTTCCCGCCCTGTTGAAAGGCGTGAAGGAAAAAAAGATCCCCCTCATCATTGCCACGACGGGACTCACCCAGGAGGACAGAGCCCTGATCGCCGAGGCCTCCGAATCTTTGCCCATCTTCGTGTCCGCCAATATGTCCCTGGGAGTCAACCTTCTGTCCGATATGGCACAGAAGGCAGCCACGGTTTTAGGTGAGAGTTTCGACATCGAGATCATCGAGAGACACCACAATCAGAAGAAGGACGCACCCTCCGGAACCGCCCTGCTCCTGGCCGATGCGATCAACCAGGTGTTCCTGCAGGGAAAGCGCTACGTGTACGGCCGTCACGGACGGGAAGAGCAGCGCCAGAGCTCGGACCTGGGTATCCATGCGGTCCGAGGCGGCACCGTGGTGGGGGAGCACGAGATCGTGTTTGCCGGCAAGGATGAGCTGGTCGAGCTCCGGCATTCGGCAGCCTCCCGGCGTATCTTCGCCCTGGGCGCCCTGGAAGCGGTGCGTTACCTCCTGGGCAAGGCCCCGGGTCTGTACAGCATGAAGGAGATGATCACCGCGGCCAGTGCGGTTACCCGCCTGTTTGTCAGCAACGAGGAGGCCCTCGTATCCCTCTATCGAATCACTCTGGATCCGAAAAGCATTACCGGCATCTTCGAGAGCCTCGGCCAGGCGAACATCAACGTCGACCTGATCAGCCAGACGGCTCCGGTGAACGGGGAGGTGAATATCTCTTTCACGGTTTTCAAGAAGGACATCGATAAGACAACCGAGCTCGTACAAACGCTCCAAAAGTCGATGAAAAACCTGGAGATCAAGATCGCCGATGAAATTACCAAGATCGCAGTGGAAGGGCCGGGAATGGAAACTCAGTCCGGTGTAGCCGCCCGCGTGTTCGGGACCCTGACGGAGGCGAACGTGGCGATTCAAACAGTGACCACCTCGGAAACGAAGATCGCCTTGATCATCCCGCAGAAGGACGAGGAAAGAGCCGTTGGGGCAATCAAGACGACCTTCGGCCTCTAATACGGCTTCCCCGCCTCAGAAGAATATAGGCATCTACGGGCTGGGGCGCTTCGGACGTTTCTACGCCGAACTGCTGTCCCGCTACGCCGCAGTCAAGGCCTGTTCGCGGAATCCGGAAGCCCCGCTGCCGCCCGGAGTCCGGCGGGTCGGCGAAGCGGAGCTCTGCGATCAGCCGGTGATCATCCTCTGCGTGGCGATTTCCGGGTTGCGGGAAGTGCTTCAGAGGTTGGCGCCCCGGCTGAAACCGGATACGCTGGTCATGGATACCTGCTCGGTGAAATCCATGCCGGCACGGTGGATGGAGGAGCTGCTTCCCCCCGCGGTAAAGATCCTGGCCACACATCCGATGTTCGGACCCGACTCGGCCCGCGGGGGAATCGAGGGGCTGCCGATGATTCTGCACCCGGTTCGTCTCGGCTCCTCGGAGTTGGCAGGGTGGCGGCGTTTTTTCGAAAGGATGGGGCTCTCCGTGCAGCTCATGGAGCCGGAGCTCCACGATCGTCAGGCCGCCTTCACCCAGGGGTTGACCCACTATCTGGGGCGGGTTCTGGCCGAGCTGGAGCTGGAGCCTACCCGAATCGCCTCACTGGGCTACCGGAAGCTGCTGGAAATTATCGAACAGACCTGCAATGACTCCTGGCAGCTGTTCTACGATCTTCAACAGTACAATCCCTACACCCGAGAGATGCGGGATCGACTGGCAGCTTCCCTCGGCGAGGTCAGGAGGCGCCTGGATGAACACCAGCGATCTTGACGTGCCTTCCTGCCTGCCTGTTGACACGGCTCGGGAGCTTTGGATACCATAACGCCTGCGAGAGGACAGTAGATGAGGGACGTACGCATCAATCAGATCGACGAGAATGAAATAGACACGGTTTTGGCGGAGGACATCGATTTTTCCGGTGTGCTGACCTTTAAGAAGCCCCTGATGATCAAAGGCAACTTCAAGGGGGAGATCAAGGCTTCTTCGGACCTGTACATCGGAGAAAAGGCGTTTGTCAAGGCTAAGATCGAGGCGAACTGCGTTTCCACGAAGGGCAGAATAGAGGGAGACGTGATCGCCCTTACCCGGGTGGAGCTTGCCTCCACCGCTTCCATGCAGGGGGATCTCAGCACTCCCGATCTGGTCATGGAGAGCGGCTGCAAGTACAACGGGGCATGTGCCATGAGCGAGGCCAAACATGAGAAGTAACCTGGCTTTTCTCATCCCTTTCCTGCTGGTGAGCGCACTCTCCGTTACTGCCCAGGACAAGTACGACGCCGTGGAGCTGTACAGGAACGGGGACTACCAGGGTGCGATCGAGGTCTGCCGCAAAGAGCTGGAGGAAATGCCCAACCGCATGGATGCCCACGCCGTGCTGGGCTGGAGTCTGTTGAAGCTGGAACGGTACCAGGAAGCCCTGGAGGCCAGCCAGGCGGCTTTTCAGATCTCCCGCTACGATCCGCGGATCATCGAAACCGCCGGTGAGGCGCTTTTCTATCTCGGGCGGCGGGCCGAGGCTCTCCGGTACTTCGAAGAGTATGCCGCCATATCCCCGACCGGCGGCAGGATCGATATGGTGTACTACTTCATGGGGGAAATTTTCATCCAGCAGGGCAAGTTCAACAACGCCGATATCGCCCTGTCTACCGCGCTGTATCACTCGCCCAATGTGGCGGACTGGTGGACCCGACTGGGGTATGCCAGGGAGAGGGGAGGGGATTTCCAGTGGTCCCTGGAGGCGTACAACAAAGCGCTGGCTTTGAATCCCAATCTCGTGGACGCCGTCAGAGGGAGATCCAGGGTGGAGCAGCAGCTTTGATCGAGGGATGACCGCCTCCTTCCATACCTTCGGGTGCAAGCTCAATCAATTCGAGACCGAAGCCCTGGCTTCTGAGTTCAGAAACCGGGGCTTTTCTCTGGTCGCTTCGGATCAGCCGGCGGATGTCTATGTGATCAACACCTGCACGGTTACATCGAAGAGCGAGCAGAAAGCCCGGCGTCTGATCCGAAAAATCTCCAGAGAGCACCCCGGTTCCCTGCTTCTGGTGACCGGCTGCTACGCCCAGCTGAATGCAGGGGATTTGGCAGCTTTGGGCAGCAACGTGCGGGTGATTTCGCAAGAGCAGAAGGCTGCCCTGATGGAGCTGCCCCGCCTGCTCCGGAAGCGAGGGACCGCCGCCTATGCTTCGGGGGATCTGCTGGGGAGCGGAGGACCCGCACAGCCTGGCCGGAGCGATCCCTTTGCCTACCGGGTCGAGCGCTTCAGCTATCATTCCCGCGCCTTCCTCAAGGTTCAGGACGGCTGCGACTACCGCTGCGCCTACTGCCGGGTGCCCCTGGCAAGGGGCCGTTCGGTCAGCCTGGATCCGCAGGAGGCGGTGCAGAGGGCTCAGGGTATAGAGCGACAGGGATATCGGGAGGTCGTCCTGACCGGCGTGAATCTGACGGCCTATCGATTCGGGGAGACCGATCTGCCGGAGTTGCTGGAGGCTATTCTAGCCAATACCGAACGGCTCCGTCTGCGTCTGTCTTCGCTGGAGCCGGAGAGGATCACCCCTGGGCTTACCGACGTGCTTTGCAGCCCGCGCATCTGCCCCCACTTTCATTTGCCGATTCAGTCCGGCTCGGATCGGCTGCTGCTGCGGATGCGCCGCAGGTACCGAAGCGAGCGGGTCGTGCGGGCGGTGCAGTTGCTGCGCAAGGCCAAAGAGGATCCCTTCCTGGCAGCGGATATGATCGTCGGATTTCCCGGGGAGGGGGAGCAGGATTTTCTGGCCTCCCGCGGGCTCGTCGAATCACTCGGCTTGAGCAAGCTGCACGTCTTTCCATTTTCACCCAGACCCGGTACGAGCGCCGAGCACCCCAGCGATCCGGTACCGGAACGGATCCGCGATCAACGGGTGCATGAACTGCTGACCCTGTCAGCCAAGCTCCACGAAACCTACACGGCGCGGTGGGTGGGCCGCGGGGTGGAGGCTGTGCTGGAGAAGGGCGGATCCGCAGCGGGCGGCAGCTGGCGGGGTTTGAGCGCGAACTATCTCAAGGTGCTGGTCCAAGGCGTTCCCGGGGAGGAGGGAAGGGCGGGCAACCTGGTCCAGGCCGTGATAGAGGAAGCGGGGAATCCCTGCCGGGGGCGCTTCGCCGGGTCGGCCTAGTTGTGCTATGATCAGCAGCAGCGTCCATCCGTATTGATTATTGACACTGACCGCGAGCGATTGTTATATTGCCCATGTTCTACCGCAGGGGCCGCTAGCTCAGTTGGCAGAGCAACAGCCTTTTAAGCTGTGGGTCACAGGTTCGATTCCTGTGCGGCTCATTACAAATAACAGAATTATTATGGTTTTGAAGAGGCTCTATCTTGGAGCCTTTTTTAATTTTCCACCCAGAGAGCAACTTCAATAATTGGGAAGCTTGAAGCTGTGAACTATAATTGAACTGGTGACTTGGATTTCGCCTACTAGAGGATGAACTATCCAAGACATGAGTAGCTTCAGGATAAGAAATGAGGTGTTATCAATAGGGTAAGAGGATTCCTGTCGAGTGATTCGTACGAGGTGTCTGCATGGCTGAAGATAATAGCATATATGCAGATCTATTGAACTTGATCCCAAATCCACCTGACACATGTCATATCTGCAGTAGTCGTGATAACGTTGTATTATACAAATTTGGTCTCGCGAAAAAGTTGAAGGTTACGAGGAATTGGCGTAACAGTACTATTTCGCTCGGTGCGTTTATATTTGGTATTGTGACAACTCCGATTCTACCAATCCTTAGCATATTTCTTGGCCCAATCATTCGATCGGAACTTGGCGCAAATAAGACTACAACTTATGCTACGTTGATTATGCACCTACAAGTTTGTCCACTCTGCAAGCAACGAAAGGGGAGTAAGTGGGGGAATCTCCCGTTTGGGATGAAGCATTACAAACTCCATCCGCACTGGAAACTAGCACACAAATTGGGCTTTAGAGAATTTTTCCCACCATGGCGAGTTTGAATCACTCTGAATAGTCGGTCTAAGAGATGGACGGTTATCAAAGACTTTCCCACTTATCTTAGATGGGTGAGAACCGGTCAATGTTTGGGGCTAAATTTCTCTCTCTTATCTTTTTCCTAAATCATAGAGTTGCACAAACCACCTTAATTGTATTTTCAACCTTTGCTGTCACCCCGTGACCGAAACCTCGTGGCCCACGGTTAAATAAATCGTCGACGACTTATACAACCAGATTACCGTGCTTTGGAGAGCAGGTTTTTAGTTAGACTGATATAGAGCACGGGCTGGTACACGACTTCTCCCGGAAGTGACCGGACCGGTTCCATCCGATAGGAAAGACCCAACTCGAGATCCGATGCCCATCGGGTACTCCTTAATGCCACTCCTCCTGTTCCTCCCATTCCATAAATGACCAGGTCTTCCATTTTGTACTCAGATAACTCCACCGCTCCGCGGATCGCAAACCACTTCGCCGCCCATAGCTCAGCCCCAATAGTGATCCGCCCAGAGTAAGAGGCCTGATCGAGGAAGATATCGTTTCGCTGTCGTACGAGCAGGTAGATCCTCCTGTCCAAGAGAGCGAACGTAACCGAACCCTCGAGCAGAAGTGGAAGGGCTACCGAGGCCCCCATGGTGTAGGGAATGCCCAAATCGCGGTAGTCGGCCAGTTCCTGAGCCAATAGCAGGTACTGCGGCGAAAACGAATAGCCGGAGAGAATGTCAAACACGACCGTCGAATCAAGATTCTTAACTACGGCGCCCAGGCAGAATGCACTTTGCACCTGCGGTGGGTCCTTTGGGGATTGTTCGTACCCCCCCGAGTTCACTGCTAGGAACACGGATGTGCTCACACCGAAAGCCAACCGGTCGGATATGGCCCAGCCAAGGCTAAACTGCGTACCCCAGCTCATTAGATCGTACCATTGGTATTCTGCTTCTCCCGGGTCTTCTTCTGTGCGAAGCTCCTCACCGTTCGGCGACCAACCAAATATATTCGTCTGATAGCCCAGGGTCTTCCCAAGCGGCGCGCTGTAACCCAGAGTCCAGTGGCCAAACTGATTCCAGTAATACAAGTCATACTCTTCCAGATGTAAATACGGCACCTCGTCGGATAACATATCAGAAACGTTCACCATGAACGCAACCTGAGCGTATTGGAGGAATCCGAGATAGGCCGGGTTCTGGCTGGGCAGCTGTAATGCTGCAGCCTCGATCTTGAACTTGGACAGATTAACAAGCAGCTTGCTCAAGTACAATCGAACCGCTTCGTTATCCGGATCGATCCGGCGTGCCCTGACCAGTTCCTCCCTTGCCGCAGCGTTCTCCTTCCGGTCATAGGCATCGACGGCCTTGGAAAAAGCCACAACGGCATCCTCGTCCTTCGCCTTGATCGATTCGACCTTCGCTACAGTCGAACGGGGAACAGACAACCCCAAATACTTCAGGATCGACTCGGTGAAGAAACCTGTGATGTAATCATAGTTCGCGATGTTGGTAACGACCTGATCGATCCAAACAATTTCGGCTGTTTCCACTTCCACCATGCGCAAACTGATCAGAACATCCTTGTCCATGTCTATGATCTCGCCAAACACCAGGTACTTGGCGGCCAGCATCTTGCCCACCTCCACCTGCCTGGTAGCGTCGGCCAAATCTGATAAGGCGAACTCGATCTCCTCAAGCATCTCAGCCCGTTTTTCCCGCTCGATCAGGTCTAAACCCGTCGATTTCGCCAACTCGACGGCAATCATCTCGGAGATGCCTTTGCCCATGTACTCGTATTTCGGGTTTTTACTGTGAACGGCGAAGTCCGAGAGAGCGATGCGGAAAGAAACAGTGTAGGCAGGAAGCACAAACGAAAGAAGCAAAGCCGGAAGTAGGAACGCTTTTTTCATATTTAGGCTCCATAAGTGGCTTACTCGTCGTAGATTATACCCCGGTAAGAGTAAGAGAGCAATTTAACAGATACAATTCGTAGGGTGCTATGAGTCATCTACGATCTGAGACAACCAGAGAAATGGCCCAATTTTTCTTCCCTTATCTTTGCTTCTCGCAACTACTCAATCCACCGCTGCAGATAATGTCCCTGTCAGATAGCAGGTTCGTTCTTAACTCCTTATCCTGAATCATCCTAATACCCAATAGAGCGCCGGATCATTGTGGCGAACTTATTAGGTAAAGGTAACCTGAACATATGCGTTCTTATAAATTATTTCTTGTAATATCAAGCGATCCTCGGGAATGAGAGAACGAGATTTCTTCCATCCGCGGAACGTGAGCCGATAGCAGTCTTCTTCAGGCCAAGACAGGTAATCATCGAAGGCGTTCCAATTTCCGCGCCACTCTCCGGACACGTGTCGACAGAATCCCTCGTTGAAAGCAGCAATAAAATCCTGGAAACTCTCGGTCGAGGACAAATCAACGATGAACTCTCGTATAGCAGTATTCGCGTCGCGATGGTGAGATTCTCTGATGTCGCGTGGGAAGCCGTACGGCCGGGAATATTGCACGTTCAAGGTGTGCCCTTTGAATTCTGAGTTATTCAGAACACCAATAGCTACCTTACACTCTTCTGGCGTGCTCATTTCGACGAAACCGAAGCTCCCCGAGCGGAATGGCGGGGACCTGTACATAACTTTAGCGAAATCAACAGTACCACAATCCGCGAACAACTCATTGAGCTGATCATCAGTCACCGATCCCGGCAAACCGCTTTTGTATAATACCTTGTTCATCCTCTCGATCACCTTCGACTTAGTTTTTCACCCGTTATCCGAACGCATCTTTTCATCACGCCCCTCCTCATATTCAAAAATATCCGTTCAGTTTATCCGAGCATTTTCTCAAAGTAGGGGCTGGCTGGTTCCTCGTCATGAATGTAATGCCGCACCAGTATGTCAATATTGGTGTGTCGGGTCTTCTCCTGGATCGCCTTGATCCCCATCCCTGACTTATACAAAGCTGTGGCATAAAACCGGCGGAACAGGTGAGGACTCCAACCCAGCTCTCTGGCCGCCTTACCTATCTCTTTTATTCTACGCCATAAGGTTTGATATGCAAGCGGTCGAGTCTTATCCCCTCGATATGTCGGAAAGGTCCAGAACAGGGCATCTTCCGGCACCGGCTCCCTTTTGAACTGGCTCTTGAAGTATCTCCGACACGCTTCCACCGCTTGGGTGTACAACTCCTGCTCGGCTTCCCTGTTCCCCATGCCGATGAACCGAGCCGTCCAGGTTCCCTCGAATAGCTCCAGGTCCTTCCAGCGAAGCTGTACCAGTTCGGCGGACCTCAGCCCGGAAGTCACGAGCGTGTAGACTACCGCGTAGTCTCGCTGCCCCTTGGCGGAGCTGTCTTTCTCCAGCCAGGCCAACAGTCGCTTGACTGCGGCCACAGTGAGGGCTTTCTTGGTTCGATTTCCCTTTTAGGTCTTTTTGAGCTTCCGGCGTAAATTTTCAGACAATTATCTAGAGGAACTGACAACTCGGATCAAGAAGTGTTTTTAGGGAATTCTGCGCCTTTTGTTACGCGAAGAATTAGCCCCCTTAGAGTTGTTCGGGAATTTATCTGCAGGCCTCTTTTGTTGATTCTGATCCAATCGTTTGAAGATTTCTTGGAGCTTTTTCTCGTCAATTTCTCTTGGCATGTCACTCATTCAATCCACTCTTACTTCGCACGCGGGTTTAATGAAAATATATAGCCCAGTTGACTGTTTATCCTGATTTCCGAGAAATTTCTTGAAGAAACAAGCAAATACTGCGATGAGCAGGGGAATCTGACCCGCAGCTTCGTCGAGAATCCCGCCTACACTTTTCAGTTGATTCGAAAATATTTGCAGTAGTAAAAAATCCTTGAAAAACATAGTAGCAGGTGTATATTAAAACCCACAAATACAAATCACGGAGAAACGGCTGTTTCTTCAAAACCCTGAGGAGGTAGGTATGGCTGAAGCTACAAAGAAGGACAAGAATTGGATTGCCGGGCTGCTGATATCCATTTTTGTGGGAGGTCTCGGAGTCGACAGATTCTACATGGGATACATCGGGCTCGGCATCCTGAAGCTCATCACCCTTGGCGGCTTTGGTATTTGGTGGTTGATCGACCTTATCCTCATAGCCATGAAGCATGATTTCGCCAAGGTAAACTGGGTCGAATAATAACAATTCCGGCAGGGATTGCCGGAACGACTAACGGTTTCCGACCGTGTAGGTTGCTTCCCTTCACGGTCGGTTTTTTGATTCTGCCCTTTTCCGTTCCCTTGGTTTTTCGTACAGGCGCTGACGAGGCACCCAGCCGGATTCCCTAGTTGACAGCCCGGGGAAAAAAAACTATATTCCCCTCGAAAAATGGCGCGGGGCGCCGGACATGTCTCCTTCGTCTAGTGGTTAGGACACCGGGTTTTCATCCCGGCAACAGGGGTTCGACTCCCCTAGGAGATGGCGGCTGGGGGTTGTCCGCTTTGGGCGGTTCCCAGCCTTTTTTTCCTTTGCAGAATCGGTTACACTGAGGCCCAACCAAGGAGGAGTAGGCAAGTGAAACGAGCATTCAAGGTAGTTGTAGTCCTGATCGTCCTGTTCGTGGTAGCCACGGCCACCGTTTCTGCCGCGAATAAGGGAAGCCTTCGGTTGGGTCTGGAGTTTGGTGATCCTGTCGCGGTTTTGATCATCCGGCCGGCACCGTTTGATTTCAAAATCGGGTACAGTTTCGAGGCGGACAACCCGTGGCTGTTCCTGAGCGCGGACTACCGCATCGTAAGCGGCTATCAGCTCATCGATTTCCTGCACCTTTTTCTCGGTGTCGGGGCCTACACGCAGCTGCCCTTCCAGGATCTCGGCGCGTCCCAACTGGGGCTGCGGATCCCCGTCGGGCTCCAGGTGTTTCTGATCAACAATGTCGTGGAGCTGTTCGTCGAGGTGGCGCCGACGGTCGGCTTCCTGCCCACCATCCAGGCTTTCCCCAGATGGCAGGGCTACTTCGGATTCACCATCCTGGTTCCCAAGTTCTGGAAGTAACACCTCTTCGGGCGGTCTACCCTCTGCTCAGTTCCCTGAGCAGGCGCAGATTCTCGACATCCTCCCGCAGGTCACGGCCCTTGGGGGTTTCTAGAATGCCCGGCAGCTGCGCCAGAGAGGGGTCCCGGACGAGCAGCCGAAAGCCCGATCGTCCGATTTTCCCCTTACCGATATGCTCGTGCCTGTCTCTTGCCGATCCCAGGGTTCCCAGAGAATCGTTGAGGTGGAGCGCCAACAGATGCTTCCTGCCGATCACCCGATCGAATCGCTCCCAGGTG
Organism: uncultured Spirochaetaceae bacterium; assembly: GCA_964588525.1. Lineage (GTDB taxonomy): Bacteria > Spirochaetota > Spirochaetia > SZUA-6 > DRHE01 > JAFGQJ01. The sequence continues at coordinate 19,183 of CAZPQC010000056.1, forward strand.
GCCTGGTACCCGCGCCTGTAACGGAGCTCGTAGCCGGCGGCAAACACGTGGCAGGTGTCGAGACAGATGCCGGAAGGTACACCGGCAGCTTCCAGGGCGCCGAGTAGATCCCGAAGCTGCTCGAAGCTGCCCCCCAGGGTCGAGCCGCTGCCTGTGGTGGTTTCCAGAATCAAACGCACATCTTTGCCCCGGTCTGCCGTGAAAACCCTGCGCGCGCCCTCTACCAGGCGTTCGATCCCCCATTCAGCACCGCGGCCCCTGTGCGAACCGGGATGCAGGATCAGCGCTGGGATCCCCAAGACCAGGCAGCGCCGCAGTTCTTCGTTCAGAGCCTCGATAGATTTCCGTTGGATCTCCTCATCCGGCGAAGCCAGGTTGATCAAATAGGAGGCGTGGGCCAACACCACCTTGAACTCAGGCTTGAGGCTGAGAAAACTCCGGATCTCCTCTTCCTGCAGAGCAGGTGCGGCCCAGCGCAGTTGGTTCCGGGTAAAAATCTGTACCGCCTCGCAGGAGATCGACCGGGCTCTCTCCAGAGCTCGGTGCACGCCCCCGGCGATGGACATATGGGCGCCAAGGATCAGGGTGTCCCTCCGAGGTTATCCCTCCGATTGAAATCAACCGGGGCATCGGCTATAGTTGCGGAGATGAATCAACCCCGGTTGGCAACATCGCTGTCAGGATATCGAATCCACCTGGTTGGGATCAAGGGAACCGGGATGGCGGCTCTGGCTGAGATCCTGGTCGACCGGGGCGCCGAACTCAGCGGCTCCGACAGCCCGGAAACGTTCTATACCGATCGAATTCTCCAGCGCTTGGGTATTCCCTATGAGGAATCCTTCGATCCGGCCAACATCGGCCCCGACGTCCAGCTGGTCATCCACTCAGCAGCCTATGACCGCAACAGCAATCCTGAGCTTCTCGCGGCGGCGGAGCGGAAAATCCCGATTCTCAGCTATCCCGAGGCGCTGGGTCTGCTCTCGGAGTCCTGCGACTCCAGCGGAATATCCGGGACCCACGGCAAAACAACCACCGCCGCCCTGAGCGGGATGATTCTCCGGGCGTGGAATCTACCCGTTACGGTACTGGCCGGTTCGGAAGTGGCCGGCTTTGGGGACCGCTCGACCCTCATCCTGGGGCGGCGTTACCTGGTTGCCGAAACCTGTGAGTACAGACGGCACTTTCTGCATTTTCATCCCCGGCGGATCGTGGTGACCGCCGTGGAGGCAGACCACCTGGACTATTTCCGGGATCTGGAGGACGTGCTGGAGGCCTTCCTCAGCTACTGCCGGAAGCTTCCGCCGGAGGGACAGCTGATCATCAACAGCGACGATCCGGGGGCGGGGGAGGTTCTGGGCAGGATCCGGCGGGAACGGGAGGACATACGCGTTATTCCATACGGGCGGAACGCGGAGGGCCGCTTCCGCATCACCGAGATCCACTCCACAGCAGGGTCCACCCGTTTTCACCTGTCCGGAGTGGAGGAGGAGCTGCTTCTCGAGTACCCGGGCATCCATTCCGTCTACAACGCCACGGCGGCTCTGGCGCTGAGCTGTGGCATCCTGGAGACCGAAGGGCGTGAATTGACGGCCGACCTCGGGCGAGCCATGGTACGGGCGCTGGCGGAATTCCGCGGCAGCCGGCGAAGAAGCGAAATCCTGGGAACGGCCGGAGGCGTGCTGTTCATCGACGACTATGGGCATCATCCCACCGAGATCTCCAGCACTTTGGAAGGTTTTAGAAGCTTCTACCCGCAGCGGCGTATCGTCGTGGATTTTATGTCCCACACCTACTCCCGGACCAGGGCGCTCTTGAAGGAATTCGCAACCTGTTTCCAGGCTGCGGACCTGGTGGTGCTGCACCGGATCTACGCATCCGCAAGGGAAACGAGCGATGACAGCGTAAACGGCAGAACCCTCTTCCAGGAGGTCAGCCGCCATCACCCGCAGGTGGTCTACTTCGAAGAGCCTGAGGAGGCCGTCCCGTATCTTCAGGACACCTTGAAACCCGGGGATCTGCTGGTCACCATGGGAGCCGGTGACAACTGGAGGATCGGACGGGAGATTTTTGAAGCGAAAGTCGAGGCGGCGCAATGAAGAGCATGACCGGTTTTGCCTTTCGGGAGCACCGGGACGAGAGGCACAAAATCACAATTACGATGAAATCGTACAACAACAGATTTCTCGATATCCTCATCTATCTGCCGTCCTTTTTGAATCCGCTGGAGCAGAAGATACGGGAATTCCTGTCTAAAAGGATCTCCCGCGGGCGGCTCGAGCTGTACGTCAAGGCGACGGAGCTGAATCAAGCTGCGGAGATCAGCATCGATCCTCTCTACGTGGAGTCCTACATGCAGGCGCTGCGGCAGTTGGCCGATGCGGCGGGCATCCGTGAAGAAATCAGGCTGTCCCATCTGCTGCGGATCGAAGGAGTGCTCAAGGCCGAACAATCCCTGGACCTGGATGCCTACTGGCTGGATTTCCGACCCGTCCTGGAGTCGGTTTTCCAGGAGTTTGACGGACTGCGTCGAGCAGAGGGAGAGGCCACCGGAAAGGATATCCTGGAGCTGCTCGGTGCCATCGAAGCGGATATCACCAAAATCGAAGCTGTAGCCCCGCAGCTGGAGGAGAAAATCAAGAACGATCTTCGTACCCGTTTCCACGATCTGCTGTCGAACGGAATCGATGAGAACCGGATACTTACGGAAACCGCGGCGCTGCTGATGAAATCGGATATTCACGAGGAGCTGGTCCGCAGCCGCTCTCATCTGCAGAGCTTCAGGAAGATCCTGGGCGAATCAGAGTCCATGGGGAAGAAGCTCGACTTCATCTGCCAGGAGCTGAATCGGGAGTTCAATACCATCGGAGCCAAGAATCTGCTGGTGGAGGTGGATGGGGCAATTGTTGCCCTCAAAGACCACGTAGAGAAAATCAGGGAACAGCTGAGAAATGTCGAATGAGATGAGAATCGCGGTATCCGGTAAAAGCGGCTGCGGAAACACGACGGTTTCCAGGATCTTGGCCGAACGGCTCGGCATACGCCTGATCAACTACACCTTTCACGACATGGCGGCCGAACGGGGTATCCCCTTCGAACAGCTGTGCCTCCTGGCGGAGGGCGACAGTCAGTACGACCGCCACCTGGACCGCCGCCAGGTAGAGTTGGCGATGGAGGGCAGTTGTGTGCTCGCTTCCCGCCTGGCGATCTGGCTGCTCGAACAGGCGGATCTGAAGGTATATCTGTATGCCTCCGCCGAGGTGCGGAGCAGGCGCATCGCCGAGCGGGAAGGGATCCCCTGCCAGCAGTCGCTGCAGGATATCGAGTTGCGGGATACCCGGGATCGCAACCGCTATCTCAAGCTCTACGGAATAGACATCGACAAGTTCGATTTTGCGGATTTGGTCGTCGATACCGAACGGGGCGATCAGTTCTACGTGGTGAATAATATAATCAAAGCATTCGAATCTTGATCTTTTTCCCGATATCCTATATCTTTGCTATACAAAAAAAAGGGAGCAAGGGGTGATAATACCTTTGAACAGACTTATCAAGTACAACGGCAATGTATACACCATAACAAGCGCCATGATAAAGCGGGCGACCCAGATCCACCTGGCAGGGGATGAGGAGCTGGAGGAAAACAAGGGCAAGGTAGTATCCACGGCAATCAAACAAATTCTGACGGAAAAGGTGCGCTATCGGCTGGAAAGTTGATTCTACGGGAGCTCCGGACCGGAGGTGCGCCGATGCGGCACCCATAGGGAGGACCCCTGTGAGCCGGCAGTGTACCGATGCGGCGCCCCTTGGCTGGGCGCCCCAAGGGCGGGCGCCCCTGATCGTGATATTCGGTCCCACCGCGGTCGGTAAGACCGTCTTCATAGAACGCCTGTTCGCTTGCCTGGGGAACATCGAGATCATCAACGCCGATTCGATGCAGGTTTATCGCTGTTTGGATATCGGAACGGCCAAGCCCCCGCCGGAGCTGCGCGCCCGCATTCCCCATCATCTGGTCGATATCCTCGAGCCCGCCGACCAGTTCAACGCCGGGCAGTTCGTGCATCGAACCGAAGAGCTCATTCCAGATATACGTCGGCGAGGCAATACGCCGCTGGTGTGCGGGGGAACGGCCTACTATCTGCGCAGCTTCATCACCGGTCTACCGGATTCCCCGCCGGGGAATGCCGAGATTCGCCGGAAGCTGAAGACCGAAGCGGAGCAGGGGGGGCTTCAGGCGCTGCTCGACGAATTGGAGAGGGTCGATCCGGTCACGCGGTCCAGGGTGCAGGATCGGGATACCTACCGAATACTTCGGGCATTGGAGGTGTATCGCAGCAGCGGCCGACCTCTATCCGCTTTCACGAATCCCACAGCCCCCCGCGGGGATTTTGAGTTTCTGCTGGTGGGATTGATTCGTGAGCGGAGTGAGCTGTATTCCAGGATCGAACAGCGGGTGGAGCGGATGTTCCGGCAAGGATTGGTGGGGGAGGTGAGTTCCCTCTTGAACAAGGGTTTGGGTTTCGAGGACCCGGGGATGCGGGGCATTGGGTACCGTGAGTTCTTCGAGCTGCGCAAGGGTTGTACGACCCTGGAGACGGTGAAGCAGCTGATCAAGCGCAACTCCCGGCGCTACGCCAAGAGGCAGATTACGTTCTTCAAATCCCTTGCCGATGTGCATTGGATAGATCCAGAGGAGGTGGATTCCGCCTGCGCCCTGATCCGCAGCTTCCTGGCCGATTCGGGAGCCGGCCCGGGGGAGGGAGGAAGAGCGGGTGACGCCCCTTGACGATCGGCCCGCTCCGAGCGCATAATCAAAGGACTGCACAAAGCAGTTGTCGTTCCGCTCTCGAGGGCGCTATATTGTAGCGGAGCAGCCTGCGCGGATATTTCAATCGAGCAGAGATATCATTGTTGACATAGAAGTGAAAAACAGGAGGCGGATCTGTGCCTTGTGGTAAAAAACGAAAGCGACATAAGATCGCCACGCACAAACGCAAGAAGAAACTGAGAAAGAACCGGCATAAAAAGAAATAGTTCATCGATCTTCCCTTCCTACAGATAATTA
>CAZPQC010000057.1:0-24075 GCA_964588525.1 uncultured Spirochaetaceae bacterium
TGGCGGGGGCTGCAGGACGGCACCAAGGAGTGGTGGCGGGACTTCCGGCGCTTCATCAACGAGCCCCCGGTACCGGGCCGGGCCACCCTGGAACCGGCAACGGTCAAAGCCGGGGACAGGATCACCCTGCGATTGACGGTCGAGGTCGGAAAGGGTGGGATCGAGGCGTACGGTCATATCGCCGTGGAATGCCCCCTCGAGGATCTGGAGGTGTACTCCCCCGGAAAACGCTACAGGGCTAGGGTTCCGGTCATCTCGGCGCGCTGCAGCACCTCCGCCGCGGAATTGGATATCAGCTATTCCTCCGGAATCATCGACATCATGAATCGGGTTTATCCCCTGAAAGAGGGAGAGGTGGTGGAGGTCCTGGTGGGGGATCCGCGGGAAAGTCCCGCGGTCATGCCCCCGGTTGCCCGGGCGTATCCCTTTGCCGTGGCATTGGATCGCTCCAACACGGGGCTTTACAGTCGGATTGCGGAGTTCCCGGTTTTGCAGGTCCAAGGTGGAGCCGAGCACGGCTACCACGTGGTGGCTCGCCCGCTGCAGAGTGCCGGGAAGCCGTTCGGTCTGCTCGCCCTCCCCACGGACAGGTACGATAACCCCGCCGGGGAAGAGCTCGGAGTCGATTCCGGTTCGATTGCGCTCACCAGCTCCGATCCATCGGCCGGGCTGCAGCTCCGATCGCCCGCAGCGACATCCAAACAGGATGTCGGTACTGCGGGCCGGCACATCCAGGTCACTCTCAACCGACCGGGAGTGCAGTACATAACGGTCTGCAATCACGACCTGGGCACCGCGGGCCTCTCGAACCCTATTCTGGTGCAGGAAGGCGCGGTAGAGGATTTCAACCTGTTCTTCGGGGATATCCACGGGCACAACGTGCACTGCGACGGTTCGGGCAGTGCGGATGAGTACTACCGCTGGGCCCGGGATGTCCGACTCCTCGATTTTTCGGCTCTGACCAATCACATGGAGGAGGCCAAGCGCTACCGGATCGAAGATTTCTGGCCTATCGTCAAACAGAAGGCGGCTCAATACAACGTACCTGGCCGCTTTGTCACTTTTCTGGCCTTCGAATGGGGCAGCTGGGAGCGTTTCGGCGACAAGTGCGTCTACTATGAAGGCGACGAGGGGCAGTGGTTTGGCGCGCACCTAGAATCAGCCAACACGCCGGACAAGCTCTGGAATCAGCTGCGGGGAAAGCCGGCCATTACCATTGCCCACCACAGCAAGTACGGCGGAAAAACCGACTGGTCCTTCCATGATCCGACTCTCCAGCCCCTGGCGGAGATCTACTCGACCTGGGGATCTTCGGAAGAGGGGGGAGATCACTCCGTGCAGAGAGCCTGGGAAAGGGGATACAAATTGGGGGTTATAGCCAGCTCGGATACCCACACAGGGACGCCGGGCAACGAGGGAGCGGGGCTGGCCGCGGTTTGGGCCAGGGATCTCACTCGGCAGGATCTGTTCGAAGCGCTGAGACGTCGGCGCTGCTACGGAACTACGGGAGCTCGGATTCTGCTCGATTTCCGCATCAACGGTCACAGGATGGGCGAAGTGGTACAAGTCGAGAGCCCCGGGAAACGCGGGCTTACGGTGCTGGCCGCGGGAACGGCCAACCTCGACAACCTGGAAATCCTGAAAAACAATCGGGTCGTTCACAGGCAGCGGGGTTCCGGCAAAGTGGCCCGGTTCGAGTGGGAGGATCCGGCGGACCAGCGGACTGCCGTCCGTGAAGATTTCTACTACGCCCGGGTTACCCAGACGGATGGAAACAAGGCCTGGTCCAGCCCGATCTGGATCAGCTCCGCAGCGCCCTGAGGAACCGCAAGAACGAACGAGAACGACCAGCCAGAAAGACCAGGAAGAGGAGCAGAAGGATGAGCGAACTTGCGATCAACGGAGGACCGAAAGTACGGACGGATCCCTTTCCGCCCTGGCCTCATTTCTTCGACGATGAGATCGCGGAGGTCGAAAAGGTCCTCCGGGAAGGCCGGGTCAACTACTGGACCGGGACCAGGGGACGGGAGTTCCAGGAGAGCTTTGCCCGTTTCTGCGGCGCCAGACACGGGATCGCGGTCATGAACGGAACGGCGGCATTGCACGTGGCACTGGCCGCCGCTCAGATCGGGCCGGGGGATGAGGTGATCGTCCCTCCGCGGACCTTCATTGCCACGGCCTTTTCCGTGCTGCACCAGAACGCGGTCCCCGTTTTTGCCGACATCGATCCGCGTACCCAGAACATCGACGTGCACTCGATCCGGGAGCGAATCACGGAACGCAGCCGGGCGATCATCTGCGTTCATCTGGCGGGACTGCCCTGCGACATGGATCCAATCATGGAGCTGGCCGCGGAGTTCGATCTGAAGGTGATCGAAGACGCCGCCCAGGCGCATGGTGCGAAGTACAAGGGAAAGCTGACGGGAACTCTGGGCCACATCGCAGCCTTCAGCTTCTGCAACGACAAGATCATCACCACCGGGGGTGAGGGGGGCATGGTTGTCACCGACTCCGATGAGATGGCCGAGATCGCCCGCTCCTTCAAGGACCACGGCTACGAGGAGCGGGAACGCCGCAACCTGCTGGAGCTGGAGGCCCTCTACACCTACATCCACCATCGCATGGGCTACAACTACCGGATGACCGAGATGCAGGCCGCCATCGGCCTGAAAGCTCTCGAGAAGCTCGAGTGGAACCTGAGCAGGCGGCGGGAAAACGCCCGCTATCTCAGCGACCATCTGTCGCGCCACGATGCGCTGGCCCCGCCCTTCGAATCCGACGATTTCGAACACGCCTACTACAAGTACTACATGCGCCTCAATCTTAAAAGGCTGAAGACCGATAGGGACACCTTCGTCAAAGCGGTCCGGGCGGAGGGGGTACCGATCGGCCTGGGCACCTCCAGCGAGGGCTATCGGGAGCAGGCGTTTCAGGAACTTGTCGGCTACGGCCGCACCGGCTGTCCGTTCCGCTGTCCCTGGTATAAAGGCCGGGCGGACTACACCGCGGTGGAGCTTCCCAACGCCAAACGACTCGGGGGTGAAGTTTTTGTCCTCCAGGTGCATCCGACCATAGAGAGACGGGATCTGGACGATGTCATCGCCGCCATCGAAAAAGTCCTCGATGTGTACGGAAGCTGAGAGCCGGAAACGATCATGAGAGCGGGATTCTCCGCGGCTATCATCACGCCGCCGGCGGGCGTCACGATGAGCGGATATCGCCTTCGCCGGGCGCCGGCCACCGGGAGGCACGACGATCTGGAGGTGCGTTGCGCGCTCATCGACGGCGGGCAGTCGGTTTTTGCTCTGGTTTCCCTGGATCTGATCGGTCTGGACTATGGGCACGCCGCCGCCATCAAGCGGCGGATCGCCGAGAAGTGCGGTCTGCAGCCGGAGCGGATCCTGCTGGGCTGCACCCATACCCATTCCGGCCCGGATACCCTCCGCCACCCCGCTTCCGGAGCGGAATTGCAGCAGTACTGCCGAGAGTTGTACGAAACAGTCGCAGATTGCGTTTCGGAAGCCATGGACCGCCTTGAACCCACGAAAGTATCTCTGGCCCAAGGCGATGTTCCTGACCTGGCCTTCAACCGCCGGATAATCCTTCGGGACGGTTCTGCGCGACTGAACCTGGAACGGATCGAAGAATCCCGAATCGCCGAGCGGGGGCCCGTGGACCCGACCGCCTCGATCGTGCTGTTTCGTCGAGACAGCAGGATTTCCGGAGCCATTGCCAACTTCACCCTGCACGCCACCGTTCTCGACCAGGAAAACCTGCTGTTCACCCGGGATTGGCCGGGGTATCTGGTGGATACCCTGGAAGATTCGCTGCCCGGCAAACCGGTTGTTCTGTTTTTCAACGGTGCATTTGGCAATATCAATCAGATCAAGACGCCCGGGATCTGGATCTCCACGTTCGAAGAGGCGCAGCGGATCGGCAGCACGATCGCCAAGGAGCTCATCGGGTCAATGGAGTACCAAGCCCCCCTCCGGGACGCGGCCGTCCACTCCCGGCACGCCTGGATTACGATCCCCAATCGCAAAGCACGCAGCCTGGAGCAGATCGATAGAGAGATTACCCGGGTACGGGCCCGACTGACCGGCAATGGAGCCGGGGATGAGGAAAGGCGATCCGTTCTCGAAAAAGAACTGATCTTTTTAGAGGAGGAAAAAGCCCTGGGCAGTGGTCCCGCCAATGAGCGGATCGAGATCCAACACATCACCATCGGTGAGCTCGAGATCATCGGTCTTCCCGGAGAGATCTTCGTCGAGTACGGACTTGAGCTGAAGAGAACCTCGCCCATGCGCCACTGTTTGGTCTTCGGAAACGCCAACGGATCGGCCGGCTACGTTCCGCTGCCGGAATCGTTTGCCGAGGGAGCCTACGAAACACGGCTATCCCAGGGCAGTAGATTGACAGCGGAGGCGGGACCTTTGATCCTCCAAGCTGTCGAAAGAATGAGGAGCACCACCACCGGGAGGCCGGCATGAACATCGCCCTGATCGGAACGGGCGCCATGGCCCGCAGATTCCTGGCAGCGGTCCGGGAGGAAATCGAGGGTGTCCGCTTCATCGCCGCCCACAGCCGGCAGGCGGAACGTCTGGAGCAACTCCGAAGGGAGTACCCGCGGATAGAGTGCACCACCGACCTGAGGGCACTCTTGGGACGAGAGGACATCCAGGCCGTTTACATCAGCACCCCGGTGAGCACCCACGCGCCCTTGAGCATCGCCGCGGCTCGGGCGGGCAAGCACATCCTCTGCGAAAAACCGATGGCCCTGACCGTCACCGATTGCGAGGCTATGATCGAGGCGGCCGAGGAGGGCGGGGTGGTGCTGCAGATAGGCTACATGATGCGTTTTCATCCGGCCCACCAGCTCATAAAAAAGCAGGTGGACTCGGGTGACCTGGGAAGCATACGATTCGTACACCTGGAGCGCACCACCTTCATCGACTTCCTCTCCGCAGACATGCCGGAGCACAGGAAGTGGTTCATCAGGCCGGAGCAAAGCGGCGGGGGCGCCCTCATGGATCTCGGCTCTCACCTGATCGATCTGCTGCTGTACCTGGTCGGCGATGAAATCGAAAGCTGCAACCTGCAGATCTGGGAAGAACCCCGCTTGGGGGTGGAAACCGACGCCCTGGCCGGCTTCCGCTTTCGGGGCGGTCTGCTGGCCACCGTGTTCGCCAGCTGGCAGGTCCCCCTGCACGACAACATTATCCAGGTGTACGGAGACAAGGCCAGTCTCTTCGCCCGGCGTACCCTCGGACCCTATACCGACGGAACCGTGGAAAGGATTACCGAGGTCGGGCGGGAACGGCTTCCCGTATCCTACAGGAATCACTACGTTCTGCAGTTGGAACACTTCCGGGACTGCATCGCGGAGAACAGGCAGCCCCTCACCGGCGGGCGTGCCTGCCTGCCGACGGAACGAACCCGGGAATCGCTCTACCGAAGTATCCGCTGAATCTCCGGCATGGCGGCGTCCTGCAGCGCTCGACGCTCCCCTACCCCTTTATCGCCCCCCGCGTAAGGCCCTCCACCAGGAAACGCTGGACCAGGACAAAGGACACGACCACGGGCAGGCTGACGATGACCGACGTGGCCATCATCCCGCCCCAGTCGTGCTTGAACTCCCCGGCAAAGGCCAGAATCATGCCGGGGGGAAGGGTCTTCATACTCGGTTTGCTGACCAGCATCAGGGGAAAAAGAAGGTTGTTCCAGGCGTCCAAAAAGGCAAAAACGCCGGTGGCCACCAGGCCCGGAACAATCAGGGGCAGCAGTATCTTGGTCAAAATCTGCAGCCGCGAGCAGCCGTCTATGAAGGCGCTCTCTTCCACCTCGATCGGCACCGAGTCGATAAAACCCTTCAGCATCCAGATGCTGAAGGGAAGGGTGAAGGAGGTAAAGGCCAGTATGAGCCCTTGGTAGGTGTTGAGAAGGTGAAGATTCTTGTACAGGAGGTAGAGGGGAATGAGCAAAACCACCAGCGGAAACATCTGGGTCGTTAAAATCCCCACGGATACGGCTTTGCGAAATCGAAACTTCACCCGGGAGAGCGCGTAGGCCGCCAAAACGGCCAGTACGAGAGCGAGCAGCACGGTGCCGATCGAATTGATTACGCTGTTCATGAAGAATATGGACACTTTGATCGAACCCTGGTCGAGATGCAGGTAGTGCTCGAAAGTTGGTGCAGAGGGGAATATCTCCGGGGGAAGGTCGAACACGTGCACCGTCTGCTTGATGCTCGTGCTGAACATCCAGTACATGGGGAATAGAGTCCAGACCAGAAAAACGACGAGGATCGCCACTATCACTACATAGGCCGGTATACTGTTTCGTCTGCTTCGCACCATTATCCTCCAGAGCGCCGTCTAGAAACGTTCCCTCAATGTCCTGATATACAGGGCGGATACGATGATCAGAATGATCACCCAAAAGGTACCAACCGCCGAGGCATAGCCCATGTCGTAGTGTTCAAAGGCCAACCGATAGATGTACAGCACGGCCGTGGTCGTGGCATAGGCGGGTCCTCCCCCGGTCATGGTGAAGATGATCGGAAAAAAGTTGAAATTCCGGATCACCATCAACAAACTCGAAATCACGATGATCTCTTGCAGGTACGGGAAGGTGATGAAACGGAACTCCTGCCATCTGTTGGCGCCTTCGAGATAAGAGGCCTCCCTGGCCTCATCCGGAATCGCCATCAATCCCGCCGTGATCATCAGCATGTAGAAAGGCGTCTGGTTCCAGACGTGAGTGATGATGATGGCGATCATTGCCAGATTGTCGCGCATCAGCCAGGGCAGAAACTCCTTGATGATGCCCATCTGCTGGAACACGTAGTTCACCACACCGATCTCCACGTCGAACATATACATGAACAGATAACCGATCACGATTCCAGGAATCACCCAGGGTACCAGAAGTACCCCGCGCAAGCCCTGGAATCTCCGCGGCAGCTCGTAGACGACCAGCGCAAGTATCAGACCCAGGAGCAGGCCGGTTACAACCGTGAAAAAGGTGAATACGACCGTGTTTTTCAGCGCCTGCCAGAAGAGCTTGTCGTGGACCATGTAGGCGTAGTTTTTGAACAGATTAAAGGCAATCTCTTTGGGCTTGGTCAGCTCGTAGTTGTAGAAGGAAAGCCGGGCGGCATTTAAAATGGGAAAGATGATGATGACCCCCATCACCAGCAGGGCGGGGGCCAGAAAGCGAATGGCGGTAAAAGTGGAAGAGGCGTTGCGAAGCCAACGCCTCTTCCTTTCCATCTTCTCGCTGGATGCCTGCATCACTTGATATTTTCGATCTGCTCCTGCACTTCGGCCAAAACCGTATCGATCGACTTGTTCGTAGTGATGACCTCCTGGACCCCGGCCATGAAGGGAATCACAATGTCGCCGTAATCGGGACCGTAGGGGATCTTTACGACCGTGTCGTTAACCTTCTCCACGAATGCTGTGATGATCGGGTCTTTCCTGAATTCGGGGATCCTGTCCAACGCACTCTTGGTTGCGGGGGTATATCCGATGGCCAGCAGGTAGTTCCTGAGGGCGTAGTCGCTGTTGACCAGATGCATGGCCAGCTTAGCGGCTGCATCCTTGTGCTCGGAATCCTCGAATACGCACAACTGGTGGTCGGAGGCGTAGGTGTAGTGTTTTCCGTTCTTGTCGCCGGGAAGCGCAGCCACACCCCAGGACCTGTCGAACTGCTCCTCGCTGAGCTCTTTATTGATGCTGAGGACGATTCCCTTGACGAAGGAAGGATCAATCATGAACAGGAGGCGGCCCTGCGCCGCAATAGGCCTGAACTCGCCGATTTTCTTTCCCGGCAGAGTGTATTTGTTTTCCACGGATGTTCTCATCCACTGCATGTACTCTTTGATCTGGGGGGTATTGAAGTTGACCTTGTCTCCCTGGAAAGGCGTGGCACCGAAGGCCCTGAGGAACGGATAGGTCATCTCGAAACCGAACGTCCGTACCGTGGTATCGAAGCCGAATACCACGATTTCACTCGGCAGGGGACCCCTGGCCTTGGCGATCTGGTCCTGAAAGTCATAGATGGTCTCAGGCGGTTTGTTTGGATCCAGCCCGGCCTGCCTCATCAGGTCTTTTTGGAACCACAGGCCGTCGGGGCCCGGCGCCCAGGGGATACCGTAATGGGTACCCTCCACCATGGTCAGGTCGTAGGCGCTTTTTACCAGGTCGTTCTGGAAATCTCTCGGAAAGACTTTGTCCGCCGAGGCCAGTGCGCCCATCAGCGCCAACATGGTTATGTTGGGCCCCGCCGCCTGCGCCAGATCCGGAGCGTCTCCGGAGTTGTACATGACCGTTAACTGGTTCAAGATATCGCTGAAACCCACGGGAACGGCGTTTACACTGATTCCCGGATTTGCGCTTTCGAAGTCAGCGATTATGCCTTCGACCTTGATCCGCGTGGATTCCTCCGCGGTTACCCAGTTGACGAAATCGATGGTCACGGCGCCGCCTGCTTCACCCTGCCCTCCGGCAAAAACCGGCGCGACGTTGAGCAGAAGCAGCGCAGCGAAGGCTGAGATGATGATGATTCTTGTTCTCATACGTTCCTCCCTGAAAATCCTCGATACTACATTCCCCACGACGTGGAGAATCCGTTCCGTCACCTTCCGGAACTCTTTGGAATGCTTGCCAAAATCGATACGGCGAATCACCTCCTTTCGAATAGCACAGCGGATCCATTGTCTACCTAACCGATCCAACCTGTCAAGAATTCAAACAACTTTTTTACAACAAGTAATTAATTTGGTTGACTTTGAACCTCCAATTCCATAGGATAATGAACATCGTCGGGCAAAACCCCTTTAACTTCAAAGCAAGCGGAGACTGTAATGGATAACAGTATAGATCATGAAATCAGGTTCGGTGTGCTCTTCCTGGGGCGAAAGAGGCCGGGATTCGACCCCGAATGGGGCAATACCGTGAAGACCGCCATTCGAGCGTTTCTAGACGATCATCACTACGACCCCATCATACCCAGCGACAACATCGCCGATGATGCCGGCTTGCGCTCGGCCGTGGCCGCCTGCCGGCAGGCCGGGGCGCAGACCCTGGTGGTAACCCAGCCGACGGTGAGCGACGGGCGCCTGGCTCCGGTGCTTGCCCAGCTGTGGAGGGACCCGCTGATATTCTGGGCCACCACGGAGAAGCAAACCGGGGAGATGATCAGCAGCAATTCGCTGGTGGGCACCCACATCTTTGCCTCCCTGTTCCGTCAGCTTGGCCGCCCCTTCGAGCTGGTCTACGGGCATCCGGAGGACAGGCAGACAAAGAGCCACCTGGACCTGGCTCTTGCCCTGGTGGCGGCCGCGGTGCGGCTCAAGAACGCCAAAGTCGGGCTCATCGGACAGCATGCCCCGGGCTTCATCAATCTGGCGGTCGATCCGGACCTGCTCTGTAGAGCTCTGGGCGTGCAGCTGCACCACATCAGCCTTCACGAGTTCCTGCCCGTCCTGGAACTTTTCAGCGAGGAGGAGGTCACGAGCGACGTGGCTGCCTTCCGGAAGTTGGGAATCCCCCTGAAAGACGTGGAGCCGGAGGATCTGGGTACGGCATCCCGCTTCTACCTGGCTTTCAATCGCGTCATGGCCGACGAGCATCTCGACGCTCTGGCCGTCCGCTGCTGGCCGGAGATTCCCAACATCACCGGACAGTGGCCGTACGTGGCGATCTCCCGCATGCTCTCGCAGCAGATCGCCATCACCCAGGAGGGGGATGTGGACGCTGCGGTGCTGGCCTTGGCCGCAAGAGCGCTGGGAATGGGACCCGTGTACTTGTCGGATTGGCTGGAACACGACACCTCGACGATCGCGATCTGGCACACCGGTTCCGTTCCGCTGGAACTCTGCGAACCGATCGGCAGTGAACGGGGACCCCGGGTCGCCCTGCACTTCAACATTCATAAGCCCGCGGTCATCGAAGCGACGCTCAAGGAAAACCTCCCCATCACCCTCTTCCGCCTGTGGAGCTGCGATGGGCAGTACAGACTGACCGCGCTGGAAGGCCGCACCATAACCCCCAAACGACACCTGCTCGGCAACAATGGGGTTGCCGAAATCGAAGGGGTGAACGTGATGGAATGGTTCGATGAGATGATTCACGAGGGACTGCCGCACCACGTACTGATCGCCCGGGGCCATCACCGGGTAACACTGAAACGATTCGCCCGTCAGGTGGGGATCAGCTGGATCGACTCTTGAGCAGCCGGATCTCCGGCAAAGGACAGGCGGGAAGGTGGTTCCCGCCGTTTGGATAGAACATCAATACGAGGAGCCAGAGCATGAAAAAGATAAAGGTCGGCGTCGTGGGGCTCAAACACGGCATGGCCAGCGTCAAGGAGGTCCTGGACAACGAGAGCTTCGAGCTGGTGGCCCTCTGCAGCCGGACTCGAGAAAGCTACGATTTCCTCTGCGGTGGTGAGATCGCCGCGGAGATCGACAGCGTAACCTTTACCGAACCCAGGGAGCTTCTGATCCGCCGGTGCCGGGCCAAGAAGGACTTCCGGGAGGTCGACTTCTTCACGGATTACGATCGTTTCCTGGGCCACGGCGATCTGGAGGCCGTGATCGTGGCGGTGCCCATCCCGCTGAACGCTGAGTACCCAATCCGGGCCCTGCGCAAGAACAAGCACGTGTTCGCCTCCAAACCTTTCGGCCTGACCCTCAAGGACGGGTGGGAGCTGAAAAAAGCCGTGGAAGCGGCAAAAACCAAGTTCATGGTCAACTACGAGTTCCGCTATTCTCCGGTCATGCAGGCGATCCGCCGGCAGATCGAAGCGGGGGCGATCGGGAACTTGCGCCTCATGTGGTGGAACATGTTCCGCATGCCCTTTCGGCCGGCCTACGCCAAGTGGGCCACCAGCGGCGGCGCCCTGGTGGCCGAGGTGTGTCACTGGTTCGATCTGTTTCATCTGTTCAACTCATGGATTCCCTTCAAGAGAATCTGCACCTTCGGGGGTTTGGACGTTCTGGCGGCCCAGCAGGAGATCGACGACAATGCCGTGTCCATCATCGAGTACGCCAACGGCGTGCGGGCCGGCATCAACTACACCTACTTCACCGATCAACCCAAGCACAACCAGTTCGGACTGGTCGGCGACCGGGGTAAGATCATTGCCGACACGGACGATGCGGGGCGTTATGAATTGTACAGCGGAGCCGAGCAGAACCGCACCGAGTTCGTGGCCAACCCCTCCCGGGCGCACATGGGCCACCTCGGCTTCGATGTGTCCCACCGGCGGTTCGCCCAAATCATCCTGGAGGATCTTGATGTGAACAGGGAAGAGGCAGAGCGGGGTTTCGAGAGTCTGCTGATCTCGATCGCGGCCCAACGATCCAGCGACCAGGGCAGGATCATAACCCGGGAAGACGCGCTGGCCGACGTGAAATAGGGGGTGAGTTATGGATATCTATTCGCTCACGGTCCGGGAGCTCCCCAAATCTCTTAAAAGCAAGGTCACGGTAGTGCCAAACCCGGATGCCCTAAACCGGGCGGTCGCCGCGGAGTTTGCCGAGGCACTGGAGGAGAAAAAGCGTAGCGGTGAGATGCTCACCGTGATCGCTCCGGTCGGCCCTCTGGACTATCGCTACTTCGCCGCCGAGGTGAAGCGCCGCGCTTTGAGCTGCAGTCATCTGCGCACGATCAATATGGACGAGTACCTCGACGAGCAGGATCGGCTCATCTCCAGCGACCATCCGCTCAGCTTCCGCCGCTTCATGGAGCAGACCTTCTTCTCCCGGCTCGATCCAAAGCAGCGCCCTAGCCAAGAGAACATCATCTTCCCCGATCCCGATAACCCCGAAACGGTCACCGAGCTGATCGATCGGATCGGGGGTGCGGATATTCTCTGGGGCGGTCTCGGGATCACCGGCCATTTCGCCTTCAACGATCCGCCGGCCATGCTCGGCGAAGCCGAAGACCTGGAGAGCTTTCGCAACTGCAAGACCAGGAAATTGACAATCAGCCCCATGTCCAAGGCTCAGATGGCCATGGGAGGTACGAACGGCAACCTGGATATCCTGCCGCGTCGGGCCGTCACCCTCGGGATGTACGAAATGCTCAAGTCCAAGCGGATCCACCTCACCTTCATGCGCAGCTGGCATGCCGGGCTCTGGCGGCGGGCGCTGCTCGGAGAGGTGTCGAGCTCCTTTCCCGGTTCGCTGGTTCAGGAACACCCGAATTACAGGGTCATCATGACGGAGCTTGCCGCAGCTGTGCCGCTTCTCAACGTGGCTCAGGCAACCGGAGAGCAGTCATGAAGGATTCAGAATCCAAAGGAGTTGAATCATGAAGTTCGTCAATCCCACGCCCATGGTCAAAGATGCTCAAGCAAAGGGGTACGCCGTGCCCGCCTTCAACACCAACGGCGGATCCTACGACATCGCCAGAGCCGCGCTGGAGGCTGCCCAGGAAAGCGCCTCTCCCCTGATCCTCCAGGTCTACGAGCCCAACTGCGCCTATCGCGGCTTCGAGTATTTCGTCTCCCTGGCCCGGTTTCTCTGCGACGAGCTGGAGATCACCGTCCCGGTGGCGCTCCACCTGGACCACGGCAAGAGCATCGCTTCGGTGATGAGGGCGATTCGTGCGGGCTTCACCGGGGTGATGCTGGATGCCTCCCACGAGCCGCTGGCGCAGAACATCGCCATGACCGCCACCGTGATCCAGGCAGCCCGCCCCCTGGATGTGGCGGTTGAGGCGGAGGTCGGCTACGTAAAGGGGAATGAACCCCCGAAGCAGAAGCAGATCGGCCGCGTGGAACCGCCGGAGCAGCCCACCATCCCGCCGGCTTTTACCAAGATAGAAGAGGCTACCCGCTTCGTGAAGGAGACAGAGGTGGATCTGCTGGCCGTCTCGGTCGGTACGACCCACGGTGTTTTCAAGAGGCAGAGCGGAATCGATTTCAAGCTTCTCGGCGAGCTGCGCAAAGCCGTAACCGTACCGCTTGTACAGCACGGCACCGGGGGCATTTCCCTGGAGGATCTTTCCCGCCTGGCAAAGAGCGGAATGGCGAAGATCAACTTCGGCGAACCCTTCCGCTACAACTTCATCAACTACTTCTACGAGCTCACCGACTCCATGGAACACCTCTGGCATGCCTGGAAGATCATGAGGGAGGTGAAGGACCGCCTGAAAGTAGACATGAAGGAATTGATCGGTGTGCTCGGTTCCGAGGGCAGGGCGGCTTGAGAACCTGCGGCTTCGCGTAACCGGCTAGGTGCATCATTACCATGGGGAGAGGCTTGAGCTCCCGATGGGTGGGATCGAGAATCATTCCAAGTGCTGATCACCCCCCTGCCTCGCACTGTGGGCATTTTAGCTGGATTGATTCTTGGTGGAATATCGGTCAATAGTCCTGCTGGCACACTTCTTCGGCGATACGGGCCCACTCAGCCAGTCGCGTCGGTTCATGGCGTACGGTACTGATATCTTTTAGAACGATTTCAACCCTGCACCCGTAGCGTTTTACTGCCTGCAATTTCTCCTTGAGCTCATGTCTCACCTCTTCAGGGATGAAGCGCTCTTTTGCCAGAAGTGAGGGATTCGGTTTCAAAGAAAGAACATAATTGCCTGATATGGCTTGCGCTGCACGCTCCATATCGGCCCACGGACTGACGGATACTTTTCGTAGATTTCCCACACTCTCCAGCAAGCCAATCTTTTCGTGTAGTGGCTCGCAGCATCCGTAGTAGCTGAGCCCGAATCGCTCCAGCCAACGGCGTTCGTACTGCAGGGCGAACTCCTCATGCATCGCCGGTGATACCGATGAAAAAATCTGTGCCGCTGCACATCCCCAAAGATCTCGTGTTCTAACTCGAAGCGGATCAAAATCGCCCTGAGGAAGCTCTCGTGTAAATCCGTAGGCTCCGGAGCCAATCCGTACGTTGGTATTGTTCAACGCCAATAGACCCAATTCTTCGTAACGGTCCAAGCAGTGAAGATAGATCTCTACAAGGTGAGAGACCAGTTTGTGAATAAACCGGGGCTTCTCGATCAATGCCAGAAGGGTCTCCTGGGCGCCAAGAAAACGAACAATATCATCCCAGGGCGCGAACCAGAAACCGGGCAGACCGCGCTTTTCCACTTTGATAACGCCGTCGAACAGGTACCGATACGCCTGATAGTATTCCTGCGAATATAATTCGTCATAGGTGATCTCGGGGAACTCTAACTTTTCTATATCCTCTTCACTGTTGATCTGTCGCTCATACCGATGGGATACCACGTCGTTGTCTTGCTCTGTTTTAATTATGCGTTCCTGAATTTCTATGCCGATTCCGGAGTTCCCAAAGAAAAGCGGAGAATAGAGGATCGGTTCCACGACCGAATCGCATTGAAAATGGCTCCACTGGTACAATGTTTGTCGGAGCTGTTTTTCAATATTCCGACAGAAACCGCTCTCAGTCCTCAGACGCAACTCGCCGTCCGGATCCATTTCATTCCAGCAGACTTCATCGATCCAGATCAGTGGTTTAGTCTCTTTGAGGTCATTCAAATCCGACCACATCTTTTTTCGTTGCTTCTGTATCGGCAGCTCAGCGATGTCGACAACTTCTCCGGCTAATACCCGCAGTATTCTCCTATCCTTTTCACTGATATGAATATCCTGCTTTTTCGTGTTTACTGCTTTGCCGCGAATACTGGGAACAATTTGGGGTAGCATGAAACTCGCTCTTATTCCCGGATGGTCATTCCGAAACTAGCAAAAATACGCTTTGCCTCTATTACCGTTTGGCTTTCCTGAAAAGTGAGCAGATTGGGATGATGTTCGTAGGGATATTCCCGACTTAGCCGGATGTATTTGGACTTACCGAATTGATGAAAGGGCAAGAAACTCACCTGTTTCAGATTGTTGGTTATTAACAGCTTTGCGATTTCTGTCAACGTCTTCGGATCCGTGTTGAAAGCAGGTATCAGCGGGACCCGAACCAATACCTCTTGGCCGGTTTTAGACAATCTGTATAGATTTTGCTTAATTCTATTGTTAGATTTTCCGGTCATCCGTCTATGTGTATTTTCCTCGCAATGCTTGACATCATAGATGATCAGATCGGTGTATGGCAGAACAGCCTTTAGATCCGGCCAGGGAACGTATCCAGCCGTTTCGATCGTCGTGTGGATGTTCCTTTCGTAGCTTTGCTTCAGTATCTCCAACGCGAAACGGGGTTGAGCAAGCGGCTCTCCCCCTGAAAGTGTAACACCGCCGCCGGACTTTCTGTAATAACTCCTGTCTTTTTCTACCTCACGCATCAGTTCATCGAGGGTAATGACGTGACCGATCTTCCGCAGTGCTCCGCTGGGGCATTGCTCAGCGCACAGAAGGCAATCATTGCAAAGACGGCGATTGATTTTGAAACCATCCCCCACTGAAAGATCGATGTTGATCGCTTCCTCCGGGCATACCTCAAGGCAACATCCGCATCGGATGCACTTCTGAGGAAAGAACTCCACCTCCGGTGTGAACTTCTGAGACTCCGGATTACTACACCAAGCACAACGCAGTTGACAACCCTTGAGGAAAATCAGCTTCCTTATTCCCGGGCCGTCATCGACGGCATAACCCTGAATGTTGAAGATTATCCCATCAGTGCTGCTCTGTGAACGTTGCTGCTTCCTCGATATTCCCATTGCAGGTGTTCTGTCCAATCCTTTCATTCACAACTCACCCGTGGTTCGCATGATAATAGTATCCTGAATCTCCTTGTCCAGCTCGACGAAGTGTGCGCTATACCCTCCTACTCGTACAATCAGATCCGAATACCGCTCTGGATGCTTTTGGGCATCCACTAGGGTCTCGCTGTCAGCCACAGAGTATTGAACACTCTGACCCCCCGTTTCCACATATGCCCTGACTAGATCGGCCCACTTGTTCAGACCGCGCTCGGAAAGCACAGAGGACAAGGTAAGTCTCTGATTGAAGGTGATTCCGTTCACTGTATGGATTGTATCAATGGCCTTAGTCGCCGACCTGTGCGCAGAAATCAGCCCTTTTGACCGTGCAAATACCGATGGAGCGATGGAGTCGGCCAGGGGATCTCCCTTTTTCCTTCCATCGGGAGTAGCTCCCGTTGCTTTTCCCAAATCGATATACGAAGCCATCGAGATGAGACCGCATACAAATCTGCCGCCTCGTGGGGTTGGATAACTCTCATACGCACGGAAGAAGATATTCAGCACGTCTCGTAAATGTTTATCTGCCCAATCGTCATCCGTACCATATTTTGGCGCGCCAATGCATCGACTGCGCAATTCTTCATAACCCTGCCAATCATTTTTCAAAGCCCGGATCAATGTATCCCAACTGCACTCCTTTTTCTCATACACCAAAGAATCAATCGCGCTCATGATGTCGCCGATGTTCGCCGTGCCCACGGCAAGGGAACCGGTCCAATTATATTTACAGCCGCCTGCGTTTATTGTTATTCCTTTTTCCCTTGGTCCGGCATGCATCAGATTATGAAATACACAGGGGAAGTGGCGGGCATATACGTATTCGACAACGTCGTTCAGTATGACGTTGGTGCGAACCGCGAGTTCGTATTGCTTCTTCACGGCTCCGGAGAAATCCGCAAAGGTCTTAAAACCTGCCGGATGTCCCGTCTTTGGACCAACCTGCACACCGTTTACGGGATTTATGCCGTTGTGGATCGCCAACTCGATCGGTTTTACCAGATTGAACCAGCCGGCATTGTTGTGGCCGTGGGTGTCGGAGTCTGTACAGCAATTCGGATCGGTGATGTTCTCCTGACAACCGAGATCGGCATAATTTCGCGCTTCATCCAAACTCACACCATTTGCGATGAGTGCCGGAATAATTGCCTCGTCGCTAATAAGGATCGGTAGACCGCCGCCTAGGCGAATAACCTCCAACGTCTTTTTCAGAAAATCGTCTGGCGTATTTTTGTGCAGCCGCACGGAGATATTCGGATCGGTGAGATGCACATGCGCATGCCCTTCCAATACCATATAGGACAGCATGTTTGTTACATCATTTCCATTGGAATCTACTCCGCCGATTGTGAGCTTGTCATTGTTGCCGACTCCATCCATGCTTCGCACTATAGGCGCGGTTTGGCTCTCATTCCATTTTAAGAAGAAGCACTCCAGAAGCTCCTGGGCTCTCTTCAATTCGACATTTCTCTCCTTCAGATCTCGTTCGAGAAACGGATACATATATTGATCGAATCTACCGACGGAGTGAGCATTGCCCCCTTCAGCTAAACCGGTCGCCATATGTAGGAAATGCAGGGACTGAAGCGCTTCGTGCCAGGAACTCGCCGGTTGTTCTGGCACCTTCCGGCAGATTCTCGCCATTTCCAGGAGCTCGGCCGCTCGCTCAGGATCTTGCTCCTTCTCGACCTCGTCTTCCGCTTGTTTGCTGCAGCGCAGAGCATATGAAATCAGTCCTTTGGCAACGATAATCGAGGATTGGTATAGATTTACTCGCTCGATCTGTTTTAAAGACGAGATCTTTGAGTTCACGATCTCTCGAATGTGGGCTTCAAGTCGTTCGATAATGCCCGCAAGACCGATCTCGAGGATCGTCCGGTAATCCTGAATCGTGTGATATAGAGGGCCGCCCAGTTTGTAAGCATAGGCGTCCGCGTGGGTCATATAGAACCATGCGTCAGGATAGTTGTTCTTCAACTCTCTCCCTATATACGCTCCACTCGATCTGTTCCTCCAATACGGAAGCACCTCTGTTTCATAGACATGAAGGTCCTCGTCGTTCAAGACGTACTTATCCATCTCTCCGCCGCGAAAAACGCGTAAGCGAAGATCATGCCGGCCATCCTGAACTCCTTCCTCATCCTCCACGAAATTAAGAAACTCCGGATGAATCTCCAAAGTGTGAAGCGCAGAGCTGGGAGAGCCAAGGAACAATTGATATGGTGCAGACGGGATGTCAATCCGCTCAAAAACTGAAGTGATTGCCTTTGCCCGTCGTATCGCGGGATGCTCACCCGCCGTAGTTTTATATGAATCGGTTACGATTCTCGCTCTTTGCATGGAAATCCTACGCCGCCCGTTATCGTATCGTTGGGTGCACAGCCCCCTCAACTTCTGGATTCGCATCTGCGCCGCATCATCTGGATGGAGAATTGCGGTTTCGAACAATCGCCCATTCCAGGGAACTTGGGTGCGCTCCCACCACATTGGCTGCCGCTCTGCTCTATCGATGATGCTCATCGACTCTCCTTGATTTCTCACAAATTATTCCCCTCCAACAGCCGGAAAATCCCGGACCGCCCGAAACATCGCTTCCACATTCGCAGGGGGCACGTTGGCCATTATATTATGAACCTGCTGAAAAACGAATCCTCCACCGGGAAACATAATCTCCAGGCGATTCAATACATGCTCGCGGACCCTGTCTGCCGTTGCATTACCCAGGACAAATTGCGTGTCGCAGCCGCCTCCCCATAAGCAGAGGCGATCCTTGCAGATCCTTTTCAATCTCACCGGATCCATTCCGGTGGCACTGGTCTGAACGGGATTCACGGCATCCAATCCTGCTTCAATAAGATCTTCAAGAAAAGGTTCTATTCCTCCACAGCTGTGTAGCATAACCTTGACATCGGCAAGCTCCTTCGCCCGGGTCCACAAAGCTTGATGTCTAGGTTTCAAGAATTCCCGATACATTTCCGGCGAAATCAATGGTCCTGATTGCATCCCGAGGTCATCACCAAAACCTACGATATCAACATAACGCCCAATTGCTGCAAGCAGCGTATCAAGCTGGGTCATGCGAATTTCCAATAGCTTTTCCAGCAAGCGATGAGCTGACAGCGGATCCAGAGCCATCAGGGACAAAAAATGATCTTGTCGACAAAGATACTGCGCAGTCTCAAACAGCTGGCCACCAAACGGAAAGATAATCACCAGATCGGTCGACTCTCGTAAAGTTTTTACTCGATCAACCACAGTGTCGATGTCGATAATATTCAGATTTGGAAACGGAGATTGAGTCCATAGGATTTCCTCCAACGCCCTCGGCAGTCCCTCCAGGTTCGTCGGTACACCATCGATATAAGGCCACTGGATTTGTTCGAAATACAGCATTCCTTTTTTCTGCACTCCACTTGGTTTTCCCGAAGCGGTGTAAAGGATCCACTCCTCTCCGTATCTACGGACATCGATGAAGGATGGGATCCAGCATTCCCCGCCATCGGGAAGAATCCATTGTTTCCAGGCTCTCTCGTCCGATAAAAATGCCCTGCCAATTTCTACTGTGTCGACGTGGAAAAGATCTAAAATGTCCTCATCGATGACTGCGAGCTGTTGCACCATATCGAAAACGCGAAGAGGTTTCTCTGGCAGCTCCAAATAATCCCGAAGGCCCCTGTAGGAAATCGCCATGATGCCGCTGCTGCGGTGTCCTCCAAAATCAATTGGGACAGAGTCAGGCTGTCTATGATTCAGTGAACTGAGAACTCTTTCTCTTCCAGTCATGACTTCTTTTCGTGTTAAGATCAGATCAAGTGGCGGGAGTGAGGCTTATTGAGCCTCTTCCTTGACAAGTTGTAGAGGGGAAGGCAGTTTGTAATTGTGCCTCATAAAGTAGCGGTGATAGCTTACACGTTCTCCTTCCGCTCTATAGCCTTCCTTTTCGGCACTGATCACGAACTCCAGCATCGGTGTATCCTCATATCGAAAATATCCACTCTCATCGGTCATTGTCACGATAGGTTCATCCAGTATGTCATATCCCTTCTTCTGGACGAGCACTTTGGCCATGGGAATACCATTGCCGTTTTGGTCCACCACTCGTCCTTCAATGATCCCATCATCGTTTGCTCGAACGTAGATCGACCAGATAGCGATAGAAAATCCGATTATCGCAAAGAAAATGATGATGCCTCTATTCCGCCTGACGATATCCCACAAGGTCGTGCCGATACTCATCCTTTCAATGCTCCCGATATCATGCTGGAGATGAAACTCTTTTGATTATGCAAAAACACAACGATGACAGGAGCTATCACTAAAATCGTAAAAGCGTACAATGGCCCGCTGCTCGGCTCGAAGTAACTCAGGAACCGTGCCAATCCCAAGGGCAACGTCTGCATGTTTCTGTCTCGTATGATGACCAAAGGCCAAATGAAACTATTCCAAGACCACAGAAAGGTTAGAATGATGTTTGTTGCGATGGCTGGCTTTGATAGCGGTAAGAATATGCGAAATAGTATCCTCCATTCAGGCATTCCATCAATTTTCGCTGCATCGATCAATGATTTCGGTATAGCGTCGAAAGCACTCTTGAAAATAAAAATGTTGATTATGGTGGTCAAGAGCGGGAATGCAAGCCCCAAATAGGTATCGATCAGATGGAGCTGTTTGGTAATCAAGAAAGCCGGGATTATGGTCGTCTGAAACGGGATCAACATACAACTCAGGAAAATAAGGATCACCAACTTCTTGCCTGGAAAGGAATGCCGCAATGAGAACCCCGCCATGGAGTTAATTACGATATTGGATACGACCACAATCACAGATACGAAGAGGCTATTCCAGAGATAGCGAAGAAAGGGAATCCAATAATATACATCAATGTAGTAAAAAAGATGGGGATTCTTTGGAATGAGTGAGGGTGGATACGTGTACAATATTTCTCCGGTCAAGCTGGTTTTGAATACCCAGTAAAGGGGTATCACCATCACCAGCGTGAAGGGAAGCAAGAACAAATGCGGCCAAAGCGGTCGTTTCAAACTCCGCCTACTCATAGATCTCCATACCTCCTGCCTCGCCACCTGAAACGCGATTCATCACATATGTAATGAGCAACAGGAATAGAAACAGAATCACAGTGATCGATGCAGCGTATCCCATTTTTCCGAAGCTAAAAGCGTTCATATAGATATAGGTGATCAATATCTCTGTGCTATGCCCCGGTCCTCCACCGGTCATTACATAAATCAGATCGAATAGAGTAAAAGAGTTGATTATTCCCACAATGAAGCAGATAAAAATCGTGGATCGTATCAGCGGGAGAGTAATACGAAAGAAACGATTCCTTGATGAGGCGCCGTCGATAATTGCAGCCTCGTAGAGCTCTGAGGGAATCGATTGCAACCCGGTTAGAACTAAGATAAAAAAGAAACCCACAACCTGCCAGATACTAGTTAGAATAACAGCCGGTAATGCCCACTGGAATGATTGAAGAAAGGGAATACCCTCATCGACAATTCCAATGGATCGGAGTATGTAATTAATCAAACCAAACCGCTCATTGTAGAGCCACTGCCAGATAATACCGATGGCAATCGGTGTTATCGGATACGGTATAAAAATAAGCGCTCGATAAACATTCCTTCCTCGTAGCGGCTGATTAACGAAAATCGCTATAAAGATAGCAAGGACGATGGCGATTGGCGAACCAACCGCGAAATAGATCACGGTATTCGTCATACTCTTCCAAAACACCTCGTCTTTGAACATCTTTGTGTAATTCGACAAGCCGATCCACTCATTCGGGCCCACGGCCTTCCATTCCTGGAAAGAAAGCACCAGATTCCAACCGAGAGGAATGATCCTATAGATCATGAAAACCGCGAAAGCGGGCAATAAAAAAAGATAGATCAATAGAAGTTCGCGGCTACGTTTCTTTTTTAGCAACATGTTATACCCGCCATCTTTCCAGCTACTTCTACTTTTACTTGCTCACCTGTGTTAATTGAGTGAATTGTTATTCCAAATAGAAAATTGATCCCGGAGCACAAGCCCCGGGATCAATTGTACGCAATTAGTCTTCCGCTGTCGTCCTAGTCCGATAGGATTCCATTGACCGCCTTTTCTGCGTTTGCCAAGGCTTCGTTCGCCGATATCTCACCGAAAACAGCACGCTGAAACTGACTGTAGAAAGCCTGCTTGACCTCTTCATCTTCCGGGATGAGCGGTGGCCCGCACAATTTGTCGGTGTTTTGAAGCTGGACTGTGTAGTTGGCGACCTTCAACGGATTGTCTTTCTTAAACTGAGCGTCGGCGATCAACGTCTTATACACGTTGACATTCCCGCAGAGTATTCCCATGGTACGCACCAGGTCTTCCTGCCACTTGTCATTGGTTAGAACTTTCGAAAATGCCCAGGCTGCATCTGGATTCTTCGATTGAGAGCTCACGACGAGTCCGTGATAGCTAGGAACCGACCAACGACCAGGAAATGATTCGACCCCCAATGTGTTTGCATTAGCCCATGCCGCGTTCGGTGCGAATCCATGCAAGCCGTGGCTGTTAAAAAACCCAACATTCCCGGAAGCGTACAGTTCATTTGGTTCCGCCCAACGGGCCGTCCAACTCAGCTTCGGTATTACCGCCTCGTCGGTAAGCGCTTTCAAAGTGTTGATCGTCTGTACAGCGCCCGGTGTGTTAAAGGCCGCCTTTGTACGGTCACTATTCAAAACGGAAACACCATTTGCCTGGAACAATGTCCAGTAAAGCCAATCGAAGTTTAATGTCATGAAACCGTATTTACCCTGATCCCGATTTGTCATTTTTCTAGCGGCTGAAACCAGATCTTCCAGGGTTGCGGGTGCTGATCCTAAACCCGCGGCTTTCATCATATTCTTGTTGGTGTACAGCACCGTGGCGGTCGAGAAAAATGGAAGATTGTACCTCTTGCCGTTGTACAGGTAGTAGTCACTATTGAACATATTCTTGTCGAATCTCTGCACAACATTCGGCTCTTTGTCTAGGTACGGCTTCAGATCCAAGAGGAGGCCCTGATCGGCGTACTGGACCCAAAGCACACCTTGGATCTGGGCGACGTCGGGGACCGTCCCGCTGGCTATCTGAGTCTGATAAAAAGTTGCCCACTCACTGCCCTTCTTGTCCAACCATTCTACTTCCACATTGGGCATCTGTACATGGAAATCATCTATGGCTCCCATGATAGCGGGTTCCCACATCGGTATGTTCCAGGTGAGGAAAGATATCTTTCCTTTGGCCTGTCCCTCCTGACCACCCCCTGCCCACAGCACCTGCGTGCTGCAGAATACTGCCAGAACAAGAATCACGATGCTTACCCTTTTCCATTTTTTCATACCAGTTCCTCCTTGCTCGAAAAAATTAGTTTCAGTTAAAAAGCATTATAAGTAGCTACTATTGGGTTGTCAACCATTTTCAGCTGACTACCGAACACCAGCCACAAAAAGTGTTGCCTCTCCTTCAAGCATATACTCCGCTACGTCAGCCTGTATCAGGAACGAGTCACCCCTATGGATAACAAGATCGTCCTGGTCAGCGCCGCCTTTGAGCACCGCCTTGCCACGAGTACAAATCAATATCTCCACGGCTCGTTTCCCGGATGATACATATTTCACACCTCTGTTCAGCCGGATTCGGTAGAGGCAGAAATCTGAGGTAGGGATCTCGTATACTTCAGCACCCCTACTCAGCTTTTTGGGATTGATAGGCTCGATAGGACTCTCGTTGTATCGAAGGATTCTCATAAACTCGGGAATATCGACATGGCGAACGCTCAAGCCACCTCGTACCACGTTGTCCGAGTTCGACATCAGCTCGATCGCCACACCTCGCAAATAGGCGTGAACGGTTCCGGAAGCTAAATACACCGCCTGGCCGGTGCGGAGATGCAGTAAATTGAGGAATAATGGGCTCACAACACCGATGTCCCCCGGGTATTGCCGATTCAGCTCAACGATCCATCTGTACCGGACTCCCTTTGAAACCGTCGCTCTTTCAACTACCTCTTGTACAAACCGCTTTTTCCGTTCGCTTTCCAGCAACATGATTGATTCGAACAGGCTCTTCAATCCATCGATCGACCGGGATTTCCCGAAATAGTCAATTTCCTCAGCGAACGTGGTCAAATGCAGCGATCTCAGTTCCGTCGCTATTTGCCCAATACCACGAAAACCCGCCAGACACTCAAACGGCTCCAATGCACAGAGCATCTCGGGTTTGTGATTTCTGTCTAGATAGTTCCGCTCCGGCGCGTCAAGGCGGATTCCCAGTGCGTTTTCCTTCTCGAATCCATCCTTTGCCTGATCTCCGGTCGGATGAACCTGAAGGGCAAGGGCTTTCT
>CAZPQC010000058.1:0-23860 GCA_964588525.1 uncultured Spirochaetaceae bacterium
TCAGCGCCGCGGTACTGATCCGCCGCGACTATCTGGATGAGGATTCGATTCGTTTCATTCTGGATAACGATCCGCTGCTGATGCACAATCCCTTCCTGTTCAAGGACATGAGCAAAGCCCTGAGGCGGATTCACGGAGCGGTTTCCGGAGGCCAGCTGATACAGATCTTCGGAGACCGGGACGTTGACGGGATCACCTCGACGATTCTGCTGCGGGAGGTGCTGGACAAGATCGGGGCGAAGCTCCGCTGGCAGATACCGGTGGGGGAGGATGATTACGGACTGACCCCGGAGGTCATAGACACCTGCGCGGCGGAGGGTTGCGGTCTGCTGATCACGGTCGACTGCGGCATATCGAACAACGACGAGATCGCCAAAGCGGCGGAACTGGGAATCGACACGATCGTGCTGGACCATCACAATCCTCCCGATCAGCTGCCGCCTGCTTTTGCCGTCATCGATCCCAAATGCAGGGGTTCCAGTTACCCCTTTCGCGATCTGTCCGGCTGCGGCGTGGTGGCAAAGCTGGCCGTGGCTCTGGCCTACAGCACAACCGCCGATTTCGATGTGCCCGTTTGGTTTCTCGATATTCAACCGGCAAATGAGGCCTTTACTGTTCAGGCGGTACAGCTGATCAATTTGGTGGAAACCGAGCGCATCATCGATACGGTTCCGGCGAACCAGGCGAATCTGCCGCGCACCCGGGTCTACGCCGAGCTGAAAGACAAGAGCATCGTGGTGTACGATCGGGACAGCCAGCTTCGCTACCTGAAGCAGCTGAACGCCGAAGCGGCCTTTGAACTGGTGGATATCATGCCCGAGGTCGCTGCCGGTTTTCCGGAGGTGGCCGGGAAAAGTCTTATCCGGGCCCGGGAATCTCTCCAGATGCTGCGCCTGGGCCACAAGTCGGAAATCGACGTTCTGGTGGAACTGTACCGGCGGCTGAGCTGGGATAAACTCGATCTGCTGACGGTTTTGGAGCCGATCGTCGATCTGGCCGCATTGGGGACCATAGCGGACCTGATGCCTCTGATCAACGAAAACAAAATAATCGTCCGGCGGGGCCTCGAAGCCATGGGCAGGATGAAGCGCTCCGGCCTGCGCGAGCTTCTGCTTCGGCAGAACCTGCACGGTCGGCAGCTCACCGCAAAGGATATCTCCTGGCATATTACACCCGTGCTGAACTCCGCCGGCCGGATGGGGGAGCCCCAGCGGGCGGCGGAGCTATTTCTATCCCGGACTCAGGATGAAATCGAGGCGGTCATAGACTCGATACTCCAGCTGAACCGGCAGCGCAAGCAACTGGGCGACAGAATTTGGGACAGCTGCTTTGCGGAAGCCCGGGCCAGCGTCGAGCGAACCGGCGGGAAGTTCGTGTTCGTGGCGGACTCCGAAATCCCCCGAGGGATCACCGGAATCCTGGCGGCTCGGCTGGTGAGTTTTTTCAAGATCCCGGCGGTGGTCGTATCACTGGGGCAGAGCAAAGCCGTGGGATCCCTGCGCAGTCCCTACCCGGTGGACGGTTTCCTCGATCTGTTCGCCGATTTCTTCCTGAACTACGGGGGCCACGATCGGGCCGCCGGGTTCAACCTGTCCGCGGATCTGTTCCGGGAATTCCAGGACCGCTTCTTCCAGGTTGCCCAAGCCCACACGCCTCCGGATCGGGAGGTGGCCAAGATCTCCATCGATGCAGAGGTGCCCCCCGCCTACCTGAATCCCGAGTTGATAAAGGTCGTAGAGACCTTCGAGCCCTACGGGGAGGGATGTCCCCCCCTGGTATTCCTGACCCGGAGGGCCCGGATCGAGAGACTGGAGATCGTGGGCAAACAGGAACCGGCCCACGTGAAGATGCTTCTGGCCGCGGATCGCTACAAATGGCCCGCTGTATACTGGAACGCCGCTCCCCGGGCCGGCAAGGATTTCGATCGCAACGACACCGTGGATATCGTGTTCCGCCTGAACCGGAATTACTTCATGAATACCGAAACCCTCCAGCTGACCATTCTCGATCTGAAGCGATGAGAAAAGCCGTTCCCGTTTTCTGCCTTCTCCTCTGCCTGGTCGTACCGGCCCCGCTGCACC
Source organism: uncultured Spirochaetaceae bacterium (assembly GCA_964588525.1). Taxonomy (GTDB): domain Bacteria; phylum Spirochaetota; class Spirochaetia; order SZUA-6; family DRHE01; genus JAFGQJ01. The sequence goes on from CAZPQC010000058.1 coordinate 2,082, forward strand.
CGGATACGCTGCGGCTTCCCGCCGATTCGGTGGCGGCCATGATGCTGGGAGGCCACCCTCTGTGTCTGGTCTCCGAAGGCAGCCGTTTTCGGTGGGAGAAGGGAGAACTTCAGCCCCTCGAGGGGTTGTTTTCCTTCTATACGGCCGGCCAGCAGCCCCTGGAAGCTCGGCTCGAGGTTTCCGATTGGGCTTCCCGGGGAGAGGTATTGAGAGGCTGTTTCCTGTTCAGCGATGCGGTTGATCGCCTTGATGGCACGCTGCAGCGCAGCGGCGGAGAGCCCGGCGCCTCTTTCAAGGGATTTGCCCTGGATGATACGGGCCGTCGCTGGTGTTTTTTGCTCGGGATACCGAGCACGGCGGAGGCGGGGGAGTATTCCCTGGAAATCCGGGCTTATCGAGGCCAGTGCTTCATCCTCTACAGAACCACGGTGGACATCCGCTACCGAAGCTTCCGCAGCGAAGAAATCGCCTTCGACCAGGCCCTCTCCGAGCTGATGACCAGGCCGGATCCACGGAAAGTCCAGGAGTACCAGGATCTCCTCGCGCTCCTGAGCGCCTTTCACTCCCGATCGATCTTTCACGCCGGAACGCTGACCGTCCCGGTTGCAGCGACCCGCCGCACCTCCGGTTTCGCCGACCGTCGCCTGTACAGCTACACCGACGGCGGAAGCTCCCGTTCCCTGCACAACGGGATCGATCTGGCCGCACCGGTGGGTACCCCGGTTTTCGCATCCGCGGCAGGCCGGGTGGTGCTGGCCGGGGAGCGGATCATTTCCGGCAACAGCGTGGTGATCGAGCACCTTCCCGGTGTCTTCACCCTCTACTACCACCTGGAAGATATCGAGGTACGGGAGGGGCAGCGCTTGCACCGGGGACAGCGTATCGGGACCGTCGGGATGACCGGATTGGCCACGGGGCCGCACCTGCACTGGGAGCTGCGCGTCGGCGGCGTCGCTGTGGATCCGGATTTCTTCGTGGAGATTCCGATGATTGACAAAAGCGTTTTTTCGCATAATATTATTGACCAAAATTAGCAGAGGGGAGGTGATTTCCATACCGGCAATTATCGTTGGCGAAGACGAGGCCCTCGATCGGGCGATCAAACGCTTCAAGCGCATGGTCGAAAAAGAGGGCATCGTTCGAGAGTGGAAACGTAGGGAGTTCTACGAGAAGCCTTCGACGATCCGCAATCGCAAGAAGAAGGCTATGGAAAGAAAACGCCTTAGAAAAGTCCGCAAGTTCGGTCACGGAAAGCGATTCTGAAGCTCACCGAGCCTGCACAGCTGGAGCATTCCACTAGCCCTTTCCGGACCCACCGGAAAGGGCTTTCTAATCGTATTATCTGCTAAACAGAGCTTTTCGGTTTGTTGTGGAGATTCATGGCCACGTTCAAACCGATACCGATCCAAATCGTGTTGCCTGCGTGGCTGATGACACGTTTGGCCGCCGCAGGCCATGAAAAATACTTTTTCCTCAGATTCTGCATCTCTTCCACGAATTCATCGCAGCTGAAGTTCAGGGGCTCGAACAACAGGTTGTTGATATCGTAGAGACTCCAGTCTTTGCTCAGCAGCCTGTTTTGTTTTTCCAGTCTGTCCGCCAATTTGGTGCCCGGATAGGGTACCAGAATACCGAGAGATGCGCTGATCAAATCCAGATCCAAAAGATAATCCAAGGTTCGTCGAATCGTATCTTTGGTATCGAAATCATGGCCGAAGATCATGGTGGCGAGAACGGAAATGCCGTGGTCTTTCAGCAGCTTCAGCGCCTCTTTCAGCTCCTCCAGATTCCTCAGGCTCTTCTTGTAGCGCTGGAATCCCTCCTCCACCACGCTTTCCAGACCGACCAGAAGCCCGAAGCAGCCGGCATCCGAGGCAAGCCTCACCAGCTCTCTATCCTTGGCGAAGGCTATGGTAGCTTGAGCGGTCCACCTCTTTTTGAGCGGGATCATCTCACCGAAGAGCTGCTTCGCGTACGGAATGCTCGAGATGATATTGTTGTCAACGAAAAACAGGATCCGATTGTTGATGCTTTCCATTTCCGTCAGCACGGGTTTCAGCGGTCGGTTGCGTATCTTCCTGCCGTGTATGATGCTGACCGAGCAGAAATCACAGTCGTACGGGCAGCCCCGGGAAGTCTCCATCGTGCCGATGTCGAAAAAGCGGGATCGCCGCCTGGCAATTCTCTCGTGGTCGAGAAGCGGGTACTCGTCGAGGTTCGTCGTTCGTTCCTGTTTGTAGAGTGGCCGCAGCTTTCCGTTCTTGAAATCCTGTAAGATATCAGGCCAGACCGTTTCACCTTCGGCCAAACAGACCGCATCGCAGTGCTCGAGCGCTTCTTGGGGAAGAACCGTCGGATGGATCCCGCCCATGACCACTTTTGTATCGCGCTTCCGATATTCGTCCGCGATAGAGTATGCCCGGTTCGCCGTATTCGTCGCGACTGTTATTCCGACAAGGTCTGCCTCTTGATCGAAATCTATTCGGTCGAAGGGCTCCTGTATGATTCGGACATCCCAATCCGGAGGCGTCTGGCTTGCCAGCAGCTCCAGCACCAAGGAGGGAACGCGAAACTCGGTTCGTAAACCCGCGTGCTTATTGACTGGTTCTATGAGATGCAAAACCATTTTTCGGCTTCGATTCGGTTGCAGCGATAAAAACTACCCGCCGGGAGGCAGCCTGATGGTATTCTGCACGAATAAATATCAATTCTAATGCGGTATCGACCTGTATGCAAGATAGATTTATGTCTTCATTTTTCGCGAAAAAAATCCAAATATTTTCTTTTGCCCTCACGCCGGTCGTGATACAATGGCAACCCCCTTGCGGGGACAAAGATAACAGCACCCCTGAATAACCATGAAAAACGCAGGGCTGCTGACTGCTGCCTGTCTTTGCTTACAAATTGTTTGCTTCTGCGCAAAACAGTCAGCGCAACCGTTGCCAGCAACAGAACAATCCCTCCAACGCTATCGTACAGCCAGGAAGTACTACGCCGAACAGAGGCTCGATGACGCCCTGACCTTACTTCTGGAAAATCACAGGTCGGCTCCCGAGTTCTGTGCGAACTCCTTTCTCATCGGCAAGATCTACTACTTCAACAGCGACCTCGCGCAGGCTGAGCGCTATTGGCGGCACACGTTGACGACCAATCCCCACCATCTGGACACCCGCAAATGGCTGGCGCGGCTGTACCTGCAGCAGGAGAGGATCGAAGAGGCACAGGGCGTGCTCAACGACGGCCTGGCCATCAGCTCGGAAGATCCCGAGCTGCTGATTCTCATGGCGAAAGTGAAACGCCGGCATCAAGATCTGGCCGGCGCGATCGAGCTGTATCTGAAATCCCAGGCGTTCAGCGAACGCCTGTGCGAAGCATCGATCGACCTTGCAGAGATCTACTACAGCTTCGGGCTTACCGATCGGGCAGAGGAGGAATTGAAGAAGGCTTTGGTTCTTTTGGGGGAGAGCTCCAGCATTTCCCCGTCCCTGTCCGCCGCCCTGGAACAGCTCGAACAAACTAAGTGCCGGGAGGTCGCGCCGTGAGGCGAATGAGTGTTATCGCTGCGTCCTTATTAACCCTCTGCTCGTGCCTGGCGTTTCAGCCCCGTCAGGCGCAGGATCTCTATATCGAACCCGGTTATGCCGAGACGATAAAGAATGCCGAATTGATCCTCGATTCCCTCACGGTTCGGAAAGGCTTCGATTCTCAAGCCCTCGAAGCGAACGCGGCCTACATTCTGCAGTTGATGCTGGCGCGGCGGAATCAAGACTCAGCCGATCCCGGCAGTACTCTATTTCTGCGCGCCCTGATAAAAGAGGAGGAGTTTTCCCGGGAGTTTCATACCCTGAACACGGTAACCGTCGAACTGAGCATATTCGATTCACCGGAAAGCAAGGCCGTTGCCCTGGCTCTTTACAGTGAAAACACCAAGGATACAATCGAGTCCTACGCCTATCTGCATTCGGTGATCCGGCGCGCCTTCCGGCAACTCGTCCGCTGAAGCGCCAACCGATGGTCGGCACAATGGGTCAACAGCGATTGGCTTCTACACTATGCCTCGGCTGCGTCTTCTGCTTGGCCGCGGTCACGTTGGGTGCTCAAGTTACCCGCTTGGGTATAGAGGAAGCCCTGATGCGCGCCCTTCGAACCAGCGAAACTCTCAAGTTTGCCCGCCTGGACTACAAGTTCGAGGTTTCCCGCTACCATTTGAGCTTGCGAGATTTTCTGCCGGCTGTCAGCGTCGGCTATACACAGGACGATGCGGTCGCATATTACGCCCCGGACAGCCATCTGAAAAAGTTGTCTGTCGGAATCGATCAGCTCCTCTATGCCGGGGGTGCCCGTATTCACGAGCGAAGAAACCTGGCGGAGCAACTTCACCTCCGCAACAGAGCGATAGAGGAGATGGAGAAGGAGTTGCGACTCGAGGTCATGAATCGGTACGTGGAGATCATCAAGCTCGGGCTGCAGATCGTGATCCTCGGAGAAAGCCTGGCCATGGCAGCGGATCAGGTGACGATCGCAGCGGAAGAGCTGGTACTGGGGGAAATCACCCGCCTCGACTACATCGATATCGAGCTGGCCGCTCAGGATTTGGAGATCGAGCTGGCCGTGTTGAAGCAGGAGCAAGACCGCCTGGAGTTCGATCTCAAAGAGTTGCTGCACATCCCGCCGGTCGATTCCCTGGAATTGACGGGTGTGATAAATCCGGATTTCAGAGGCATGCTGTCCATTGAGGATGCGCAATACTATGTGGATTGCGCCCTGAAGAACAGTCTCGATCTGAGGAAGCGAACAGCGGAAATCACGGCTCTGAGTGATGCGGTGAAACAGACCCGGTGCAGCTGGCTGCCCAGGATGTCTACCCAGGTGGAATTGAGCGTCGCCGGCGAGTGTTTTCCCCTCACGGATCCGGGATTTTCGGTGGGTGTGAAGCTGGATTTCTCCGCGCCCTTCGTCCCGATTCGCACGGGTATCTCCGCCGGCAGCCGCAGGCCGGAAGAACGGGCGCTGGGGCTGTCCTCCTCCGCCGAGCTCGGGGAGAATCTGGCGGGTTGGCAGTCCCTTCGGATTGCGAGAATCGGGCTGCAAAAAGCGGAGGCGGAGAGGCAGGCGGCTCAAAGAACCCTCGAGTACGCGATTCTGCAACAGCTGGAGCGACGATCCTCTCTCCTGGACACTCTCCGCTTGGAGGAAAAAAGACTCGAGCTGCAAGCACAGAGACGCTCGATAGAAGCCCTGATGCTCGAGATCGGGGAAATCACCCGTCTCGAATACCTGGAGAGTGGAATCGTACTGGCCCGCCAGCGCATCGATCAACTTTCGAGCATCGTGAGTCTGTTTCAGATGGAAGCGGTGTTGTTGGCCCAATGCGGATTGGAAATGCTCGAGCGCAGCCACCGCTACATCCTGCGCACCAATGCGGAGGAAAACCTATGAGCGACCGGGAGCGATTTCGGAAAATCTGGGCTTCTGCCGCCATCTTCTGCCTGGTCCTTGCAGCGTCAGGATGCGGGGGCGGAGAGGAGCGGAGCCCGGCTTACGGCAGCACGGCCCCGAAGCCTGTACGGGTCGGGCACTCCCGTACCCAAGTCGTGCGCCCGGCCTTGGATACATTCGGCACCTTGGTCTATCACAGCAAGGCTGACATCTATCCGGGGATAGAAGGGACTATCGAGCAGATATTCGTCGAAGAAGGACAGAGAGTCGAAAAAGGACAGATTCTTGTGTTGTTTTCCAAGGACAGGCTTCTCACCAGCCGGGAACAAATGGAAGCCGAGGTCGCCTCCAAGCGGGCGCTGCTCGCTCTGGCTGAAGAGAAACTGCGGGAAGGCAAGAATGCGGTGGAAGCCAGAAACCTCGAGATCCAAAAAGCCGAAGCCGAGCTCTCACAAGCGCAGGCGGAGTTCGACAACGTCTCCCAGATATATTCGAACAAGCAACGACTGTTCGAAGCCGGAGGTGTATCGGAGGGAGAGCTGCAGGCCCTGCAGACCCGCTTCATCTCCGCCCAGATGGAGTTGAGCCGGGCGGAAAAGGATCTCGAGATCCGGCAGATCGGTTTTCGGGATCAAGACATTCTGGCGGCGGGATGGGACGTTCCGACGGATGAGCAGCAGCGACTCCAGATGCTCACCCGGATCAATACCGGTATGCTCGTCGCGGAGCGGCGGGTTGCCCAGGCAGAGTTGGGGGCTGCCAGCGCGGAGCTCCGCCGGATCATGATGATGCTCGATGATGCTGCCGTAAAGGCTCCGATCGACGGTATCGTGGGAATGCGTTTCGTGGAGATCGGGGAGAAGGCCGATCGGGATACGCTGCTGTTGACTCTTTTCAATACCGACACCGTGTATGCTCAGGTTGAAGTTGCCGAGGCGGATCTCCTGAAGCTGCGGGTTGGCCAAGAGGCGGAGCTGCTTTTCGAAGGCGGGCAACAACGGACAGCCGCCGGACGGGTCGAGCTGATCTCACCCTATATCGATCCCAAAGCCCGGACGGCGCGAGTGCGTGTACGCCTGGACAACAGCGAAGGCACCTATATTCCGGGGATGTTCGCGCGGATACGCATCTCTACAGGAGACGCGGAGGAGCAGGTAACCATTCCGCTGCAGGCGATCGTCACGAACTCCGAAACGTTGCCTGCAGGCAAAGCGCTGGTTTTCGTGGTGCGAAACTCCCGCGTATTCCGGCTGGAAGTGAACCAGGGACAGCGGGAGGGGGATCGCGTCGTCATACTGTCGGGAATGGAAGCCGGTGAAGCGGTCGTTCTCAATGCCTCCCCCGGGTTGAGGGATGGAACGGAAGTGGAGGTGCTGCCGTGACCCCGGCCGTACGGACGACAATTTTTCTCTGGGCCTTGCTCTTCCTGGTTTCCTGCGGTTTGCTCATCGATATCCCCGACGGCTCCGGGATCACCTGCTGTCCGGACACTGCAAATCAGGTTCTCTCTGAACAGGAGATCCCGCATATTTGCTTCGACTTCGCGGTGAATAAATTCTCGGTTGAAGCGCTGTTCTCCGTAGAGGATGCCGCGGGAGAGCTTCCGGGTTTTTTTCAATGGGAGGATCAAACGGTTTCCTTTCAACCCCAACCCCAGCTGATCCCCGGAAGGCGCTACACGTTTTCATTTGTCGGAGCCTACCGCGACCTGCGGGGTGTCGAGTATTCCGCACACAGAATCGTGCCGTTCTACTACAAGCAGCGTGATGGATCGGCTCCCTACCTGCTGAGCTCGGTTCCCGCGTCGGGGCAAATCATCGCCTCCGACCAGATGATACGCATCCAATTCTCAGAAGCCATTGATCCGTCCTCTCTGGCAAAGGGCCTCAACATCCAACCGGATACACCCGTCACGGCGAGCTGGGAGAACGGAACAACCGAGCTTGTCCTGAGGCCCCAGGAAAACTGGGAGCACTGTCAGTGCTACACGATCGAGATCACGGAGGAGCTGCGGGATAGCTCCGGAATCCCGCTGGCCGAGACCCGGGAGTTGGTGTTTTGGGTTCAGGGGGACGTTGAATCCCCCCGTGTCCTGTTGGTGGAGCCGGCGTTCAATCTGCCGGATCGGCTGTATCCATCGACCGGCTATGGTGTCGGGGAGTCTGTAGGTCTGGCGGATGTCTTGCGAATCCGCTTCAGTGAAGCCATGGATACCGGCAGCACGGCGGGTGCGCTGATCCTCATTCCTTCGGTAACGACGGAGCGCGTCTGGATCGATGCCGTATCCCTGGTCGTTGTCCCGACAGGCGGATTCGCAGCGGATACCGAGTACCTTCTCGATTTCGACTCCCGAGCAACGGATCGGGCAGGCAATGCTATTGAAATGCCGGAACCTATACAGTTTGCCACCATCCCCGGTGCAATAACGGTCATCACCGATCTTGTGCAGGATGGGATTCAATTGGGTCACGGGGACTACTCCACGGCCACGGCCGTAGAGATCCAGCCGTACCCGATTTCCTCCTCTGCGGACTATGAGCTGTTGTTTCATTTTACAGGTGCCGGGTTTGACAGCAACGCGGAAAAATATGCGGTTCTGGAGGCGATTTCCCTCCTCTGTATCTTTCCCGATTCCGGTGTAGCGAATCCCATTGCCACCGGTTACTCGTGGATGGGAGACATCATCTTGAGCGTAACCTATTCCGAGCTGCAGCCTTCGACCGCGACCCGGAAGGTTTATTATCTGCTGTGCATTCGAGGAGGTCCGAGCGGGATTGCCACGGATGAGGGATACCGGCTGCAGCAGGATCTCGAGCAGCTGCTGGTGACCGCCGTGGAGTAGGGGAGGCGAGGGCATGATCAAGCGACTGATTGTCAATTTGATGCTGTGGCAGATTCTCCTGGGCTGTTCATTTGTGGCCGGGCTGCTGCGCATGGACGCGGTGGAAATTGTTGCCTGGTCTCCGAATCGGGAACGGGTCGTGGCTGAGCAAGTAACGAGCGTCACGATCACCTTTTCCAGCTCGATGAACAGAGTTCTGGCTGAAGAGGCGTTTTCCCTGAGCAGGGGAGACAACCCTCTGCACGGGCGTTTTTCCTGGCAGGAGGGGGGTACGATCCTGGTCTTCGTTCCCGAAGTTCCCTTCACCAACGGCTGCCGTTTCACTCTCGAGGTGACCGAGTCCGCCGAAGACCTCTACGGAAACTCGTTGTCCGAGCCGTTTGATTTTTGTTTTGCCACAGCCGAGGAGCTCCTTCCTCCTGAGGTCGTTCATCACGAGCCGGCTGATGGAGCGCAGGTGTCTTCGGCCCGCACGCCCATCCGCATCGTGTTCTCCGAACCCATCGATCCGTCGAGCTTCTATCCGGGCTTTTCCCTTTTTCCATCGGTCCACGGCGGATTTTCCTGGACCGCCGGTGGAGAGGAAGTCGAGTTTGCACCTCTGGTCGACTATCGACCGGGTGAGACCTATGAGGTGGTGTTGGGCCGGGAAATCTCGGATCAATCGGGAAACCGGCTGGCGGAAGAGATCCGCTTCGAGTTCTACGTTCAGGACATGCTACAGCCATCGATCGAAAGCGTCACGACTCTTGGTGACGGAGAGCTTCTGATTCCGTTGCAGTTGGGAGGCGGCATCGATCCCTCGCTGGAGATCGAGAAGGATGAACGTTTTCTGTTTACCTTTTCCCAAGGACCGACTGAAGAGCAGAAGCACGATCTGTTCACGGTCGAACCCTTCACCCCCTTCGCGGTAATCTGGGATGAGGAAAACCGTTTCTGCGAGCTCGGATTTGAAGAAAATCTCTGCTGGAATCAGGTATACAGCATTGAGTTGCTGGGACTGACCTACTCCTTTGTGGTCAACGGTCAGCAGTCGCTTCCGATCACGGTCGCGGCGCTCACCTACTGTCCCGATCTGAATGCTCCCTCCGGTGATGACAAGTTTGTCCTGCTGCGGTTTGCCGACAATGTTGATTTCGGCGGCGCGGTAGCACCGGCCTTTGATTTTCACCTGGAACACGCCCCGGGTTCGCAGGTAGATCTCGGTTCGTTCCTGCAGGCGTTCGAACTGACGATCGTACCGGCTTGCATATCCGTCACCCTGGAGGATGTGGAGCTTTCTCCCCTTGCGATCGATCCCTATTTGCCTCCAGGCTCAGGCCGGAGCGTTGTACGGCTTCACTGTTCGGTGCTGGAAGATCCCGCGGTAACCGGTACGATCACCTTTCGATTGAGCACGGAGCTGCGGGACACCGCCGAGAATCATCTTGCAGAAGACTACGTTCTGCTTGTCGACAACAATTGAGACGACAGGGACATGAGGCTGGTGAAGACTGCGGCGCAGCACCCCGTCTCGGTGCTCATGGTCTACGCCGCCATACTGACCTTCGGTCTGGTTTCCTTCAGACAACTGCCTCAAGAGCTTCTGCCCGATCTTCCTCTGCCGGTGGCTCGGGTGATCTGCGAATACCATGGCCTTCCGGCTGCGGAGATCGAGGCTCTGATAACCGTACCGGTCGAGAACGCGCTGTCTGCCGTGAAAGGGGTCCGATCGATCAGCTCGGTCAGCATGGACGAGCTGTCGGCGGTACGACTCGAGTTCGATTGGGGCGCCGATCAGAACAAGGCCGCCGTGGAGATCAGGGAGAAGATCGACGCCCTGTATCCTTTTCTTCCCTATGGATCCAGCAAACCCCTGGTAATTGCCACGGAGGATTCCTCCGATCGACCGGTGCTGACCCTGGCCGTAGTTCCGATCCGCGGCAGGCAGATGCAGGATATCAGCACTATCGTTCGGGGCGAGCTCAGCGCCAAGCTCAAACAGGTTGCGGGGGTGGCCACGGTACGCATAGTGGGACTTGCCGAGCCGGAGATCAAGATAGATGCTGACGGCAACAAGCTCACTGCAGCCGGTGTTCCCCTGCAGCAGCTCACCCGGGTCGTCGCCTCCTCGATCTACAACGCGCCTCTGGGAAGGGTTGTCGAAGGTCCCAGAGAGTACGTGGTTGAAGCCACGACCGACGTCGACACCCTGGAGGATATACGCCGGATTCCGGTCCTGACCTCGGGAGACGGGGTCGTTCCGCTCGGGCAGTTCGCTCGGGTCTATCGGGATGTAAAGGAGCCTACTTCTTTCTTCCACCATAACGGTGAAGAGGCAATCGGCATCTTCGTCGAAAAAATCCCCGGCAGCGGCAGCCTGAACACGGCGCGTAACCTGAGGAAAGCCCTCGAGACGCTGCGACCTACGTTTGCAGGAGATCTGGGGTTTCAAATCATAGAGGATGCCGCCGAGGAAATCGAAAGCGGAATCAGGAATCTCCTTCTGGCGATGGCCTTTGGGTGCGTCGCTGTGTTCGCGATCTTGCTGATACTGTTCCGAAGGGTGGCTGTTCCCCTCATCGTCTCGGCGTCGATACCGGCGTCGATGATGGCGGTCTTTCTGTTCATGAGATTCGCCGGTATCGGGTTGAATCTCGTGAGCCTTGCGGGCATAGCAATCGGCATCGGCATGATCGTGGACAACAGCATCGTGGTCCTGGATTCGCTGATTCGAGGAAGAGCGAGCTCAGCTGAGGGTATTGCATCCGCGGCCGGAAAAACGACAAAAGCCATCGTTGGATCCACCTTTACCACTCTATTGGTCTTTCTGCCCGTTGTATTTCTTCCGGGTGTAACCGGAGCGTTGTTCCGCGATCTGGCTCTGACCATCTCCTGTTTGCTCGTCGCTTCTTTGCTGTGCGCTCTGACCCTGACACCTGCCCTCTACAGGCTATGCTTCAAGAATCCCGTCCCATCGAATCCGCGACCCCGGCGAATCGGGAAAATCGGGTGGATCTACGCCCGCTATCTTCAAAAAGAGCTCCAGCGGCCTCGAATCGCGCCCCTGCTGATGATCTTTCTCGTGGTGGCGGGCTCGGCTGTGCTGATCATTATTCCAAAACGCATCCTGCCGGAAACAGATTTCAGCAATCTGGAGATCCGCGTCGAGTTCCCCCCGGCTACCCCGATACGGGAGAGCCGATCGCTCAGCCAACGCATCGCTTCCGAGCTCCTGGCTGCCGAACGAGTCGAATCGGTATTCGCCTCCGCCGGCTACGATCGCGACTCCCTGCCCGATCGCAGCGAACCCGACAGAGATCCACGGCGCGTGCAGTTCCGGGTTGCCGCTGTACCTGAGACGGGTCGGTCCGCGGGAGCGGCAGCGGCGGAAATCGAAGAGCTCCTGAACCGATTCCCGGGCATTCGCTATACCATAACCCGACCGGCCAATGCGGTCCGCCGGCTGCTCGGGGATTCGGATGTGGTGGTCTATCGTCTTACCGGCGTGGATCGGGAGGTCCTCCTCCACGAAGCCGGGTCGATTGCCGGGAAGCTCGAAGAATCCGGGCTGATTCGTTCCGTGTGGATCGATACCCGCCGGGAGGCGAACCGCATCGGGTTGGATTTGGATCTCACGAGCCTGGCATCCCAGGGTGCGGAGCCGGCTGTGGTGCTGGAATCGCTGCGTACGGCTGTGCGCGGGCAGGTTGCAGCCCAGCTGCCGGCGGAAGGAAGGAGGATCGATATCAGGGTGCGATTGGATCCCGGGCAGACGGCCACCGATGCCCGGCTCGAAAAGATACATGTTCCTGTAAAGGATGAGCTCATTGAAACGGGTATCTTGGGCACATTCGAACGCAGCATCTCCTACCAAGAGCTGTACCGGATCGACAGAAGACCGGCGGTTTCCCTCACCGCACACCCCGTCGCCGGTGCAAAGAGCGACGTGTCGGCGTTTCTGTCATCCAAATATCAGGCCCGAGGGGAAGTTCTTACGATCTCGGCGCTACAAAGCAGCCAAAAGCACATCCTGGTCGTATTCGCCTTTGCCCTGCTGCTGATGTACCTCATGATCGGTGCCCAGTTCGAATCCTTCGTTCTCCCCCTCCTGCTGCTTCTCACCCTCGTACCCGCGTTGTCCGGAAGCCTGATCGTGCTCGTGCTGTTGGGGTACAGCCTCAATATCAATTCATTTCTCGGTATCCTAATTTTGGTCGGCACGGCAATCAACATATCGATTATCCTGACCGTGGCGATTCAGTCAGCGGAGCCCCTGAACCGAGAAGGTCTGGTATCCGTCTGCAGACATCGGCTCAAACCTATTGCCGCGACCGTACTATCTACGGTGGTCGCGATGATCCCTATTGCTCTGAACACCGCCGGGGAGGGTGCGCTGCAGAGCAACACGGCGGTGGCACTGCTCGGCGGGCTCCTGGTCGGCTTGATTTCCATCCTTATGGTTTTTCCCGTTCTGTACGATCGGTTTGCCACCGCCAGGTGTTTACGACAGTGATGGATTTTTACAGAGATTGGATTGAGAAACCCCGTCGGGTAATCCTGCTGCTGGCATTCCTCTGCATCTTGACCGCGACGTTTGCGTTGTCGATACCTCTCGGTTACCTGCCGCGGTCGATGAAGAAATCCGTTCTGATTACCCTGGAATATCGAGGAGCCTTCGAGCAGGAGATCGAGCGTGCCGTTGTAGACCCGTTGGAGGCAAGCCTGTCCGTGGTAGCCGGGATTACGGAGATATCGTCGGTTTGCGAGAGGGGTAGGGCGCGTCTGCTGGTGAGCTTTTCGGGGCGAACGGATCTCGATGCGGCGTTTCTGGCAGTCAGGGAAATCGTCTACGCTGCTCAGGCGGAATTCCCGCCTGATGTTCAGCGTCCCGTCATCCTCAAGAGCGATGCAACCGGCAAACCCGTCTTCATCGCCGGTTTCCCGGGCGGAGGCGGACCGGGGGAGGGGGATTTAAAGGGAATCTTCGAGAATGTAGAAGGCAGTGGGGAGGTAGAGATCGCCGGAAGTGCCGGGTCGGAGGTTGTGATCCGGTACTACCCCCAGAAACTACCGGTCTCCGGCGTTGAATTGGCTGATTTGATCCATTCGGTACGAAAGACAAACGTTCTTGGGGGTTTTGGCCGTGAATCCGGGCCGGCCTACCTCTTGGACAGCCGGTTCCAAAATATCGATGAGCTGCTGAATCTGACGATATCCCCCGGCGTCCGCCTCCGGGACCTGGCGGATGCCGGGTTACAAAATCGCAGAGCCGAGATCATCGGCAGAGTAAATGGCCAAGAGCGACTGATCCTCTACGTACAACCCGAAGGAGATGCCAATGTTCTGGCTCTCTGCAGCCGTCTGGAAAGGCTCAGCCAAAGCCTGCCGGACGCCGAGATCCTCTACAGCTACGGGCGTCTCGTGCGTAAGGCCCTGGTTCAGGTTCTCTATGCTACCGGGATCGGTATCTGTTGCGTCGTTATGCTCACGTTTCTGTTTATGCGCAGAATCCTCCCTTCCCTGCTGCTCAGTGCAAATATCCCCTTTTCAATAGCCGTATCGCTGGCCCTGCTGCGTATTGCCGGAGAGCAGCTCAACGTTTTGAGCCTTTCCGGGATTGCGGTGGGTATTGGGCTGGTTATCGATGCCGGAGTCATTTTCGTCGAGGAGTTTTTCCGCTCCGGCAACGGCTGCAGGAACGCCATTGCCGGTTCTCGCGGTCCGATCCTGTTCGCCGCAGCAACCACGACCGCGGTCTTCCTGCCCCTGCTTTTCGCCCCTCAGGTCCTGATCGATCAATTCCGAGGTCTTGCCCTCTCGATCGCAGGTTCCGTGGCAGCCTCCTGTATCTTCGTGTTTTGTTTTCTTCCGGCTTTCCTCGGTAACATCTACGGTTCACGCACAGTGGTTCCGGGAAGCTCTCGGAAATCGCCGAGACCGAATCTCCTCCGCCCCCTTCTCTCCCTAATGGTCGTGATGAACAGACTTCGCCTGCCCTTGGCAGTCCTTGGCCTTGCTCTGGCCGGTGTCGTATCCGTCCTGGTGTCCGGAATTGCGAGGGAAGGATTCGGCCTCGGCGGGGTGGAGCAGGAGATCGTGCACTTCTCGGTGGAGTATCCCAGCGGGTATACGACCGAGTACGTCCTGCAGTCGGCTTCTCCAGTCGAGCAGCAGCTGTTGGATTGCAGCGGAGTCGAACAGGTGAGCAGCAGGTACGAGCCGGAGCGGGCGAGCTTTTTTGTGCAGCTCGCTGATTCTGCCCGCAGAGACGAGGTGATTTCATCACTGAAAGCACGGGAGTATCGGCTGGGAGAGGCTTTCCTGCACTTCCCCGACGGTACATCCGATATCACATCCTTTCCCGTATCCCTCTCGGGTGAAGCTCCCGGCGAACTGGAGCGATTAGCTCGTCAGCTGGCCGAGGAGATTCAAGGGCTTCCGCAATGCCGTGGGATTCTTTTTCACTTCAAGAATGTTCTCCCGGCGAAAGAGCTCCACGTCGACCTGCAGAAAGCGGCGCGGACCCGGATCGCTCCTGATGACTTGTACACCCAGATGTATTGGGCTCTTTCTTCGCCGGTTCTGGATAAATGGACAACCGGTGCTGATGAAATGGACATTGTCCTGCAGGCGGAAACGCTGGACGGCGAAGGCCGAAGTCTCTCCACCCTGCTGCGACTTCCTTGCCGGGCCTCGCCCCTCACGATCGACTCGCTTGTTCGAGTGGGCGAGAGGGAGCAGGTCGGACGGATCTTCCATCTTAACCGGGCCAGAAGCGTAAGGATCTCGGTTTTGGCGGATTGGAAGCACCGAGCACGGGTTCTCGAGGACACTCAGAGGATCCTTTCTTCGTTCTCTTTTCCGCCGGGGTACAGGGCAGATGTGGGAGCAGAGGTGACTGAACAACTACTGTTGTCCCGGTCGCTGTACGCCGGTTTCGTCCTGGCAGCTTTGCTGATCTTCTTCATCCTCATGTTCCAGTTCGAATCTCTGCGCATCTCCTGTATCATCCTGTTGCAGATTCCCGGTGCCTTCATATTTCCGCTCCTGCTGCTCAGGGTTTTATCCTGGTCGTTGACCCTGCCGGTGGTTGTCGGTCTGATCCTGACCAGCGGCATCGTCGTGAACAACGGGATACTCGTGTTCGTTGATCTTCGGCATACCCGTCTTACCGTGGAGCGAGCCTATCATGCATTGGCGATCAAACTCAGGCCTATTCTGGTATCCTCCCTTACCACGATCGCCGGGATTGCACCGCTCCTGCTGACGGGGAGCTCCAACCGCGGCATTCTGGCGCCTCTTTCCCTTACCATGGCAACGGGAATAGCCGGATCGATTGGCGTTCTGATCGTGACCCTGGCCATCGTTTCTTCTAATCGTTAAGAGAAAATTCGTTGTCCGTTTCGGTGGCGAAGACCATTTTCCGTCAAAAACCGGAATTGGCGATCACCTCTCGGTACCAGTGAGCACTGCTCTTGAGGATTCGAGCCTGGCTCTTGTAGTCCACGTAGACAACTCCGAAGCGCTTTGAATAGCCGTAAGCCCATTCGAAGTTGTCGATCAGGCTCCAAACGTGGTAGCCCTTGAGTTTCACGCCCTCCTGCAGAGCTCGGTGGGCAGCGCTGAAGTGGGAGCGGAGATAATCGATTCGCTCGTCGTCTTGGATCCGCCCCTCACCGTCGATGCGGTCTGCGCAGGCGATGCCGTTCTCGGTGACGTAGATCGCCGGCGGATCGTAGTCCCTCTGGATCCGAGTCAGCAGCGTATGCAGACCGTCGGGGTAGACCTCCCAATCCATCTCGGTGAACCGTACGCCCCGGTAGTCCGGGCGGACTTCGGCGAATAAGTCCGCTTGTTTATCCGGACGGCGAACAATCTTGCGCATGTAGTAGTTGACGCCGAGAAAATCTATTCGGCTCTTCCTGAACGCATCGAGATCCTCCGGCTCGACGGTCGGGGCATTGTACCGACTCTGATATACCTCAGACATGTCCTCCGGATAGCTGCCCCTGAACAGAGGATCGAGAAACCAGCGGTTTTGATAGCCGTCGTAGTAGCGGGCGGCCAGCTCGTCTTCCGACGAGTCGGTATGGGGGTAAGCCGGAGCGATATTCAGCGTGATGCCGATCCGGCTGTCCGCTCCGCGGTACCCGTCGAACAGCACGACGGCTTTGGCGTGGGAGAGCAGCAGATGATGGGATACCTGCAGGGCCGTTCGTTTATCCTGGACTCCCGGGGCATGTACGCCGCTGTCGTGTCCCATAAAGGATGCGACCCAGGGTTCGTTGTGGGTGATCCAGAGCCGTACCCGATCCGCGAGTTTGTCAAACATGGCAGCGGCATAATCCACGTAGTACTTCACCGTGTCTCTATTGGCCCAACCCCCCCTGTCCTGAAGACTCTGTGGAAGATCCCAGTGATAGAGGGTTATCATGGGTACGATTCCGGCGGCCAAAAGCTCGTCAACCAACCGTTGGTAGAAATCGATGCCGGGTGTATTGAGTTTACCCCCGCCGGAGGGATAGATGCGGGACCAGGCTATGGAGAAGCGGTACGATCTCAGACCTATATCCTTCATCAGCTGGATATCTTCCCGGTAGCGGCGATAGTGATCGCAGGCCACATCCGCGTTCTGATTCTGGTAGACCTTCCCCGGGGTGTGACTGAAGCGATCCCAAATGGTCTCGCCTCGGCCCTCCTCGTTTACCGCGCCCTCGATCTGGTATGCGGCGGTTGCCGTACCCCATAAAAAATCCTTCGGGAAACTGATCTCTGGCATCTGGGTTTGACCTCCAAAAATGCGTGTACCTGTATTATTTCTATGTGATTGTTGCTCGATACTAAAAAAAAGAGGCCCCTGGGGTTTCCACCTCCTTAACCCAGGGGCTTCGCCTCCTTATCGTATCTTATCCGAGCGGTATCATATTACAATCTTCCATCCAAGTCTACGCCGTCCATATTGAGGATTGCGATATCCTCGCTCCAGAGGTCGCTCGGAAAACGCTACTGCCTGCCGCTATTACCGGCGCCGCGAATGACGGGGTTTCTACTCCTCCTCTGTGGAAATAGAAAAAGACCAGATGATCAGGCTCAAGGATATGCCGATAGAAATCCCACCGGTTATGAGGAAACCTCTGGCCACCGCTTTGATAGCGGTACGGACAACGGTGCTGACCACACCGGCAACCTCTGCACGGTACCAGACGTCCGTGGCCATCCAGTTGCCCAGACCGTAGTCGATCCAAGGCCAACCTGCGGCAATCCGAATGGAGATCCCGCATATCAGTGTGAGCACGGCGGGTACGAACAGAGGCCAGCCCAGCCACTGAACGATCTGACGGCGGTTCTCCCCTCCGACGAAAGCCGCGCCCACCCAGAAGCTTGCTGCAACCAGAGCCAGAAGTACGCTGGCCCAAATCAGACGGTTGGTTCCGATGAAACTTGTCCAAAACTCAGTCTCCGGGCCGTAATGGAAAAAGACTTTCTCCGGAGGTTCGGGATAGGTGTCCGGCAAATTGTCCAAGAAACCCGGTAGAGCTGCGGTAATCTGCTGCGCCGTCTGTTCCTCGCTTAGGTCCGTAGGCCGGCAGCGTGGCATCTGTGCACCCGCTGCTAAGGGTTTCTGTCCCGAGCTGCAAAGGGGGAGGTTTGCCGCCAGAGATCTTGCGAATCGATCTCCCCCGTCGCTCCGCAGGCGGTCCTTCAGAGGAGTGATGTCCACACTCAGCTCGAGGGTCGCTGCTCTACCCTGGATAGCATCGAAGGTTTCATCGACCAACGCCACCGCCTGGGATCGCAGGTAATTCGGAGTGACGACCTCGCGGAGAGCTTTCGTCAGAGCATCACTGGGGATGCCTTCGAACTCGGTAACCTCGAATATCTGCTCTTCTTGCCAGGAGGCGTCTCTCAGAATCGCCTCATATATTCGTTCGTCCGACACCAGCTGCAGGTAGAATCCCCTGTCCAGAGCCCAAGTGCTGACGGAAAAGCTCGTCATAGTAGCAAAAATCAATGGAAAAACCAGCAGAATGATCATGATCACAGCTATTGCTTGGCGCATGAACCGTTGCTCCTTCTCGAATTCATACCTTCGTTGCCCATACTCGTTCCGGCAGTAGTCAATACCGTTTTGAATATGCAAAAGAACTTTCGTAAGCAAGAATCGCAGGAAAGGTCACAGTAGTCAAGGATCTCGAACTTACGGGTTCCGTGCCGGCGGATGTATTTTGTGTCCGGTCTTGAGTGTAACAAGAAGCACTCCTGACAAGATCAGGATGACGCCAATCCACTGAAATGGATGCAGCCGTTCGCTGAAGACCAGAACGCCGCCCACTACCGGGATCGCGATCGTGTTGGCCGCAAAGGCGGGAATGAGCTGTATGGCCTTTCCCCTCCGGTGGGCAAACTGCATCACCACCATCGATACGAGGGAGATCACGATCCAAGCAAGGGCCCAAGGATTGGACAGGAGGTTGGCTCCCTTGTACAACAAGGAGGTGAAGGCCGTCTCGGCTTGGAAGGAGAAGTGCAGCAACGCTCGGGACAGGCCAAGCGAGCTCGTCGAGACTTTTTGAAACAGCGGGACAAACCCCCCTATGGCTCCGGCGAAGCCGGCGATGACGATGCCGACGATTTGGCTGCGTCGTCGAAAAAACACCCAGAGAAACAGATACGTTCCGCAGGTTGCGGGAAGGTAGATGTACAGAGCTGTCAGGGCAGGTTCTCCGACGGCTGTATCCACTCGGAAAGAGCCGATCAGAATCGCCGCAGCGATAATCGTGAATACACCAACCAGCTCCCTTCTCGTGATCCGTTCATGCATGTACAGGTGTGAAAAAACAGCCAAAGAGGCGAGTCCCGATCCGGACATCGCCCCGACCAAAGAAGCATCACCGATCGAGACGGCATAGAGGATCAGAAAAACAGCTAGAGGCATCGAAAGTGTCGACAGGATCCAAATAACCAACCCTCTGCGCTTGCGTTTGCGAGCAGTGGCAAGTCCGATTTTCTGTCCTGCCAGGGCGATTGCATGTATCGAATATCCTGAGAAAGCGGCGATCAATGAAAGTATGGCCTGCATCTCTCCATCCATTCATTCGGGTGCCCGTTTGGGAGATCTGACATGCAGGCTATTATAGAAAAAAGAGGACGACGATGGTAGTATGGTTTGTCGTTCGTGTTGTTTCCGTACCGTGTCCAGACTTTTCACAAAGTCAAACCCCAATGGTACTTTTCGGACATAGCTATCACCGCTTAGGAGGAACCCATAGATGGATGAAACCGATATTCCCGCTAACGTACTCGACACCGAGCCCACGATTGATCCGAATGCATTCATAGCCCGGGGTGCTCAGATCATAGGAGATGTTCGGTTGGCGGCTGACTCTTCGATCTGGTACAACGTCGTGCTGCGTGGGGATATAAACTACGTCGAAGTCGGGCCCCACAGCAATATCCAGGATGGATCGATACTGCATGTTGTAAACGATAGGCCCTGTATTATCAAGGAAAATGTGACCGTGGGACATGGAGCAATTCTGCACGCCTGCACGGTCGAGCCGGAATGCTTGATCGGCATGGGTGCAATTATCCTGACAGGAGCGGTGATCGGTCGGGGAAGCATCATTGCCGCTGGAACCCTAATCCCGGAGAACAGCGTGGTGGAGCCTTTCTCCCTCATGGTGGGGGTTCCCGGTCGACTGCTTCGCACCCTAGATCCGAAAAGCGCTCAGACGAACCTTAAATGGGCGGCCAAGTATGTCGGAATTGCCCGGGCGCACAAGGGGAAGGGATTTTCCGTCGGGTCGTAGCAGGCGAACCTTGCGTTTTCTGAGGAACGAAGACATCGCAATCGTCCTTTAGACCTTTAGATTACGGTGGAAGATTGCGATATGATATATAGAAAGACATCGACAATAGAATTTACGCATGCGGAGTATCAGAACCATCCACAGGGCTAAGACTCACCTGTTCCTGATTCTTTTTATTCTCGCACTGGCTTATCCGATCGCATCCCAAGAGGTTCCTGTCCTCGTAATCCTCCCCTTCGAAGGCATCGCGGTTTCCCGAGCCGATGCTGGTGCGGTTTACACCTTTATGGAAAACAGCTTCTCAGCTACCGGAGTGTACACGGTGATCGCCGCCGAGCAGAGAGACCAGATCTTGGGAGGCCCGGATTCCGCGATGTGCACCGACGAGGACTGCGCGGTCAAAGCCGGGAAAAAGCTGTCCGCGGATCAGGTTGTCCTGGGAACCATAGCTCTGGCTGACAGCAGGTATATCGTCAACGCCAGAATCATAGCTACGACTAATTCACGCACCTTGGCCGCTGATTCCATCAGTGCTGCCGGAGCCGGGGAGCTGCCCCAAGTCTGCAACACCCTGACAGTGAGCCTGATCAGACGAGCCATGCCCGGAAGCCTGGTGGAGGAAGTGGAAGAACCGGATGAGGCGGAGCCCGGTTCGGAAGGGACGGCAGGTGAAGAGACGGAGGGATTCGAAAGGGACGTGACTGAAGGTGCGGTGGGACAGCCCGGAGAAGGTACGGATGATGCTGCAGGTGCGTCGGTGAAGCTGAGCCGGGCGGACTTATGGCCGCTGGTGAACATCTGCGGCGGGATGTTCATGCTGGAGCTGGGAAACGTGATGGGAAGCATGGGTTTCGAACTGAGGAAGAAGATGTCGGAATCCGCCGGCGATACCAGTACCGCCACATTTGGGTATTATTCGTCGACTGTCCTGTCGTACGTATCATGGTCGGCGGCTGTTGCCTCGGTGCCAACGTATTTGATTTTCTTTCCCGAAAAGGCCTTCAAACTTTCTCAATGGGGAAAGCGTCTGTTCACGGCGGGAATGTTGCTGTCCATTACCGGCAATGTCGTGGATCTGCTGGCTTGTGACCAACGATACACGAACGATTTCCTCTACGACGACTATCTAAGCGCGGGTACCGGTTTCGATGAGTTGTATGACCGTTACCACCGCGGATACATACTCTACAGTGTCGAACGATTGACCAGCTATGCTTTCTGGTTGCTTGGTGGAGCGGGAATGATCGGAGCCTTTTTCATACCCGGTCCTGTGGAATCGCCGATCGAAGGGTTCTGGGACAGAGCGGTTTTGACCGGGGGTATAGCCCTGGTAGGGTTGGGAAGCGTAACCCGAACCCTTGCCCTCAACGCCAAGCAGACCCACATCGACAGCGGTGGAGATGAGAAAGCCTACGCCAGATATATCCTGAATAGTGTACTATCTTATAGCTTGTGGGCTGCGGGTGGTGTTGGTATGGTGCTGCCGTTTGTCACGGATTTCGGCCGAGGCAGAACAGATGCACAAACCCCGGCGCGGCCGGAAAAGCTGCAATTCGAACAACTTCGGTTGATCCCGCTGCCCCATGGTATGGTCCTGCGGATATCTTATTAGAATCGGGGGTAGTGGGATGGAGAGATTATTCAGGTTTCTGTTGATCGTCGTGATTTTGGTTGCACTTGCTTCCTGCGGTGTTTTTTTCTCCCCA
>CAZPQC010000059.1:0-23607 GCA_964588525.1 uncultured Spirochaetaceae bacterium
CTGACGGCCAGGCGTATGCTTTCCAAAATCTGTTTCGCCGTAAGGCCGTGCTTCTCGTACAGCTGCTCGATGTCGCCGGATTCCCCGAATGTATCCCTGACACCGACCATGATCAACGGAACCGGATGGCGCTCTGCCAGTACCTCAGCCGTGGCGCCGCCCAACCCTCCGATGACGCTGTGCTCCTCCACGGTAATCACAGATCCGGTTTTTCTGGCTGATCCTACGATCGCAGCTGTGTCGATCGGTTTGATCGTATGGATGTCGATGAGCTCTGCTTCGATACCCTCCTGTTCCGCCAATGCTGCCGCCTCTATCGCCTGGCCGAGCAGGATGCCCGTCACGAGCACCGTTACATCCGAACCCTGTCGGATTCGAATCGACTCTCCGATCCGAAACCCCGTATCCGGTTCGAAAAGGATGGGCACCTCTGTCTTTCCCAAGCGAACGTAGACCGGCCCTTCGTGTGCAGCCGCCGCTGCGATTGCCTGTTCGGTTTGGACGGCGTCCGCCGGAACAACAACCGTCATGTTGGGGAGCGAGCGCATCAGAGCAACGTCGATAAGGGTCTGATGGCTGGCTCCGTCCCCCGAAGCGCTGAAACCGCTGTGGGAGGTGACGATTTTGACGTTCAAGGCTGGATAAGCAATGCACTGCTTGATCTGATTCAGAGCCCTTTCAGTAGCAAAAACGGCGAAGGTGCTGGCGAAGGCAATTTTCCCGCAGGCCGCCAGCCCGGCCGCCACGGAGTATAGATTCTGCTCCGCTATCCCGACGTTGAAAAAGCGTTCGGGATACTTCTGCCCGAATTTTGCCGTACGGGTAGAGGTGGGCAGATCCGCATCCAGGGCTACGATCCGCGAATCCGCCTCCCCGATCCGAAGCAGCGCCTCGCCATAGCCGTCGCGGGTGGATTTTTTTTCTCCGGCTTGTCTCAATTCCCTCACCTGCCCTCGAGCTCCCGCATCACCGCCGCAAACTGTTCTTCCGTCAGCGCGCAGCTGTGGCATTCCTTTTTGTTCTCCAGAAACCGGATGCCCTTGCCCTTCATGGTCCTGGCAATGATCAATCCCGGCCTCCCGGAGACCCGATCCATCGTGCCCAGGGCCCGCAGGATCTGCCTGGTCCGGTGACCGTCGACCTCGATCACCTCCCATCCGAAAGCCTCCCATTTGCTCTTGAGCGGCTCCAGTCGCATGAACGATTCAGTCGGTCCGGAGATTTGGAGATTGTTCCTGTCTACGAAGGCGGTCAGATTATCGACTCGATAGTGGGAAGCCGCCATGGCAGCCTCCCAAACACTCCCCTCGTCCAGCTCACCATCTCCCAATAGCGCATAGACCCGGTAGGCCTTTCCGTCCAGCTTTCCGGCCAGCGCCATACCCAGGGCAACCGAAAGGCCCTGGCCCAGAGCGCCCGTCGACATATCCACGCCCGGCGTCAGCTTCATGTCGGGATGACCCTGCAAAATACCCCCGAATCGTTTGAAGCTTCCCAGCTGCTCCACGGGGAAATAGCCTGCTTCCGCGAGCACCGCGTACAGAGCGGGAGCGGCGTGCCCCTTGCTCAACACCAAACGGTCGCGCTCATCCCATCCAGGATCCTCCGGACGGTGGCGCATCCAGCCGAAATACAGGCAGCACAAGATTTCCACGCAGGAAAGTGATCCACCGTAGTGTCCCGCCGTGCCGCTGCCATGGATCATCCGAACGATGTGCCTGCGCACGCTGCGTGCGTGGTTTTCCAGCTTTGTGATCGAATTCTCTGTTCCCATCGCCCCTGACTGTCCTTGCCAATCTTATCTCAGCGCACCTTGCCCTGTCCATTCGCTTGCAAAGCTACCCCGCCGCCGTATAGGTTATAACAGGAGCAAAAGAGAACCGAGGCGAGGAGTAAAGGCGTATGAAATTGCAGCTGGCGCTGGATCAGGTCAGCCTGGATCAGGCGATCGAGGTCGTTGCCGAGATCCATGACCTGATCGACATCGTGGAGATCGGCACCCCCTTCCTCATCAAGGAGGGACTGGCCGCTGTCGTCGCGATGAAGAAACGCTTTGCCCGCATCACGGTTGTGGCGGATGTGAAGATCGTCGACGGCGGAGCATACGAATCCCGAATCGCCTTTGAATCGGGGGCCGATATCGTAACCGTGCTGGCCTTCGCCCACGAGGTAACGGTGAGGGAGGCGGTGCGGGAAGCGGAGAAGCACTATGGATCGATCATGGTCGATCTGCTCGGCACCGAAGACATTCCTGGCGGGATTGCCCGAGCCGAGGCGATCGGCGCGCGGTATGTCTGCCTCCACACCGCCTCCGATCTCACCGGCCCGGTTCGGGACACCCTGTCCGGTCTGGAAAAGGCCGTAGCTGCCGCCAGGACGTGCAAGGTCGCGGTGGCAGGGGGCATCACCCTCGAAACAGTTGACAGGATTATTCGTCGTAAACCCGAGATTCTGATCGTCGGTGGAGCAATCATGAAGCAGGACGACAAACGCCAGGCAGCCCTGCGTTTCCGGCAGCGGATCGATCAGGCGGGTCGGGGGGCGGGATGAACGTCCGCAGATATGCCGAAGCGATCGCCAGGGAAATCGCCGGGGCCCTGAGCGCTCTGGATCACGGGAGCTGCGATCGGCTGGCCGAATCGATTCTCCGCTCGAAGCGGATCTTCCTGGCGGGGATGGGCAGATCAGGTTTGATAATGAAGGCCTTTGCCATGAGGCTGATGCACATAGGTTTGGCGGTCCATGTGGTCGGAGATACCACCACTCCGGCGATCGAAGAGGGGGACCTGCTGCTCATCGGCTCCGGGAGCGGGGAGACCGAGAGCCTGCTGGCCATGGCCCGCAAAGCCAAGACCCTGGGAATCGATGTCGCCCTGGTCACCGTGCATCCCGGTTCATCGATAGGAAAGCACGCGGACCTGATCGTGCGGGTTCCGGCCACCACTCCCAAATCTGCATACCCCTCTGCGGTTACCTCGATCCAGCCGAAGGGCTCTCTGTTCGAACAGACCATGTTCCTGATCTGTGAATCCGTAGTTCTGCGCTTGATGGATATGCGGGGGATCGACGCCGAGCGGATGTTCCTCCGCCACGCCAACTTGGAGTAGGTACCTGCCGCCGGAAGGCTCTTCTTGCGCAGCGGAGGGATTTGAGCTTAAACTTTTCAGGTAAGGGGGCAAGCCGTGGATTACCGTTTCTTTGGAGGCACAGGGGTCAAGGTTTCGGAGGTGGTAATGGGCACCCAGACCTGGGGATGGGTGGCGGATGAGAAAACGGCGCACGAGATGGCCGACCGCTTCGTTGCAGCCGGGGGCAACTGTTTCGACACGGCGAATATCTACAACGACGGCGTCTCCGAAACCATGCTCGGTACCTGGCTGAAGAAAAAGGGAAACAGAGGTGATTATTTCGTCACCTCCAAGGTCTTTTTTCCGGTTGGAGAAGGGGTGAACGACTCGGGGCTGTCCCGCAAACATATCCTGCAATCGATCGACGGCAGCCTGCAGCGGCTGCAGACCGACTACCTCGATCTGTACCAGACCCACTGCTTCGACTACACCACCAGGATGGAGGAGACCCTCGAGGCTTTCAACGACCTGGTGAGAAGCGGAAGGGTGAGGTACATCGGGGTAAGCAACTGGAGCGCCTCTCAGCTGGCCAAGGCGCTGCAGATTGCCCGCTGCGGAAGCTGGACGCCGATTGTCTCCCTGCAGGCCGAATACAGCCTGATCGTTCGCAGCAGCGAGTGGGAGCTCATCCCGCTGTGCGAGCAGGAGAACCTCGCCTTCCTGGCCTGGTCGCCCCTGGCCGGCGGCTGGATGGCCGCCAAGTACCGAAGAAACCGGAAAGCCCCGGAAAACAGCAGGGTGGGCCGACAGGACAGGTGGGACGACCAGCCTGGGCAAAGGGAAAGCGAGCTCACCTGGCGGGTTGTCGATGCCCTCCTCGAAGTGAGCAAGAAGATCGGCAAGACCCCGGCGCAGATCGCCCTGAACTGGATACTCCGGCAATCGCGGAGCATCATGCCCATCCTCGGGGCGCGCACCCTCGAACAGTTGGAAGAGAACATCGGCGCCACCGGCTGGGCCCTGAGCGATGATGCCCTGGACAGGCTCGATGAGGCGAGCAGCATACCGCTTCCCTACCCCTACAGCTTCATCAATCGCTACGCCAAGCGAAGCAAGGCGGATTGAGTGACGGAAGCACAATCCTTTTACCGGAACCGGCCCTGAGCTACATCCGGTCGAATACCGGGGTCAAGGCCTCGTAGCATGCGTTGAACAGCGCGAACAGCTCCTGGTAGGCCCGACGGCTCTGCGGATCGACGCTCGGCTCTTGTACCAGAGATATCGGGTTCAGCTCGTCGATGACGCTGAAGCTCTCGAAAACCCCGACGCCGACTCCCCCGACGATCGCGGAACCGAGGGTGTTCGCACCTTCCAGAAGTTCGGGTACCTGGATCGATTCCTGAAACACGTCTGCGAAAATCTGCCTCCAGAGCTGTGATTCGGCGCCGCCGCCGATGGTACGCATCTGTTCCACCCGGGCACCCTGAGACGCTATGGCATCCCTTATGATCTTCAGATTGTAGGTGATCCCCTCCAGCACGGAGCGAATGATATCGCTGCGGGTGTGGGAGGCAGTCAGCCCGATGAAAGCCCCCCTGGCTTTGGGATTCCAGCGGGGGCTCCTCTCGCCTCTCAAGTAGGGCAGAAAAACGAGATTCTTTGCTCCCGGCGGGGACTGTTCGGCCTCCTGCGTCATATAGGCGTAGGGGCTCGTCCCGGTGAGCTCCGACAATTGCTTCTCGGCCACGCAGATCGTCTCTTTGAGCCACTGAAAAGAACCGCCTCCCATCTGCATGGTGCCATATACGTATATCATACCGGGGTCGACCGAGCAGATGTTGAACAGGGCCATGTCCGGATCGGCCACGATCTGCCGGCTTGCCAGGCTGATCCAGGAAGAAGTACCCAGGTAGATATAGGCTTTACCTTCCTGATACACCCCCGCCCCCAGGTTGCCGCACGGGCCGTCGCCCGCCCCCAGGACAACGGGGGTCCCGGAAGCCAGGCCGCACTGTTCGGCGGCGGCGCGGTTCACTGAGCCTGCCCGGTCCGTCGAGGAGCGAATTTCAGGAAGCTTTTGTTTGTCGATACCGGCAAGTTTCAGGACCTCCGCCGACCAATCCCGGGTCTTCATATCGAGGGCTGCGGTGCCGGCGGCATCGGAGTAGTCCGTCGCGAACGTGCCGGTAAGCCGCAAAACGAGGTAGTCTTTGGGCTGAAGGAATTTGAAAGTTTTCCCGTATACCTCCGGTTCATTCTCCTTAAGCCACATGAATTTCGGCAGGGGATAGGTCGGGTAGATCTTGTTTCCGGTAAGCCGGTAGTATCGTTGTTCGTCGATTCGTTCGCGCAGACTCTCGGTCTGGGGCACGCTCCTGCGGTCCGCCCAGATCAGGCAGTCCCGCAGAGGCTTGCCGCTGCGGTCCACGGGCAGGCAGGCCATCATCTGTCCGCTGAAGCTCACCACCGCGATATCGCACGGGTCCAGGCCGTGCTTTTCGATCAGCCCGCGGCTCACGACGCAGAACGCGGACCACCAGGAATCCGGTCTCTGCTCCGCCCAGGTCTCCCGTGCGGACAGGGTCGAATATTCTGCGAAGAGGCTGTCCAGGTACTTCCCCTGCTCCGAATACAGAGCTGCCTTGAGGCCCCCCGTTCCCAGATCGTAAGCCACGATGTAAGCCATGTGCTGCCCTCTTTCCCGCTCACCGCCTCTACTCGAGATTTCGATGACGGCGAATCATGGAAGGCTCATCCACCCCCAGCCGTTCCATGAGCATCAGGCAGATCATGTCCTGAACCACCCAGAGGCACAGCTCGAACTGTGAGCCCATTGGCAGAACCGACTTCCAGGCGGAGCGATCCGTTTTGTAGGTTTGCGCCGGCAGGTTGACCAGGGCATCCGCCAGGCGGGCGATTTTCCCCTCGGGATTGGCCGTTATGGTCGCCACCCAGGCCCCCGCCTTCTTGGCCAGGGAGGCCATGCTCAGGGTGGAAGGAGAGCTTCCCGAGCCGGAATTGGCGATCAGCAGATCCCCCTTCCCGATCCCGGGCGTGGTGTCATCCGAAACCCAGTGAGCATCTTTGCCGAGATGAACCAGCCTCATTGCCAGGGCCCGGGTGGCGATGCCTACCCGGCCGGCGCCGCAGAGAAAGACCCGGCTCGCCCGGGCGACGATCTCCGAAAAACCCTCCAGCTCGGGCTGCCGCACCTGCTTCAACACACCATTCATCTCGCTGACGATCTGCGGGAGGACATTTGGGACGGAAGGATTGGAAGCCATTGCCTTGCCCCTATAGAGTACCCCGGGTCGCTCATTTGTCAAGCTCGAAGCGATCGTGCTACTATTACGATATAAGGAAAGCGGGCTCGAAGGACCATGGCGGAGAGAAGCTTTCGGCAGACCAACAAACCGACCTTCTATTTCATCGGTGTAACCACCGGACAATCCTCCATCATGCGGGTGTTCCCCGAGTGGGCGAAGTACCTGCATCTGGGCGACTGCACTCTCCAGGGTATCGATTTTCGCCGTCACGACGCCCACGAGTCGTACCGGAGAGCCGTCAGCTTCATCAAGCAGGACCCGCTGTCCATAGGAGCCCTGATCACGACCCACAAGATCGATCTGCTGGCCGCCTCCCGGGACCTGTTCGATGAGCTGGACTACTACGCCCAGCTGATGGGGGAGATCAGCGCCATATCCAAGCGCGAGGGCAAGCTGGTGGGACGGGCCATGGATCCGGTCAGCAGCGGCCTTGCCCTGGAAGCCTTCCTCCCGAAAGGCTACTGGCGCCGCACAGGGGCCGAGGTTTTCGTGATCGGGGCCGGCGGCTCGGCGACCGCCATCACCAGCTATCTGCTGGACGCCGCCCACGGCCAAAACAGGCCGGCCGGGATAACCGTCTCCAACCGCTCCACACCCCGTCTGCTGGAAATAGAGAGGATTCACAAAGAGATAGGACAAGATATTCCCCGGGAGTACGTGAATGCCCGCAGGCCGGAGGACAATGATGCCGTAGTCGACCGGCTGCCCGACCACTCGATGGTGATCAACGCCACCGGATTGGGCAAAGACGCTCCCGGCTCCCCCCTCACCGACGTAGCCCTCTTTCCCCGCAATGGCATAGCCTGGGAGTTCAACTATCGCGGCGATCTCGAGTTTCTCCGGCAGGCCCGGGCGCAGAGCAAGGAGCGCGGTCTTACGGTGGAGGACGGCTGGATTTACTTCATTTACGGTTGGACCAGGGTGCTGGCCGAGGTTTTCGCCGTCGATATACCTACGGAAGGGAAGGTTTTCGAAGACCTCTCCCGGATCGCGGCTCGGGTCCGATAGGAAGAGGAGACATTATAGGAGCGCAGAATGAGCGAACATGATCTTTTTCAACCCTTCGGCGTGGATTTCGATCTTGCACAGGGAGTGATGCAGGAGCCCGACGTCCATATCGTGCGCAGAGCCTCCAGCATGAGGGGACATTATCAGGATTCCGCGGCGCTGGAGGAACTGATCCGCTCCGACGATGATCCCCTGCACTACGAGGTGTTCGAGAAGAACATCCCGGAGCAGTACGGGCACCTGCGCATCGCGGTCAGCAAGCTTCAGCCGGGAACGGTCGGGCGGGAGTGCTTCATGACCAAGGGCCACTACCACGAGGTGGAAGCGACCGCGGAGATCTACCTCTGCCTCCGGGGAGAGGGCCTCATGCTGATGAAAACCGCCGCGGGGCAGTGCGAGGTCCAGCGGATGACCGCCGGCCGCCTTGTCTATGTGCCTCCGTATTGGGCTCACCGATCGGTAAACTGCGACAGCGAAGCCCTGATCTCCCTCTGCATCTACCCCGGTGAGGCTGGCCACAACTACGGGGATATCGAGAAACAGGGATTTCCCAAGAGGATCTACAAGCAGGACGGCGGAATAAAAATCCTCCCGGCCTGAGAAATGTTTTCCCTGTCAACTCATCTGAAAATCCAAACGTTTTGTTGACAGCTGCCCTAGAGTGCTTAAAATAATAGGTGTACACTACACTGCAAGGAGGTGTTGTCCATGTACAAAAAAGTTTCACTCATTATCGTGCTGCTGGCTCTGCCCGTGCTCCTGTTTGCAGGGGGCAATAAACCGGCGCCCGAGGCAGAGACCGTCTCGATGGAGAAGCCGGACTTCTCGGGAAGGACTCTGAGCGTCCTGGTCAACGACACCCACGTTCAAGTCGTGGATGCCTGGAAGCCCCTCTGGGAGCGGGAGACGGGTGCCAAGCTCAACGTGATCCTGGTGCCCTACGCGGGGCTGAGCGACAAACTGTGGATCGAATTCCGCACCCAGACCGGCACCTTCGATTGTTCCGCCATTCCCTCCCAGTGGATGGGGGATATCGCCGGTGGCGGGCACGCCGCCAAGGTCGATCCCCTGATCGAGAAGTGGGGATACCCGGACTGGGACGACGTGCTGCCCGCGATCAAGGTGATCACCCAGTGGGCAGGCGAAACCTATGCCTTCCCGTACGACGGGGACAACCACATGACCTACTACCGCAAGGATGCCCTGGAAAACCCGGAATACCAGGCCAAGTTCAAGGCCAAGTACGGCTATGACTACCACATGCCGCCGAAGGACTGGGACGAGGTACGGGACATCGCCGAGTTCTTCAACAACTGGGACTGGGACGGCGACGGGGAGATCGAGTACGGAGTGGCCTTCATCGCCCAGCAGAAGACCCAGGCCATGTGGGAGGTGCTCAACATCATCGCCCAGTACGCCACCATTGCCGGGAAGCCGAGCAATACCACCGGGAATATCTTCTTCGATATCGATACCATGGAGCCGCTGTGCAAAACCCCGGGCTGGATCGAAGCCTTCAGAAGAATCCAGGAGCTGACCAAATGGGCTCCTCCGGGACTCCTGGGCTACGGCTACTCCGAGTTCCGCTACGCCTACGTGTCGGGCAACTCCTGCCTGGGCTTTGACTGGGGGGATGTTGGCATCATGGAGCAGTACCCCGACCAGTACGGATCCGAGGTCAAAGGGCTGCTCGGCTACGGACCGCTTCCGGGGGCCAAGAAGTACTGGGACCACGTGAGCAACAAGTGGGTCGAGAAGGAACACCAGGTGAACTTCCTGGACTACGGCGGCTGGGTCTGGATCATCAACAAGTACACCAAAAACACTGACATGGCCTACCACTGGATCACCTACATCACCAACCCGGAGCACAGCCTGCTGGACGCCTGCGGCATCCACGGCTACACCGGCGTGAATCCCTGGAGGAAGTCCCACTTCGATCCGGCCGTGCTCGGCCTGTGGAAACGAGGCGGCTGGGACGAGGAAGCGGCCAAAGGCTACGGCCAGGGTATCCTGGATATCCTCACCGATCCGTACGCCGTTACGGACCTGAGGATTCCCGGTGGCGAGAGGTACTACGATGCCCTGGATACCCGCCTGGCCGAGGTTCTGGCCGGGAAATCGACCCCAGAAAAGGCCTGCGCGGCCCTGTACGACGACTGGGTCAAGATCACCGACGAGTACGGCAAGGAAGACCAGAAGCGGTACTATCGGGAGTCCCTCGGCCTGGATTAAGCGAGGTCGAACGACAACGTCAAGAAACGCGTACGCCATTCCTGCTCCGGCGGGGATGGCGCGCCGTTGCCTATTCTCTGAGCTCACCCGCGTTGCGGGTCTGGCTTATCCGGGGGGAAAGGAGCGGACGCGGTGATCATCAAGCCGGCATTGCGAAAGAGACTCACGAAATGGGGCTTCCTGCTTCCCTGCCTGGCCTTCATGATGCTCATGGCCATATTCCCGCTGGTCTGGTCCCTGTCGCTTTCCTTCACCAAGTGGCTGGGCACGATCATGGCCAAACCTCAGTGGCACGGCCTTAAGAACTTCAGGGATATCCTTTTCCATGATCCCCGGTTCTGGGCGGACTTCCTCTTCACGATCCGCTTCGTGGCTATGGCCGTGTTTCTCGAACTGAGCATCGGCCTGGGCCTGGCTCACCTCCTGCACGAGCCCTTCCGGGGACGCGGCTTCTTCCGGGTGCTGTTCCTCATCCCCATGGCCTGCCCGCCCATAGCGGTGGCCTTCATCTGGAAGATGATGGTTCACCCGGACGTGGGAGTCATCAACTCCATGATCACGGCGGTGGGCCTGGCAAGGGTCAAGTGGACCACCTCCACGATCGTGGCCCCCTTTACGATCGTGATGGTAGACGTCTGGGAGTGGACCCCCTTCATGTTTCTCGCCCTCCTGGCCGCCTACCAGGCCCTGCCGGAGGAGATATACCAGGCGGCGGCGGTGGACGGCGCCAGCAAGGGGCAGATGTTCCGGCGCATCACCCTGCCCCTGATATCTCCCCTGATCCTCACAATCTCCCTGATCCGCATCATCGATGCCTTCAAGCTCTTCGAGCTGGTGTTCGGCATTACCAGCGCCGGACCGGCCAACTCCACCGAGGCGCTGTCCTACTACATCTATCTCACCGGGATCAAGTGGTTCGATCTCGGCAAAGGAGCGGCCATGTCCTGGATCTTCCTGATCATCCTGCTGAGCATCTCCCTGTTCCTGCTCTCCCGATTCCGAAGGAGGGATTGAGCATGGGGAAAAAACGGCTGTCTGCACGTAGAACGGGAGGACGATGATGCTCAGCGGAAGTTCCGTGCTTCGCAGACGCTCCACCGGCAGCTGGATCCTTTTATGTGTTGTTCTCGTCGTTTTCAGCGCCTGGACGATCTTTCCCGTGTTCTGGGCCCTGGTCACGTCGTTCAAGTTCACTGGCGACGCCTATGATCCGACCGTTATCCC
Organism: uncultured Spirochaetaceae bacterium; assembly: GCA_964588525.1. Taxonomy (GTDB): domain Bacteria; phylum Spirochaetota; class Spirochaetia; order SZUA-6; family DRHE01; genus JAFGQJ01. Next base: position 10,862 of record CAZPQC010000059.1, read on the forward strand.
CTGGGTGCAGTTCAAGCCGACCCTCCAAGGCTGGCGTTTCGTGTTCATCACCGCTGCAGAGCGTACCTTCCGATCGCTTCGAAACTCGATCATCATCGCCTTCTTCTCCAGCGCCGCCGTGTTGGTGCTGGGCTCCATGGCCGGCTACGCCCTGGCCCGCTTCATCTTCCGCAAGTGGAAGAACAATGACATCGCCGTCTGGATCCTCTCCAACCGCATGTTCCCGCCGGTGGCTATTTTGATTCCCTACTTCCTGATCATGCGTACCCTGCGCCTGCTCGACAATCCCCTGTCGATCATCATCGCCCACACGATCCTCAATCTGCCCCTCGGGGTATGGCTGATGATCGATTTTTTCAAGGATCTGCCCAAGGATCTGGATGATGCAGCCCTGATAGACGGCTGCTCGTTCATGGGAGCTTTCTTCCGCATCGCCCTGCCCCTGGTGGCCCCCGGCCTGGTAGCCGTATTCATGCTGTCGTTCATCTTTTCCTGGAACGAGTTCATCTTCGTGCTGGTATTGGGATTCAACAAGGCCATCACCATCCCCATTACGATCGCGGGGGCTCTGACCACGAAGGGGCTGGAGTTCTGGAAGGTGGCGACCATGTCCCTGATCGGCGTGATTCCCGTGGTGGTGCTGGCCACCCTGATTTCCCGGTTTCTGATCCGCGGCCTCACCATGGGAGCGATCAAGGAATAGAACTTCGCACTACGAGGAGAGAAAGTAAAATGGAAGATCTTAGTGCATATCTGAAACAAAAAGGCGTGGATCGCAGCTTTGCCGAATTGGGTCTGGATCTATTTTCCCAGTTCCCGGAGAACAAACGACAAGCGGCAACCAGGCTATACGGACAGCACGAGTGGCTGGTGAAAAAAATTGCCATCTACGGCACCGTCATCAATGCGGTACCCCCGGATGACCAAATCGAGCGGCTGCCCTGGGAAGAGTGGTACGTCCTGGAGGGTAAGAACCATCACCACGTGCTTTATCTGAAAAAGCCCGCCGCTTACGATGAGCTTTTCGAGGCACCGGATGCCGATGACATCCATCCTCCCAGGACTCTGGGCAAAAACTGGTACGTGATAGACGATCCGGATATGAGCCCCGTGCTCCTGCGCTAGACCTCCCCCCGGGACTTCCCGCCGGAACGGGAAAGAAGATTCAGTGCTCCGGCAAAGCGCCTCAGCTCAGATCGCTGACCACCTGCACGCTGCGGCTCATCCCCAGGCGGTTTGCGCCGGCCTGGACGAGCTTCAGGGCCTGTTGCCGGCTGCCGATCCCTCCCGCGGCCTTGACTCCCGCCCGAGATCCGACTGTCTGCCGCATCAGGCGGACCGCCTGGACCGTGGCCCCGGCGGGCCCAAAGCCCGTGGAGGTCTTGACGAAGGCCGCGCCCAGCCTGACGGCGATCTCGCATACCTTGACGATCTCCGGGTCACTCAGGTAGCAGATCTCCAGGAGCACTTTGACCGTATTGCCCGCCGCTGCCTCCATGACCGATTCGATTTCCCGTTCCACGGTCGCACTGTCTCCCTCTTTGAGGGCTCCGATATTGATGACCATATCGATCTCGGTAGCGCCGGCGGCCACCGCGTCCCTGGTCTCCACGGCCTTCAGCAGGGCGCTGGAAGCTCCGAGCGGAAAGCCGACCCCCGTGCAGACATTCAGTGAAGAGCCGGCCAGAATTTCGGCTGCCAGTGGGATGTGGACCGGATTCACACAGACGCCGGCAAAACGATACGCCCTGGCCAGCTCGCATTGCCGCCTGATTTCCTCTCTGCTGACATCCGGCTGCATCACCGTATGATCGATGATGGCTGCCAGCTTCTTGTCGTAAGCTTTCGGTTTGCTTTCCTTCATTGGCCTTTCCCCCAAGGGTGATGGTAACGCATCGGCACAGGCTTGTCATCCCTGCCTGCAAAGCCGCAGGGATTTGCTTGACGGACCGCGGGAACTATGTGACATACTGGTAGAGACGGACCGGCCGCTGCGGCGGTGATGAGCCAAAATCGACACGAGAAGAGGGGAATACCATGAGCACATTTATCCTTTCCCATGACCTCGGAACCACCGGAGACAAAGCAACTCTTTTCAGCGCCTCGGGGCAGCTCCTAGCCAGCTGCTTCTCCGAGTACCCGACCTCCTATCCAAAACACGGATGGGCGGAGCAGGATCCCGCCTTGTACTGGAAGGCTTTCTGCAATTCCACGGCGGCTTTGCTCGAGAGTACCAAGACCAGCCCAGCGGATGTCGCCAGCGTCTGCTTTTCCGGGCAGATGATGGCGGCGCTTCCGGTCGATGCCGGCGGGGAGCCCCTTCGGAGTTCGATCATCTGGGCCGACCTGCGCTCTACCAAGCAGGCCGAGGAACTTTCCCGCCGGATTGATGCAGACAGGGTGTACGAGCTCACCGGACATCGTCTGAGTGCTTCATACTCCGCCACAAAGATCATGTGGCTCCGCGAGAATGAGCCGGAAATCTACAGGAAGACGGCGAAATTCATCCACGCGAAAGATTATATCGCCTCCCGCCTCACCGGCAAGACCGTGACGGATTACTCCGATGCCTCGGGAATGAACCTGCTGGATATCACGGCTCTGAAATGGTCGGATGAAATGCTCGAAGCCTCTAAAATCGACAAAGACAAGCTGCCGGAGATCGTAGAATCCACTCAGGTGGTCGGGAAAATCCGCAAAGATGCGGCCGCCCAAAGCGGCCTGAGAGAAGGAACACCGGTGGTGATCGGGGGAGGCGACGGAGCCTGCGCAACCTGCGGAGCCGGAGTGGTGGCCGAAGGGGAAGCCTATATCTATCTGGGAACATCGACCTGGATGGCCATTGCCGCCAACAAGCCCCTGATCGATCCCAAGCGAAGGACCTTTACCTTCTGTCACTTCCTCAAAGGCCTGTACTTCCCCGCCGGAACCATGCAGAGCGGCGGCGGTTCCTTTCAGTGGCTGAAGAACGTGCTCTGCGACTCCGAAGGCATGGCCGCCGAGCAGGCGGGAGTGGACGTGTATGACCTCCTAACCCTCAAAGCAGAACAGGTCCCCTGCGGATCGGAAGGGGTCGTTTTTCTGCCCTATCTGATGGGAGAGAGAAGTCCCCTCTGGAATCCCGACGCCAGGGCGTGCTTCATCGGGTTGTCGATGATCCACAAAAAACCGCACATCATACGCGCGGTGCTGGAGGGAGTCGCATTCAACATGAAGCTCATCGAGGAGGCATTCCAGGAGCAGGGGATAAAGCCGGCGGAAATACGTATGATCGGCGGCGGAGCGAGGAGCAGGCTCTGGCGCGCCATCTTCGCCGATGTCATGGAAAAACCGGTTGCCAGGTTGAACTTCATAGAAGAGGCTACCTCCGTAGGCGCGGCCATAGCCGGTGGAGTCGGGGTGGGCATTTTCTCGTCAATCAACGATGCAGCCAAGATCGTGAAGCACGTGGAGACCAACAGGCCGGTAGAGCAAAACTTCCCCGTATACAGGAGGCAGTACGAGATCTTCCAGAGGAGCTACGAACAGCTTGCAGGGGTCTTCAATCTGCTGGCAGGGCCAGCAGGGCTCGCGAGCGGACAGGGAAGCTAGGCTGCGTGGCTGACAGGGAGGGCTTCGATGAGTGTACCTAAGATCTGCGTAGTGGGCAGCTCGAACATCGATCTTATCGCCAAGATTCCTCGTCTCCCCAAGATGGGTGAGACACTTCTGGGCCGATATTTCCATATGAGCTGTGGCGGCAAGGGCGCCAACCAGGCCGTGATGGCGGGCAAGCTAGGCGCCCAGATTTCGATAGTGACCAAGGTGGGGCAGGATCATCTCGGCGAGATCATTAGGAAGAACTACGAAGAAATGGGGGTGGATCCGAGATTCATATTCGCCACCGCCGAAACCTCCTCGGGGGTGGCGCCCATTCTCGTCGATGACGAGGGGCGCAATCTGCTCGTATACATTCCCGGAGCGAATATGCTTCTAAGTCCCGAAGACGTAGAACGGGCCGCTGAGCGAATTGCTGCGGCGGATGTACTGGTCTGCCAGCTGGAGATTCCCCTGGAGTCCAGCCAACGGGCCTTGCAGATCGGACGAAAGAACGACGTTCGCACCATACTCAATCCCGCGCCGGGGCGATCTCTGAGCGCAGAGCTTCTCGAGCTCTGTGATGTCGTCGTTCCCAACGAAACGGAAACCGAAATTATCACAGGATTGCCCGTGGATACGGAAGACCAGATCGCTGCCGCCGGCCGCCGGCTACGGGACATGGGATGCGATGTAGTGATCATAACGATGGGGCACCGGGGAGTGATGCTGGTCTCCGGAAAGGGAACCGAACATTTCCCGGCGGTAAAAACAGAAGCAGTGGACACTACCGGAGCGGGGGACGCGTTTGTCGGCAGTTTCGCCTATTTCCTGGCCCGGGGTAAACCACTGGAGGAATCCGTTCGGCGGGCGAACTCGATAGCGGCCTACACGGTCGGCAAAGTGGGGACGCAGGTATCATTTCCCTGGCGTCATGAAATAGTCGATCTGCTTCGCTGATCCGGGAATTGGATCGTATCTATTTTTCACTTTTCAGAATCGAGCGAAATCTTCGAATGTTTTTTTGCAAATCCCCACCGCGTTCGAATATAGAAGAGGTGCCCGCTACAAACACCTGGGCGCCGGCATCACGCATCTTGGGAAGATTTTCCCAACTCACATTGCCGTCCACTTCGATCTCGAGCTCATAACCGTGTGAGCGAACATAGTCGACCGTCTCTCGCAGTTTCTCGATACCTCCTGGAATGATATTCTGACTGACAAAACCCGGTACAACCGTCATAACACAGAGCAGATCCACATGTGGCAGCAACGGCCTCAGGCTCTCGATCGTCTGGGCCGGGTTGAGAGCAACTCCCGCTCTGGCCCCGTGGTGCTTAATCAGTTCAATCGTGCGCAGAGGATGGTATAGGACTTCAGGATGAAAGGTAATGATCGAGCCTTTGATCCGGGCGAATAAGGGTACGAAATCCTCGGGATTGTCGATCATAAGGTGAATATCCTGAGCAGTATCCGTGTAGGAGGAGATCGCCCGGCAAAAATCAAATCCCAACGAGAAGTTGTGTACATAGTGGCCGTCCATGATGTCGATGTGGAAGTACTCGATACCGTTGTCGATGAAAAGATCCAGGTCCTTCTTCAAGTTCAAGAGATCGGCACACATCAGTGATGGGGAGATCTTTCGCACCGGTATTTGCATTTGTACACCTCTTCAAATAAACTGGGACTCATCATATTCAGGGGGGGTACGAATGTCCAGGATCTGTGTTGTGGGTGCTGCAAACATGGATCTAATAAGCTATGTGGCGCGATTGCCAAAAATGGGAGAAACGCTGCACGGCTCGAAATTCCATATGGGGTTCGGCGGCAAGGGTGCCAACCAGGCGGTAATGGCTGCAAAGCTCGGCGCTCAGGTTTCCATGGTGACCAAGCTGGGTCGAGACATCTTCGGTGAAAACACTCTTAAAAATTTTCGATCTTACAACATCGATTGCACTCATGTACTGTTTACCGATAAGGCGTTTTCCGGGGTCGCACCCATAGCCGTCGATACGGAGGGCAACAATTCCATAATCATAGTCACCGGGGCCAATGATCTACTTTCCACAGAGGAGATCGAGGCCTCTCGTCCGGCAATCGCCAGCGCCCGGATCCTGGTCTGCCAGCTGGAAATTCCCCTCGACGCGACAATCGCCGCCCTGCGGATTGCCCGTCAGGAAGGGGTGAGAACGATCTTCAATCCTGCTCCGGGAAGATCCTCCCTTCCGGAGGAGATATTCGCATTGAGCGACATCCTCTGTCCCAACGAAAGTGAATCCGAGCTGATCAGCGGCCTTCCCACCGGATCGCTCGAGGAGGCCGATGCCGCAGCCCGGGCGTTGTTGGCCAAAGGGGCGGGCAGCGTCATTCTCACTTTAGGTGAGAGGGGCAGCCTGTTGGCGACCGAGCAGCAGAGGCAGCATATACCGGCAAGGAAGGTAAAAACCCTTGACAGCACGGGAGCCGGAGATGCTTTTATCGGAAGCCTGGCCTACTTTGTAGCGACGGGGAAAACGCTGCCCGAGGCCGTTCGCCGAGCTAATGACATCGCTGCAATCAGCGTCCAAGCTCCGGGGACTCAGTCAAGCTTTCCAAACGCTGCCGATCTGCCCGCTGAGCTCCTGGAGTGACGGTACCGGTCCGGCCTATTGGTCGCTCGCAGTGGCAGGATGAGCGACAACATGAAAACTGCGGCCCACCCAATCTTCTTCGACCCGCCTGTATAAGAAAAGTAAAATTGAATTGTCCCGACAAAGGAGGTATTATCTAATAGAGATAATCTCATGTCCGAAGAAAAGGACGTCCAGTTATCCCAGCTCGTCGATACCCGCGACCCGGAGAAGGTCATCGAAGAGGTCCTGAGGATCTTCTACTACCACTACTCCGAAGACTCGGCCCTGCGGGTGCGCCTGGCCTTTTCCCAGGTGCGCTCCCTGTTTGCCGGGGAGTTTCCCGGCTACCGGGAGTGTCTGGCGGAGTACCACGACTTCAACCATACGATGAGCGTGCTGCTGGCCTCCGCGCGCCTGCTGGACGGGTATAACATCGAGCGGGTGTTCCTGCCCGAAGAGATGGCCATTCAGCTGCTCCTTGCCACCCTGCTGCACGATACCGGCTATATCCAGGAAGACTGGGACACGGAGGGTACCGGCGCCAAGTACAGCCGCCAGCACGAGCAGCGGAGCATCGAATTCTTGGAACGTCACGCCGGGGTCTTCGAGATCGAGGAGCCGGAAATCGAACCGATTGTTCGCCTGATCCAGAGCACCGATCTGAAAACCGATTTCGCCCGGATTGCCTTCCCCTCTGAGGAGGAGCAGGATGCCGGAGCCGTCCTGGGCAGCGCGGACATTCTCGGCCAGATGTCCGACCGCGCCTACCTGGAAAAGCTTCTCTTCCTCTATCACGAGTTCCGGGAGGCCGGGATTCCCGGCTACGAAACCGAATTCGATATCCTCAAAAAAACCCGGGATTTCTACGAGGCGGTGAAGGGACGGCTTCGGGACACCTACCTCCACGTGTTCGAGCTGGCCAATCATCATTTCCGTGAGCGCTACCAGATCAACCGGAACCTCTATATCGTTGCCGTGGATCGCCAGATGGCCTATCTGGACAGGATTATCGGTGACCAGAGCTCCAATTTCCGACACAAGCTGAAAAGGGGCGACCAAGCCCGGCTGCACGAACGGCGGGCCGGCTGATCGATTAAGGTGCGAGTGAGTCCAGATCCGCTGCGATAGCTTTGCGTCTGGAATGCCCAGGCCCGGGAATCGCCGGGACAAGACATTTTTCTTTACAACTACCCCCGCCGGAATTATTTTATCCTTATATGTAAACCGGTCTACAACCGAACGGTTTACCCATTAAGAACTGCCCTTTGGGCAAAGGAGGCTTTCATGAAAAAAGCTGTCGTAGTTTTTTTGCTCATCCTGGTGGCGGCTTTCAGCTTCGCCCAGAAGCTGGAACTCTACTACTACAAGCAGGAGAACCAGGAAGGTCTGAAGAAGCTCGTGGACACCTTCGTGCGCCAGAATCCGGGCATCTCGATTGACCTTCTTATCATCCCCAATGACGCGGACGCTACCATGGCAGCCCGGGCCGCTTCCGGAAAACTCTCCGAGATCCTGCAGATGCAGTCCTACTCCCGGGTATTCGAGTACGCCCAGAACGGGTACGTGCTCGATCTTTCCAGGGAGCCGGTGATGGCCAAAGTCATCGACTCGGCCAAGCCGGCGGTGACCTGGAACGGCAAGCAGTGGGCTCTGCCCATGGATTTCGCCGGTATCGGCATCATCTACAACAAGGACATGTTCAAGCAGTACGGTCTGAGCGCTCCCGGCACCTACCGGGACCTGCAGCGCATCACCCGAACCCTCAAATCGAACGGCGTCACCCCCTACGCCGGACTGCTCAAGGAAAACTGGTCCATAGGCCACTTCATCACCCTGGCCCACACCAACCTGCTGGCCGCCAAGGGGATCAGTGTTGAAAAGTTCATCGCCGATATGGACGCCGGCCGGACCAGCTACGGAGTTGTGGATACCAACCTGCTTTTTGCGACCATCGACCAGTATGTCGAGAATATGGACTCCAACGCCGCAGAGATGAGCTGGGATCAGCAGCAGGCCTCCTTTGCCGGGGGCGAGTCTCCGATGATGGTACAGGGATTGTGGTCCTACGGAGCGGCCATCGGTACCAATCCCAACCTGGACGCCGGATTCGTGCCCTTTCCGATGTTCAATGATCCCAAGATGGTAAAGTTCTACGCGGACGTGGATTCCTGCTTCGGGATCTCCGCCCAGGCATCGGCTGACAAGCAGGCCGCGGCCAAGAAATTCCTCAGCTGGCTTTCCGCCCCGGAAGCTGTGAAAATCTGGACAACGGACTACAAGCTGACCATCTCCTTCAAGGGCGCCGATCTGTCCTCCATGAAGCCGCCCTTCGTGGAGCTGATGAGCACCGTGGGCAAAAACGGCGCCTACCCCTGGGCCTTCTCCATGTACCCGACCGCCGTGTTTGAAGATGCCGTCAAGAACGGAGCCCAGGCCTACGCCTTCAAGAAGAAAACCGCCGAAGCGGTGATCGCCGATATCGATCGGCAGTGGCGGGAAGCCCGCTAGCCTTCGGCGAACTGGTACCCGGGCCGGAGGAATACGCCTTCCACCCGGGGTCGTCAGCTGTCTGGTTGCGGGGAGGCTGCCACGCCTCCCCGTCTTTTTCTCACCAAGACCAAAGGGTAGCAAGATGGTAGGATCCAGATTCAAACGCTGGGTGTACTTCTGGGTGTTCGTTCTGCCGGCGCTGGCCGCCTATGCGCTTTTCTTCATCAACCCATTCGCTCAAGGCATCCGCATCTCCTTCACCAACTGGGACGGCACCACGCCGCGTACTCCGATCAGCATGCCAAGGGCCGAGTTCGAAGAGCAGATACTCTCCCGCATCGAGAGCGAGCAAGACAGGGAGTTCCTCCTCGAGATCTACTCCCTCGATCCGGCGGATGATCAGTACAAGCGCTACGAACTGACCGGAAGCAGAAGGAAACGGGTGGTTCGTATCCTGAACCGGGTCGGTTATCGACCGGAGAGCTACCGCTACGTGGGCCTGCAGAACTACATCGATATCTTCACGGGCGGTGTAGAGGAGCGTTTCTATCCCCGTACATACACCAAGGTGAACTACAACGAAAACTCGTCTCTGCCGATGGAGATACCGAAGCAGGAGTTCGAGAAGGTCTTTCTAGGGAACCTCGTGAACGAGGAGGAACGCTCCCTGGCTTCCAAGGTGTATGCTCCGGGAGAGGAGGTCTACACCCTCAGGGAGGAGTTCGACGAGTTTATCCTGGAGGACCGTATCTGGCTGTTGCCGGAGGTGGATGTGGAGTATTCGGTGCCGCCAAATGCCGTGGATGAGCTGATTCGCTCTGTTCGTGAAGCCGGACTGGCGGAGGACCGCCAGGCGTTAGACGGGGCGGTGTCCGAATTTCTGGAAAGCTACACGCTGTCCGCTTCGAGTGCTGCCGAAGTGCGGGAGGCAGCGCGGGACATCTTCAACCTCGGTGCGTTCAAACGCCTGCTCGCCGAGCGCTGGGTGGAGAAAAAGTTCGAGATGGGCGTTGTGGGATTCACCCTGTTTTTCATGTTCTTCAACGTCGTGTTCTCCAACATCCTGGCCTTCCTGCTGGCCCTGGCCCTGGACCAGAAGCTGAAGAGCCGTAACTTTCTGCGCACCATCTTTTTCCTGCCCAACGTGCTCTCCATGATCGTGGTCGCGCTGGTCTGGTCCTTCGTCTTCTTCAACCTCATGCCCGCTTTGACCGGCATCGAGCTGTGGATGGGCGATCCGGCCAAGGCGCCCTGGCTGATCGTGACGGTCCAGGTGTGGCGGGAGGCGGGATATCTCATGGTCATCTATCTGGCCGGCCTGCAGAGCATTCCCACCGACGTTCATGAAGCGGCTCTGATCGACGGCGCCAGGCCGCGGCAGAAGCTGCGCTACGTGATCCTGCCCCTGCTCGTGCCGGCCCTGACCATCTGCCTGTTTCTGAGCCTGTCCAACTCGCTGAAGAGCTTCGATCTGGTCTACGCCATGGTCGGCCCCTCCGGTTACGCGCTGGGTACCATGCCCTTCGTGATGGACATATTCTTCGATGCCTTTGCCAAGCGGCTGGCAGGTCTGGCCACGGCCAAAGCCATGCTGCTGTTTTTCACCATTCTGATTATCACGGGCGTCCAGCTTACCGTGATGAAGAGAAGGGAGGTGCGGCTATGAAAACCCGTCGACGCATACCCTGGGGCTTGAGGATCTTCGAGGTGTTTATGCTGTTAGCCGCCCTGACCTTCATCTATCCCGCTCTGTTCGTGCTCAACAATGCAGTGAAGCCGGAGGCGGAGATCACCTTGCGCCCGATAGCTCCGCCCTCGAGGCTCGAGGTGGGTAACTTCGCCAAGGCCTGGACCGAGATGAGCTTTCCCCGCACCCTGGCCAACACCTTTCTGATCACCTTTTTCGGGGTCGCAGGGATTCTGCTGTTCAGTTCCATGGCCGCCTACATGCTGGCCCGGACCGTCAACCGCCTGTCCTGGGTGCTGTACATGCTCTTCGCCTTCGCCCTGGTCATTCCCTTCCAGATCATCATGGTACCGATCGTGGTTTTGGCCACCGATCTAAATTTGACTTCGATCTGGGGAATCATTCCGATGTACTGGGGACTGGGTGCACCGCTGGCCGTGTTCATGTACCACGGTTTCGTCAAGGGCGTGCCCCGGGAGCTGGAGGAATCCGCGGCTATCGACGGGGCCGGGCAGTTCTACACTTTTTTCAGAATCGTCTTCCCCCTCTTGACCCCGATCACCGCAACGATAGCAATTCTGGATGCTCTGTGGATCTGGAATGATTTCCTGCTGCCCCTGATCATCGTGCGTAAGGGGACTCTGCAGCTGGAACAGATGCGCTTTCACGGGCAGTTCCTCAAGGAGTACGGACCCATGGCGGCCTCTCTGATGCTCTCGGCAACGCCGATCGTGATCTTCTATCTGGCTCTGCAGAAATACATCGTCAAAGGAATCGCCGCCGGAGCGGTGAAGGGATAAGTCCGGACGGAGGCCGCATATCAGGACGCTGCATTGTCCAAGATTGCCTGGACATCTTCGAGGATCTCGGGCATCTCCAGGGCTTCGGCGAACTCGCCGACAAACTGATCTATCCTCTTTCTGTCCAGACGGGGATGGGCTTCCACCAGGCTTGTGATATCCAGCAGGTCAACGGCACGGTGGGCGACGGCTTTGAGGATGATGAGGTCCTCTACCGAAGGCAGGGGGAGTTGGAGGTGGCCGGCAGCAATACGGGAGCTTCTCTCGATCACTTCCCGCTCAAAAGGCAGCAGTCCGAGAGAGAGATCGACCGGGATCTTGGTTTGATCGTGGATCAGCAACAAAACGCGATTTCGCCGGGCGAATGCCTCGGCTTCCCGTATGCGAAGCGAAAAACCGACGCTCAAGGCGCTTTCGATCAGTTTCGGGATTACACTGTCGTCGTCGAGGTAGGTTAAGACATCAATATCTGCGGTGAGACGAGGTCTCGATAGCTGAGAGACGGCCAGGCCCCCGATGAGGACGTGCGGTATGTTCCCATCTGCCAATAGTTTCAGTAAGGACTGAAGGGGATTTTGAAAGTCCTCAAGATTGTCGCTCATGCAGTCTCGCTCTCAGGCGATTCCAGTTCGTCCGCACGCGTTCAATCTCTCTTTCAGCAGGGCGCAAATCCCAACCGAGTCGCCGGGCAAGCTGTAGAAGTCCTGTCGATTGGCGAAGCTTGGTTTCAGAGGATGCTTCGAGCTGCTCCCGAAGAGTCACTACATTTACCTTCTGCCAGCGCTCTTTATAGCGCCTTACCCCGGCTTTATCCATCGTTCTATTCTATGAGTGTGGTTGAGTCGCCGTCAAGTCGGGGATTGGCGCGGAATGGAGAGGGATCAGCCGGGCTCTCGCGCTCGGATTTCTCTGAAGTTACCGGCATCCGGTTCAGTCCGAATCGTCGGGTTCGGGCAGCCTGTCCCGGATTTTGCCGATCGTCAGGGGGGCGGAACCCTCGAAGTGGTTGTTCACGTTGAGATAGACATCCACACGCCGGCGGAGCAGCCTGCCGATCGTATCCAGGATATCCCCGATCTCCTCGTCCTTGGGACTAATGATCTTGTCCCACCGCTTTCCGGTGATTTTCTCAATGCCCTGGCGGTCCGGGCCGTGCAGGCGGATGATCGCCAGATCCCCCTCGGCGAACCACTGCTCCCGTCCCGGCAGGATCTTCCTCAGGTCGGGCATGTAGTAGCCCTGCAGAAAACAGGGGAAGAGGTTGTTCCGTCGGAGGAACTCGAAATAGAGGTTGTTGAGATACTGAGGATTTCGGGTCTCCACGGTGCAGGGGTAGGGGCTTTGGATCGCGGAGAAGAAGCTCTCCATGCGGGACTGGAACTCCTTCTGGGAGCTCATCTTCTGTTTGTTGAGGTACTCGAACTGGAAGATCAGGGCTCCGATGCGGTCCTTCAACGCTTCGATGCGCCGGAGGAAGGCGGCGAAAAGATCCGGGGAGAGGAAGTGGGGGTTGGCCCGCAGGGGCTTCGACTTGTCCCGCTGGTAGTGGTGGGTCAGGGTGATGCTGTTGGGCACCTTGAT
>CAZPQC010000060.1:0-8915 GCA_964588525.1 uncultured Spirochaetaceae bacterium
CTCGGTTCGGGACCGAGAGGCCGGCGGTTCAAATCCGCCCAGCCCGAGTTTCCGCGATTCAGTTTTACCACGGGAAGGCCGAAGATTTGTTTGGGTTCCTCTTTTACTATGGCAGCGGCACAACCATCTGTACCCAGAGTCACACGAGGCCTGGTAGCGCATCCGGCGCTGCTCGTTCTTCTATTCCTGCTGCTTCCCTGCTTCATCCCTGCCGCCAATGAGAGCTATACGTTAAAAAAAGGGGAGACCCTCTATCGGATTTCCCGGAAATTCGATGTCCCGGTGAGCATACTCCAGATGTACAACGGGATCGCGGATCCCAGCTCCCTGCGGGAGGGCACGCGCATCCAGATCCCACCCCGCCATACGGTCGAAAAAGGGGATACCCTCTACAGCATTTCGAGACAATTCGACGTCGATCTCAAGACCTTGATGGATTTCAACGGCATCTCCGATTCTACGAACTTGAGGATCGGCACGGTGCTCTTCCTTCCCGGTTCGGCGACCGTGCCCGCCGCGGCCCGGAGCGGCGGGAAGAGTGGGGGCACCGCTGAGAGCACGGCTGAGAGCACCGCGTCCGGGGAAAAATCCGATCTACTCTGGCCCCACCCGGGAACCCGAGAACCCCTGAGCGGCCGGATCACGGGAACGCTGATCTACGGGAGCCTGGGAGACGCGGTGGTCTCGGTTTCCTCCGGGCAGGTTATCTGGGCCGGCCCCTATAGGGGATTCAGCAGGGTAATACTCATAGAAGGAAAAAACGGCTATACTTACGTGTACGCGGGAAACGAGGAAACCCTGGTCGCGGTGGGGGATACGGTTGTGCCAGGAGCCGAAATCGGACGATTGGGAAAAAACGTCCACCAGGGTGTCCCGCAGTTGTACTTTCTCGTGTATCGGAATGGTAAACCCGTAGACCCCTCCCTGGCTCCGCGAAGTTGAAAGAGTGGAGGATGGGCACATTCTCAAAGGCAGCAAGGGAGAGAACCCCGGCGGGGAGGAACCTTTCCCGATAACAGAAGCCCCCCAAGAGCTCGATCCCCTGGCTCTGTATCTCAAACAGATCTCCCGCTATGCCCTTTTAACTGCAGAGCAAGAACAGGAAATCGGACGGGAGATCGAGAGGTGCCGATTACCGCTCCAGCGTCTTTATAGTCGACACGAAAAGGGGATAATTCGAGAAAAGGTATATCGGGAAAAACGCCAAAAACTCGAAAGCCACCTCGTACAGGCCAAGTACCGGATGATCAACGGGAATGTCCGCCTGGTGGTAGCCATTGCCAAGAAATTCCAGTACCGGGGTCTCGCTCTCCTCGACCTGATCGATGAGGGGAATATCGGATTGATTGAAGCGGTGGAACGATTCGACTACAAGAGGGGGTTCCGCTTTACCACCTACGGGACCTGGTGGATCAAACAGGCCATCATCAAAGCCCTGGCGGATAAAGGACGGATGATCCGCATACCGATACACATGCTCAATACGATCAAAAAATGCTACATGGTGGCCAAGCACCTCACCCAGGAGCTGGGACGAAACCCTTCCGCGGAGGAACTGGCCCGCTACATGCATACGGACGTGAAGAAGATCATCCTGGTTCATAAGCTCAGCCAGGAGACTGCCTCTCTGGACCTGCCGGTGGACACCGATCAGAGTACCAAGCTGGTTGACCTGATTGGAGATCGGCAATTCGATGAGCCTTTCGAAACCGTCTTCCACCTGACTCTTCAAGATACGCTCCAAAGGGTTCTGCACAAGCTCAGTGCCAGGGAAATACGGATCATCAAACTGCGCTTCGGCCTGGGCTGCGACGGCCCCCACTCGTTGGAGGAGACGGGCAAGCTACTGGGAATCACGCGGGAGCGGGTACGGCAAATCCAGGAGAAGGCTATTTTGAAACTTAAAAATTCCCGGCAGATCCTGGAGCTCTGGGACAGCTGGTAGTTTTGATGACCCTCAACTTTCAGGCACCCCGGGGATTGACAGGTCGCCTCGTCCCGCCGCCGGATAAATCGATTACCCACCGAGCACTGATTTTTTCCGGGATGGCCGGGGGCCGCAGCCGGGTGCACAACCCGCTGGACACGGGAGACTGCGTTTCCACCCGCGGGTGCCTGGAGGCACTGGGCGTAGAGGTCACCGAGACGTGCGGCGGCGGTGGTGAAAAAACACTCGAAATCGGGGGCAGGGGCTTGTGGGGCTTTCAAGAGGCCGAGAACGTACTGGATGCGGGGAACTCCGGGACCACCGCCAGACTGTTGGCGGGGTTGCTGGCAGGGCAGAAGGTTCTCACGGTGCTCAACGGCGACAGCTCTCTGCGGTCCCGACCGATGCTCCGAGTCGTGGGGCCTCTGCGCGGGATGGGTGCCGAGATTCACGGCAGAAACGAGGGCCGGAATCTGCCGCTGGTATTTGCACCCACCTCCGGCGGATTGCTGCCGATCGACTACCGGCTGGAGGTATCCAGCGCTCAGGTGAAAAGCGCATTGATGATAGCCGCTTTGCGGGCGCGAGGAGAGGTGCGACTCGGCGGGGCCATCGATTCGAGAGATCACACCGAACGGCTGTTCGACTACCTGGAGCTGCCTCTGCGCCGGGAAGGTTCGAGGCTGATTGTCGAGCCGGTCGGCTCGGTGCCTTCCTTCGAGTTGACCGTACCGGGGGACATCTCTTCGGCGGCCTTTTTCATTGCCGGGGCGCTCGTTGGCGGAAAAGAGCTGCTGGTCGAGAATTGCGGCTTGAATCCCAGCCGGCTCGGATTCCTAGATGTGTTGAAACGCATGGGTGCGAGCATAGAGGTGGAGGAGCAGGATCGCAGCGGGGGAGAACCGGTGGGCAGCATCCGCGTTCTGCCCGGTCCGCTGTACGGCGTGGAGATCGGGCCTGAGTCGATTCCCTCCTGCATCGACGAAGTCCCGCTTCTCGCCCTGCTGGGTGCGTTTGCCCAGGGAATCACCAGCATCCGGGGAGCGGGGGAATTACGTCACAAGGAGAGCGATCGCCTGGCCGCCGTGGCCCGGCTTTTTCCCTCGCTGGGAGGGCGGATAGACCTGAGTGAGGATGGTTTCACCGTGGAAGGGCCCCAGAGCTTGAACAGCGGTCGGATCGATCCGAAAGGCGATCACCGGATAGCCATGGCGGCTGCAAGCTTGAGTCCGGGAATTCGGGACGGTGTAACGGTACAAGGCTTCGAAACAGCCGAAGTATCCTTTCCGGATTTTGTGGGCATGTTTCGGTCGCTGGGGGGTGAGGTGTCGTGAATGATCCCTTGAGCTTCCGATTCGGGGATTACGCCTCGGATGTCCATTTTACCTCGTCGATCGAACCGTCCCTGTTTTCAGCGGATTCGGGGGTGGTTCTGGTGTTCGACAGAAACACGGCCAGGATCCCGGCCGAGGCCGGTACCCCGTCCAGTGACGGTACCCCGTCAGCGGCACAGGTCATCCTGCCCCCGGGGGAGAGGAGCAAGAGCTGGGCCGGGGCGAGGCGCATTTTATGCAGGGCTCTGGGCGCCGGTCTCGGTCGGGACGGTCTGATCGTCGGGATCGGTGGAGGCATGATCTGCGATTTGGCCGCCTTCGCCGCTTCCCTGTTTATGCGGGGGTGTCGTCTGTTTCTCGTTCCGACCAGTCTGCTGGCCATGGTCGATGCCGCCATCGGGGGGAAGACCGCCATTAATTACGGCGGCTACAAGAACATGGCCGGTACCTTCTACCCGGCGCGGCGGATCTTTATCGCCGCATCGGTTTTAAAGTCCCTTCCGCAGCGGGAGTTCCGCTCCGGTTTGGGAGAGGTGATCAAGACCGCCCTTCTCGGGGATACGGCTCTGCTCGATATGCTTTCGAGCCGAAAAGAGCGCATCCTGGCCGGGGATCCCGACCTGATGGAGGAGACGGTTCGGCGCTGCATCGTCGTAAAAGCCCGAATCGTGGAGGAGGATCTGAGAGAGACTGGGGAACGGGCCTTTTTGAATCTGGGGCATACCTTCGCCCATGCCTTAGAAGCCGTAACCGGCTACAAGCTCTGGAGCCACGGCCAGGCCGTGGCCTGGGGACTGGTGCAGGCGGCTGCACTCTCCGAACAGCTCGGGCTGGCCGATAGCAGCTACACCACGGCGGTTCGGGATCTGATTCGGATGTATGGTTTTGATCTGCGCACCCGCTGGAAGCCGGAATCAGTCGTAAAGGCAATGCTGGTCGACAAAAAAAAGAGGCAAGGAAAACTTCGGCTTGTGCTTCAGCGGGGAATCGGCGATACTGTCGTGAGGGAGGTCGATCCCCGTCTCGTAGCGGAAACGCTGAGGCGTTCTTCGAGGGACTTCTCATGAAGATTACCAAGAACATCTACCAGAAGTACGTGAAGAGCTTTGAACCGGGGGAAGTTATGTTCGAAGAGGGTGAACATGGGGACGTGATGTTTATCATCATCCAGGGGGAAGTGGAGATCCGTAAGCGCACCTCCGCGAAGACCGCCAGGACCCTGATCACCTTTCACGAAGGAGATATCTTCGGTGAGATGGCGTTGGTCGAGAAAAAGCCCCGTTCGGCTACGGCAATAGCCGTGACTCCCTGTCGTACTCTGGTTATGAACGAAGCCCTCCTGGACAGCATGATCGAGAACAATCCGGATTTTGCAAAGAAGATGATCCGCATCCTCTCCGAGCGGATTCGCAAAGCCAACCTGATAATTCAGAATATCGTCAGTACCAACCGGCAGAACCAGATCTTCAACGGGCTCAAAACCTTCGCCCAGGACAAGGGGATTTCCACCTTCAAAGGTCACCGCGTCAAGTTGAGCGATTTTATAGAATGGGCGGGCAACCGCCTGGGCATCGGCGAAAAGGAGCTCAAACAAACTATCGCGGACCTGCTGAAACGGAGGATCGTGGAGCCGTCGGCGGTGGGCAAGGAAGAAATCATCGTCAACCTGAACCGTCAGCTGTACTAGCGCCCCCGGTGAGCCTCTACAGCGCCTCCAACTCCTGCGCAAGCTCCCTGTACACCTTGTTGATCTCCCCGCTGCTGTTGCGGTTCCGTTCATCCGCCAGAGTCTCCAGGCTGTACAGACTCTCGTTCAGAGCGGTGACGTAGTTGCGGGTGCCCCGAAACCAGTAGTTGCCCTGGCCGTCGGTGTGGAGGGCCAGGAATCCGAGCTGCTTCTTTTTTTTCGGTAATCGACAGAGTTTGAGCAGATTGGACAGAGAGCCCTCGAGGTTTTGAAAATCCTCCGGGAGCGTAAAGGTGCCCTCAGGAATCTCCCGCATAGTCTCTGAGGGCCGTAGGCGGGGGATCAGCTTGAGTATCGTGGACAGCCGCATGCCGCTGCACGCCTCGTGCTCGCCGATTATGAGTTTGCCCCGCAGGTTGTGGTAGTGAGGAAGCAGCTCCGCGTTTCCCGCCGCCACAACCTGCTGTATATTCTCCCAGGGCAGGACCACCGTTTTTTTCTTGCCCTTTTCCACCCGGACCTCGAACAACTGCCGGCCGATTTTCACGTTGTTCGTGAAATCCCGTTTTCGTCTTTCCCCCGCTTTCTCCCCTTTGCGCCGGCCGGCTTCCTGGGGGATGAGCTGTCGGGCCAGCTCGGGGGATATGCGCTCCAACCAGGCCCGGCGCAGCGGCGATACCGAGTGGGCCCAGGTGCGGGAGGTGCGTACTATCTCTCCGGCCACTATGTAGGTGGGGTTTTCCCGAAACATGACGGAGCCCGGATGGATCTGGATGCGGCCGGCGGTAGCTGTTTTGTACACACCCCTGCCGGAGCGCACGCAGACGAACTGAATCAGTCCCCGGGCGATGCAGCACAGGTAGTCGGGGATCTCTCCACCCGAACCGATGGGTACTCCCAACTCCGAAGTGATCTCCTCCAGCTGCACCTTGATGTTGACGATCTCGTTCATGGTGCGCAGATCGAGGTAAAAGCTCCGGCAGAAATCCTCGGGATTTTTGCTTTTGCGAAAGCTTCGAAAAAGTTTCAAATAGGAGACAAAATCCCCCATGGGATCGCGGAAGGTATGGTGAGCCTTTCTGGCTTCCAACTCTTCCCCTGGGGGCAGGAAGAAGGGATTTCGGGTGGAGAGAAAGGCCACGCCGATCAGCACTTCCTCCAGCACGTTCGGGTAGCTGTTGATGGCCTCGACGATGGACCGGGCCAATCGCGGGAGGATGGGGAAGGCCAGCATGCGCTGCCCGACAGCCGTCACCTCGCGGTATTCGTCCAGGGCATCCAGGAGGCGCAGTGTTTCGATGGCACTCAGAATTCCCTCCCGGCCGGGTGTGGAAATGAAATCGAATCCCTCGAAGTTCCTGATGCCCAGTTCGGCCATGCGCAGGACCACTTCGGACAGGTCGGTGCGCAGGATTTCCTCCGTAGTGTACAGAGGACGCAGATCGTAGTCCCTTCGTGAGTACAGGCGATAGCAGATGCCCGGACGGGTTCTGCCGGCCCGTCCCCTGCGTTGGTTGGCCGAGGCCTTGGAGATCGGCACCTCGATGAGGGAGGATGTGTAGTTGCGCTGGTTGTAATAGTTGATCTTTGCCAGGCCGCTGTCGATTACCGTTGTCACTCCATCGATGGTAACGCTGGTCTCGGCAATATTCGTGGCCACGATAACCTTCCGCTTGCCGGGGTACTCATCGAAAACGCGTTCCTGTTCTTCGGCTGACAGCCGGGCATACAGCGGCAGGACTTCCAGGGTCTTACGGATCGGCAGGCTCTGAATCTGGGCAATGCAGTTCTTGATGGCCCCTTCCCCCGGCAGGAAGATCAGAATGTCTCCTTCAGGGGAACCATGAGAGCCGTTCTTCTGCACGATCTGGGCGATTTTTTCGAGCAACGCCTCCGGTCCGCTTCCCGGCTTCGGTGGATCGTAGTGCATCTCAATGGGGTACATGGGGGTTTCTATATTCACGATGGGGCAGGCGTCGAAGTATTCGCTGAAGGTTTCGGCGTTGATCGTGGCCGAGGAGATCACGATCTTGAACTCCGGCCGTTCCTCCAGGATCCGTTTGAGAAGTCCGAGGATAAAATCGATGTTGAGGCTCCGTTCGTGCGCCTCATCCACCATGATCAGGCTGTACCGGGAGAGGGATTGATCCGCCTTGATCTCCTGGAGCAGAATCCCGTCGGTCATGATCTTGATGCGCGTTCTCGGATCGGTACGGTCCTCGAAGCGCATTTTGAAACCGATGATTTCGGGGATTCTGGTTCCCTGCTGGCGGGCGATGAACTCGGCGACGGATACGGCGGCTATGCGGCGCGGTTGGGTGACCCCGATCACCCCTTTCTGCGCGAATCCCGCTTCCAAAAGGATTTGGGGGATCTGTGTCGTTTTACCGCTCCCCGTCGGGCTTTCCACAACGATGATCTGATGAGAGACCAGGGCGTCGAGGATGCGGGCTTTCTGCTGATATACGGGAAGCTGCAGAGGGTCCACGCTCAATAGGTCCGCTCTATCGATCGACCGGCGGGTGCAGAAGCTCAAGCGTTCGCTCGAGCAGTTGTTCGAAGCTCAACTCATCGTAGTTGCGGCGGTGCCCCAGATCTCGCAGGTTATACTTATTTTTTTTCATTTCGTTTTCGCCATAGAAAATCGCCAGGGGGATGCCCCTTTTCTCGGCGTACTTCAGCTGGACCGCTACTTTTTTCGCGGTGGGGTAGATCTCCGCGGACAGACCCGCTCCCCGGAGGGATTTGCCGAGCCTATGATATGCCCCCAGCAGGGGCTCATCGAGCAAAAGAATCAACACATCCGGTGCGGTTCTCCGCGAGCCGGACACGCCCAGGTCTTCGAGAGCGGATAGCAGGCGGTCCAATCCGATGGAAGCCCCGACACCCGGAAGATGCTCTTTCGTGTACAAGGAGGCCAAGTCGTTGTAGCGGCCGCCCGAACAGACGGACCCTATATCCGGGGCTTTGTCGAGAAAGGTTTCGAAAACGACGCCCGTGTAGTAGTCCAAACCGCGGGTGATGGAGGGGTCCAGGATGAGCCGCTGCTGCAAACCGCACTCTTCGATGCACTTCGAAAGTTCCTGAAGCCGGGAAATCGCCGCACTGTCGTTCGCGAGCACCGAGGACAGTTTGTTCAAGGTTTCCCGATTGGAATTCTCGGCGGTAATGAAATCGAGGATTTCCCGGGCATGCTGCTGTCCCGAGAGCTCGGCGAGCTGCGCGTGCACCTCCTGTGCCCCGATTTTCTTCAGCTTGTCGACGATGCGAAGAACCGGCAGGTACTTTCCGGCCAAGCCCATGCTCTCCAGAAGCTCATTGAACAGATGCCTGTGCGAAAAGTACACGTGGAAGGCCTCGATCCCGAGAGCCTCCATGCTTTCGGCCATAACCGTCATGATCTCGAAATCCGCCGACGTCGAATCCACGGCAACTATATCGAAATCGATCTGGATAAACTCTCTGTAGCGGCCCCGCTGGGTGTTCTCGCCCCTCCAGACCTTGGCCATATGGTAGCGTTTGAAGGGAAGGGGAAGCTCGTGATAGTGAGCGGCCATGAACCGTGCGAAGGGGACGGTGAGATCAAAACGCAGCGCCACATCCCGCTGCCCGTGGTCGAGGAAACGGTAGACCTGCTTATCCGTCTCCCCTCCGCCCTTGCCCAGCAGTATTTCCGCGTATTCCATGGCCGGTGTATCGATGGGTACGAAGCCGAAGGAGTGGAATATCCGGGTGAGTTTCTCTTGGATCTCGAGCTTCCGTGACTCCGTCTCGGGGAGAGAGTCGCGGAAACCTCGTAGATTTCTGGGTTCGATGATCTGCGCCATGGTTTCCAGTTCAAAGAGTATCCCGATCGCTTCGGGGTCTGTCAAGCCGGGGCGTCGCAACGGGGCGTAGCAAAGGCGCACCGCCGCCGGGGTACCGGCATCAGCCGCCGCTTGATGCGAACCCCAACGATCACTACAAT
>CAZPQC010000060.1:9015-23561 GCA_964588525.1 uncultured Spirochaetaceae bacterium
GCCGGGGTACCGGCATCAGCCGCCGCTTGATGCGAACCCCAACGATCACTACAATAGGGGGTACTTCAATTCTTGGAACCTGGACGATCGCAACTTGCTCACACGCTACGGCACCAACACTGAAGGAAAACCTGTAAAAAAGGCGGACATATACACCGCGGAAGATCATCGCATCGATCCGGGGTTGATCGATGAGGATGCCCGGCGGATCATACGGCGGCTGCGGCGCGCGGGTTTCAAGGCATATATCGTCGGCGGGGCGGTGCGGGATCTGCTGACCGGCCAGAAACCCAAGGATTTCGATATCGCCACCGACGCCTTCCCCCGCAGGATCCGGAAGATCTTCCCCAACTCCAGGATCATCGGCCGCCGATTCCGGCTCGTCCACATCTACTCTCAGGCGGGGCGGGGCAAGGGGAAGATCTTTGAAGTGAGCACCTTCCGCTCCGGCCAGGCTTCAGAGCAATCCGGAGGGCCCACGATATACGGCTCAATGGAGGAGGATGTGTGGCGCAGGGATTTCACGGTCAATGCCCTGTACTACTGTCCGCAGCGGCGGATCATCATCGATTTCGTCGGCGGCTACAAGGACATCCAGGAAAGGAAGATCTGTCCCCTCGTACCTCCCGACACCTCCTTCTGCGAGGATCCGGTGCGGATGATTCGGGGCATCAAATACGCCGAGATTACCGGTTTTCCCCTGACCGCCGCGGTTACAGCCTCGATAAAACGGCATCGCCACAAACTCGCCACCTGCTCCGCCGCACGCCTCACCGAGGAGTTCTACAAGATCCTGGCCAGCGGCTATGCCGCCGGTATATTCTTGCGCATCTACAGGCTCAAGCTGCTGGAGGTCTTTTTCCCGGCGCTGCACGAAGCCTGGCGGTCCTTGAGCCGAAAGCAGCTGCTCGAAAATCTGCGCTCGAATCTGGATGTTCTGGACCAGCGCACGAAGAAAGAGACCTTGAGCAGGGGATCGATGCTGGGGTACTTGATGCGCAGTTTCAACAGGCGGTGGAAGCCCGGTACGGAACCGGAATCCGTGATGGGATGGATCCAGGAGACCTGCAAACCCCTCCTGCCCTCCCGCAAGGAGTCTCAGAGAGCGGCGCAGTTGCTCCTGCGCTGGATCACTGCATGACTTTGATGCGCTGCAAGAGGGAATCGCATTTTTCCGTGTAGGATTCGGCGTCCAGCTCTTTGGCCTTCAGCAGATAATTCTTGGCCTGATCGTAGCGCTGATCGGCAAAGGCGTTCACCCCCAACGCGTAGTTGATCAAAGCGGCATCGATTCCCATCTCCATTGCCCTGCCGTAGAATGCTCTGGCGACCTCGAAATCTTTCTCCTGATAGGCGATCAGTCCAAGGTAGTAGTAGGGGATATAGTTGTCGCCTCGAAGCTTCAGCGCCTGCTCAAAGCTAGACCGGGCTGATGCCAGGTCGTCGGTCCCGTATTGGTCGACCCCCAGGCGAACCAGATCATTGAAGGTCATTAGAGAGGAGATGTAGGCCTCGAAGGTTCTCTGCAGTTCCGTCAAATCGACCCAGCCGAAGGCTTTGTCCAGCACCCGCCGGGAGTTCACACCCAGGGTGGCATCGCTGTCCAGGGCTGACAGGGATTCCCAGAGGATTCTGTTGTGGCTCCTGTCCGAGCTCTGAAGCAGAAAGTGGACCAGCCCCCAGGCGCTGGGATAGAAAATCTCGATCCTCGCCTGAGCCTGCTCTTTGGTGATAAGCAGGAGATCCCTGAGGGTCAGAGCGCTCGTGATTTCGTCGCTGGAGAGGAGTTTTTTTAGTGAATCCAGCCAGGCATAGTTGGCCTTCCAGCTGAAACTCACAGTCATCGGATCGTACTGGGAGTACTCCAGGTAGGTGGCCATTCCCTCTTCGATCCAAAGTGGGGCCGCAGGCACGAAGGCCGAGAGGAACTGTATGAATCCGTAGTGAAGCAGGGACGGATCAAAATCCTTTTCCTCTCTTTGGAAACCGACCAGTTCGCTGCGGTTAGGATCGCTGTAGGATATGTACACGAAATCCGAGCGGGTTTCGGAGATCAGCCGGTTCAGATAGCTATCGTAATCATTCTTGTCGGTGAAAATGCGAACCCGCAGTTGAGATTCGAGAGCGTCGAGATCGAAGTGCAGGTACTCGTTGTACAGTGAGAGAGCCGCTTCGAGTTTACGGGCGATCTCCGTGGCCGTCGTGACGCTCGAGTCCGCCAGGACCCGATAGTGCTCGCTCGACCAGCTGCTCATCGGCTGCTCTTGACAGGTCAATTGACCTGCACCCAGGAGCAGAATCAGTCCGCTCAAACCGGTGATAAGGCGCAATAGTTTCATAGCGTTCCCACGTCACCGTGATTTTAAGACCTCAAGTGAGGGTATGTCAAATCATTATTTCCGTTGTTTCCTGCGGTGAGCGCTCCGTCTGCGCGGTCCTTTCTCCAGCAGCAGGGCGATTGGACGCAGGGACGGGATATCCGCCAACACGATCTTGAGGGAGGTCATGAGCGGCATGGCCAGCAGCACGCCGGGGGTGCCCCAGAACCATCCCCAGAAGAACAGGGAGAAGAACACGACGGGAATCGGGATTTTCAAAGCCGATCCGACCAGGTTGGGCTCTAAGACCTGAGCTACCAGATTCTGCAGGATCACCAGGACCAGCAGGATCCACAACGCCTTAGCGACGGAGGCAAACTGCACCAGGGCGATCAGCACGGGAAGGATCACGGCGACCAGCGACCCCAGGTAGGGGATGAAGTTGAGAACGAAGGTGAGAAAACCGAGGACAATGGCGAACTCCACCTGGAAAAGCGCCAGGGCAACTCCGCTGGACGCACCGATGATCATGCTGACGAAGCTCTTGACTCCCACGTACTTGCGCAGGTCCCTGTCGATATGAACGAGCACCAGGACCAATCTCTTGGCCTCTTTACGCGGAAAACTGCGGAGCAGCTTCCGTGTGATGGTGTACTTGCTGGCCAGAATCAGCAGGGAGAACAGCACCACCAGGAGGAAATCCGCCACCAGGTTTGCGATGGAGCTCACGGTGGAGAACACCAGGGGACCGATCTGGATCTTCTTCAGCTCGTCGAGGACCCGCAGCTCGAAAAAGTCATTGGTGAGAAGCTGGAAACGCTCCACGACGTCGCTGAGCATGGCCACGAAGGCCCTCTGGTAGCTGGGTATCCTCCTGGCGAACTCCAGAGTGTTGTCGTAGAGCACGTAGCTGAACACGGAGGAGACGCCCAGAAAGATAACCCCTGAGATGATCACGGCCAGGACGACCGGCACCCGCAGCCGGCGGAGAAGGGCAACCAATGGATCCATGAAGTAGGCCAGGAAGGCGGCGATCAGGACGGGAATGAACACGGACCGTGCCAGGCGGAGGATTGCTCCGGCGATCAGGATGGTGATGAGGGTGAGAAGGATATTACTCGTTACCCTTCGGTCTGGTCCTTTTGGATACTCTGCCAATCGTTACGTTTACCTCTTTGAGTATTAGTCCCGTAAAACTTTCGATATTTTTCGCGATGTATTCCTGCAGCTCGTACAAGGGGGCTGCAGCCTGACCGAGGAAGGGCACGCTCAGAACGACCTCCAGGCCGTAGTCCATCCGCTCCCGGTCCACGATCACCTTCTCCACACTCATCGAGCTGTCGAACTCCTGAACGCAGTGGATCACCATCTGGGTCAATGCCGCTTCCGAGATGCTGACGCTGCCCCGACTGCTGTACTCCGGCCTCACCACCGTCTTTTCGATGATGTTGCCCGATTTCAACGGTTGAAAACGGCGTTTGAAGAAGATCTTCATGGAATCGAGAAAGATATGCGGATAGTTGCGCTTGACCTCCAGAGCGGGTACGGGAATGATGTGCTTTCCTTCGGAGTTGCGGGAACGGATGGCCGCGGTGATTTCCTCCCGGGAGGCGATATCCTCGATCTGGAGGATCTTCGTAGGATGGGGCAGATGCAGCCTCTTTCCGATCTTTCTGACCATCTTCTCGGAAGTGCCGATGAGGAGGATCCGCTTGAAATTCTGCTTGGCGAGGATCTGGCGTACGCTGTCGGCGTGTTTTTCGTCGGCAAACAAGGCGGTGCCGATGGCCGCCAATATCCCTTTTTCCTTTTTCGCCGACCGGCCGGCCAGTATCTTCTGATCCCGGATCAGCAGCCCGTCGTCGACAATGAGCTCGATCCCGTACTTTTCCGCGACTAATTTGGCCCGAAAGCTTTTTCCGGTGCCGCTCCCGCCGACCAGGGCGAACACCCGAACCCCTCGCAGGGCGTAAACCAGATGGTAGTAGATATTCCTGAAGACAGACATTGTCGAAAGCGTTATTCCAACCGTGAGTGTACCTGCGATCCAAGCGGGATGTCAATTGAGCCCGGGTTGTCGGCGGCGGCTCATCGGTGAAGCAGGATTCGCAGAACCTGGTCAGGATCCCGGGCGGTTTTGAGTTTCTCGATCAGGTCGGGCCGGCGAAAAACAAGCGCCAGCTCGGCGATGATCTTGAGGTGCAGAAGCACCTGGTTCACGCAGATCAGGCAGAACAGGTGCGTCGATTTACCATCCAGGGAGTTGAAATCCACCCCTTTGCGGGATACGCCGACCACGATCCGCGGCTCGCTGACCGGGCATTCCTCAGGTTTTCTGGCGTGAGGAATGGCAATCCCGGGGAAAATAGCCGTGGAAACCATTTCCTCCCGCTCTACCAGCTTGTCCACGAAATCCTTCGAATCCTCCAGCAGGTTCTGCCGGACCAGCAATTCGGTCAGCAACTCCAGCACCCGCTCCACGCCCACGTCCTCGATGTCCAGGCGAACCAACTCCGGGCGGAGCAGAGCCGAAAGGGGTACGGGAAGTTTCTCCGAATCGATCAGGGTTTGAAGTTCCCGATCCGGGAGGGCTTTCATCCTGGTGATCAGCCAGTCATCTACGACCGTTCGCATAAATCGCCACTGACTGGCGACCTTGGTCGCGGGAATGTCGCCCCGCTGGGCCATCCGCAGCAGGGATCGCTTGGCTACCTTGAGATAGTCCGCCATTTCAGCCAACGTCATTATCTTCTTGTCATCGTACATAGTAGATCCAGCATACACCTGTTTCCTTTTTTGCGTCTATCTTGACAAACCCCGGCGGCCGCGGAGAAACTACTGCATCGGACAACACTGCTTATGTTCCTTTCTCGTTCACGGGTTCTACAACTTGTTTGCGCCTTGCTTGGCGCCGGATTGATCACCTTGGCTGTTTCCGTCCTGGTGATCGCGCCTGAGCGGATCCACCGGCGGACGTGGAAAGGATACTACACCCTGTATATCGAAAACAGCAAAATCGCCGAACAGCTGATCGTCCAGATCGCCGGCGGTCGGCGATTTGAGGGAGTGGTTTCCAGATTCACCTCTGAGATCAGCTTCAATACCTTTGCCGGCCTCGTCTCTGTCCCGATTAACCGCCTTTCCGATCGACTCGACCCGCTTGATCCGCGTTTTGATCCGTACATGCAGCGCCTCGAAAAGCTCTTTTCGATAGTGAGCGGAACAACCTGGGAAGTTGTGTACCTGCGCAGTGATAGAAACGTCATTTCCACGTATCTGTATCTGAGGGGGCTTTTCAGAGGGCGGGACCTGAGATGGAGGTTGATGGAGCTCGATCCTGCGCGTTCGATCATCCGCGTTCTCCTGGCCATCGCGTACCTTTCCGTCCTTGTCCTTCTGGGTTCGAGCGGGCCGATACGGCTGGCGGTCCTGCTGGCCGCGCTCCCGTGGCTGCTGCTGATTACGATTTCAGATTTCCCCTTGCTGCTTGCCTTTTTTCTCGTTATGCCCGCCTGGGTGCATCTGTTCGAGCATCTGCACAGGCACCGCTACGTGCGCAGCGCTTTCGGGCTGCCCGGGACGGTAGAGGTTTTTGCCCGCCCGGCCGCCGCACTGGCGGTGGCGGTGGGGTTGGGGATTGCGCTCAGGCGTCCGGGACCGTTCGCCGGTCTGCTGCTGGTGACCTCCGGCGGGGCGGTGGCCGCGGCTTTCCTGTACTGTTTTTTCATTGTTCGGGATTCCCGGCAGGCTCACCAGCCGTACCGTGCGCTGCCCATTCTGGGGCGGCTGCGTCCCCGCAGGGCCCGGCTATCACCGGAGATTTCTCTGCACCTGCTTCTGGCGTTCATCGTGCTCTGCTCCTACCCGGTTCTGCGTTTGGCAGCGGCCGTCTCGGGACCCGAACCCGATACGATTCGGATGCACTCCATCGGAGTTGACGGATTGTCCTGGCGTTCTCTGGATGCGCTGTCCGACTACGCCGGTCCGGGCGGGATTCCCAATCTGGCCGACTATCTAACGCATCGCGCCTACCAGGAGTCTCTCATATTCGGGCGCCCGTACGATTTTCCGACTCCGGGAGAGCGCATTCTGATTTCCGAATACCGGGTTGGTGCGGAAAACGCTCGAATCCTCAAGACTTTCCGAGTCGTGAAACAGTTCAAAGAATCGTGGCTGTATGAGACTCTGGAGGCGGCTCGCCCCGGAAGCGTGGCTCGGCTGTTCGCGGACCAGGGATTCGCCGGCATCTTGGAGGTGGTCCCCGCCACCGAACAGGTGGGACGCTACGGCTTTTCAGGCGTTCTGATCATCCTGTTTTTGATGCAGTTTCTCGTTCCCCGCTATTTTAATTTGACAGCATCCGTATTGTATGCTACTAGGAATCTGACACTCAGGAGGCACTGACTCAGCGACATGGCTTATGCACGACGTACGCTACGGACCTTTGGGGGGGGCGGTGTCCATCCCCACGATTTCAAATCCCTCACGAATGAGGTGTCCATCCGCAATGCACCGATACCGCCCGAAGCGGTGATTCCTCTTCAGCAGCACATGGGGGCGCCGGCGGAGTGCCTGGTCGAAGCTGGGGATGAGGTGCGGGAAGGGATGCTCATCGGAAGAGCTCCCGGAGTATTTTCGGCAAATGTACATGCCTCGATCCCCGGCAAGGTCAAGGAGATCAGGGAGGTCTATCTGGCCACGGGCATTCCGAGCAAAGCCGTGGTCGTGGAGTTCGAGGGTGAATTCGAACGCGGCGGCAATGAGCCGATGCCCTGGCAGGACAAAGATCCCCGGGAGCTTCTGGGGCTTATTCGAGAGCAGGGTATCGTTGGTATGGGGGGTGCGACCTTTCCCACCCCTATCAAATTCACGACTCGCGAGGGCAGCCCCGTGGAGTACTTCGTGGTCAACGGCGTGGAGTGCGAGCCGTTTTTGACGGCCGACCATCGACTGATGCTGGAAAAAACGGGAAGCATCCTCGAGGGGGTCGAGATCGTGCGCCGGATCCTCTCTCCCCGCCACGTGTTGATCGGGGTGGAGGAAAACAAACCCGATGCAATCGAGGTTCTTCGCGGGGAGATCGCCCGCAGGAGTGCGGACATCGAGGTCGTGGTGCTGAGAACCCGATATCCCCAGGGCGACGAGAAGCAGCTGCTCAAGGCCCTGACGGGCCGGGAGGTGCCATCCGGCGGCCTGCCCCTGGACATCGGGTCCGTGGTCTCCAACGTGGGCACGGTTTACGCCATCTACGAGGCCGTGGTGCTGGGTAAACCCCTGATCGAGCGGATCGTAACCGTGACGGGCCCGGCCCTGGCCAACCCCGCGAACTTCAAGGTCCGGATCGGAACACCGGTGGGAAACCTCCTGGAGGAGTGCGGCGGTTTTTCCGCCAAACCCGGAAAGATCGTGGCCGGAGGACCGATGATGGGATTCGCCCTGGCGGATCCCGGTGTACCGGTGGTCAAGGGAACCTCCGGAATCCTGGCGTTGTCCGAAAGACAGTCCAGACCGGTACTGCAGACCCCCTGCATCGGCTGCGGACGCTGCATTGCGGCCTGTCCCTTCGGATTGAGCCCCACCTCCCTGTACAAGTGGATCGAACATCGGGAGTACAGCGAGGCGATGGCAGCCGGACTGATGGATTGCAAGGAGTGCGGCTGCTGCGGCTACGTGTGTCCGGCTCATATCCCCTTGATTCAGGGAATGAAGCTCGGAAAACTCATGGCACGGAAGAAGGGCTGAAGATAATGGCAGATGTCAACACCAACTGGAGCGCCCGCGTCACCGTATCGCCTCACCTTCATGAAGGGAGCAACACCGCGCGGATCATGATCAGTGTGATTCTCTGCCTGCTTCCCGCCGGCGTATGGGGCGTATTTCTGTTCGGGCTGTACTCGCTGTACGTGATTCTGGCTTCCGTAGCCGCCTGCGTGCTTACCGAGCTCATCATCACCCGCCTCCTGGGCCGTTTCACCCTGAACGACTGGAGTGCCGTGTTGACCGGGCTTCTCATAGGCTACAACATGCCCCCCTCGGTGCCCTTGTACATCCCCGTGATCGCCTCGGTGTTCGCCATCACGGTGGTGAAGATGGCTTTCGGAGGCTTGGGGCGCAACTGGATGAATCCCGCTCTCGCCGGCCGTGTTTTCGTTACCTTCTCCTGGACCGGCTTCATGACAACCTGGAAGACCCCGCTGACCTGGTCAGCGGATGCGGTAACCAGCGCCACGGCTCTGGGATTCGTAAAATCGGGCCTCATGACCTTCGAAGGCACGGTCCGTGGACCCGTCGAATTTCTGGCCTCAAAGGGCTATCCGATCGGAAAGCTGCCGGCCTTCCTGGCCCCCCTGGGCAGGCTGTTCCCCGGACGCTACGGCGCTCTGTTTCTGGGCAATATTCCGGGATGCATCGGCGAGGTGTCCGCGCTGCTGCTTCTGCTGGGCAGCATCTACCTGTTCGTGAAGAAAATCATTACCTGGGAGATCCCGGTATCCTACATCGGTACGTTCGCCCTGATGATCTGGTTTCTCGGCGGCAGACCCTTCGGAGGCGCGGTATTCACGGGGGACGTGCTGTTCCATCTTCTGGCCGGGGGGCTGATGCTCGGCGCACTGTATATGGCCACGGACATGGTCAGCTCTCCTCTTACCAGCAAGGGGATGATCATCTACGGTGTGGGTGCGGGATTTCTGACCTTTCTGATTCGCATCTACGGATCGTTTCCCGAAGGGGTGTCCCTGGCCATCATCATAATGAATATGTTCGTTCCGCTGATAAACCGCGCGACCCGTCCCGTCGTTTTCGGCTACGTGAAGGAAGGCAAGGAATGAAAAACGTAGTAGTCGTAGGGCTGAAGCTGTTCGCCATCTGCGCGGTAGCCGCGGTCACCCTGGGAGGGATCAACGCCATCACTGAACCGCTAATCATCCAGAGGAAGATCATGGAGCTGCAGCAGGCTCTGGACGAATTGACCCCCGGCGCACAAACGGGGGAGGCGATCGAGGTGCCAGATAATCCGGTGGTCGAAAAACGATACCCCGTTACGAAGGACGGCCAGAGCGCCGGCATGGTTCTGGAGCTGGAGGGTTCGGGGTACGGGGGGGATATGAAAATCCTCGCCCGATACGATGAAGATGGAACGATACGCGCGGCAAAACTGATGGACGATACTGAAACGCCGGGGCTCGGCAAGAAGGCGGAGAATCCGGCCTATATGGAGAAATTCATAGGCACCGGTTCGCAGGACAATCCGGTTCCGGTGCGGAAGGATATGCTGCAGCCCGGTGAGGCGGACGCCGTGACCGGAGCGACCATCACCTTTCTGGGTATCTCCAAGGCCCTGGCCGAAGGGGCGGAGTACGCGGCAGCGGGACCCGGGGGAGAATGACGATGTACAGCGAGTTCAGCAAGGGAATTTTCAAGGAGAATCCGATATTCATCATCCTTCTGGGGCTTTGTCCGACCTTGGCCGTTTCCACCCAGGTGGTGAACGCGCTGGGCATGGGAGCGGGGGTCATCTTCGTTCTGCTCGGATCCGAAATCTTCGTGTCCCTACTGAAAGATTTCATCCCCGAGCGGATCCGCATTCCCGCGTTTATCGTGATCATCGCCTCCTTCGTTACCGTCGTGGATCTTGTGATGCAGGCCTATGCACCCTCCCTGTCCCGAAACCTCGGGGTATTCGTGCAGCTGATCGTGGTCAACTGCATCATTCTGGGCAGAGCCGAGGCTTTCGCCAGCAAGCGGAAGCTGGGAGAATCCCTGCTCGATGCCCTGGGGATGGGCGTGGGCTTCACCCTGGGGCTGCTGCTGATTTCGGCGATCCGGGAGGTCTTCGGATCCGGGACCATCACCCTCTTTGCAATGGGTTCCTTCGACGGGGTGATCCGTATCCCCGGCCTCTCCGCTCAGCCGGCCCGCGTGTTGGCCCTGGCGCCCGGGGCGCTGTTGGTGATCGGTTTTCTAAAAGCCCTGTTCAACTGGCTCGAGATGCGCAGGGAGGCCCGCGAGGCCTGGGCGGTCGCCGCCCCGCCGCCGGGTGCTGCAGCTAGCGCAGCAGCTTCGCAAACCGGCAGCAGCGCCGATGACGGTCTTCCATCCAGCGAAGGTACTTCATCAGCAAGGGAAGGGGGAGCCTCATGAGCTACATCGGGATCATCATCACCTTCGTTTTCATCAACAACTTCATCCTGACCCAGTTCCTGGGGCTCTGTCCGTTTATCGGTGTGTCCCGGAAAACAGATTCGGCAATCGGCATGGGTTTTGCCGTCATTTTCGTCATGTCCATAGCCTCCCTGGCCACCTGGGCCGTGTACAGGCTGATTCTGGTCCCTCTGAATATCGAGTATCTCCAGACCATCAGCTTCATTCTGATCATCGCCGCCCTGGTTCAGCTGGTCGAAATGGTGATCATAAGGATCTCTCCGCCCCTCTATAAGGCACTGGGTATCTATCTGCCCCTGATTACGACCAACTGCGCCGTCCTGGGCATTGCCCTGATCGCCGTACGCAGTGACTACAACGCCCTGGAGAGCTTCGTGGCCGGCATTGCCGCGGGATTGGGCTTCCTGCTGGCCATCGTGGTCATGTCAACGATTCGCGAACGATTGGACCAGGAATGGGTTCCCAAACCCTTCAGAGGCGTACCCATAGCATTTATCACGGCCGGTCTCATGGCCCTGGCGTTCATGGCTTTTGACAAAGCACTGTTGAAAAACCTGCTCGGATAGGAGGATCCCACGTGGTAGTCGTACGAATAGCGTATGCTTTGGCATCGGTTGCGGGTTTGGGGATTCTCCTCGGGCTGGGATTGGCCTTTGCCTCCCGTTTGCTGGCGGTCCGCCGGGACGAGAGGGTGGAAGCCATAGAGAAGATTTTGCCCGGCGCGAACTGCGGGGCCTGCGGATTCGCAGGCTGTGCAGCCTACGCCGCGGAAATCGTGGGCGGAGAAGTGGCATTGGATCTGTGCACCGTCGGCGGTCCGGATGTCGCCGCACGGGTGGCGGCGATCATGGGGGTCGAGTACGAGAGCGCTGCGGCGGGCAAACGGGTTCCCCAGGTTCACTGCCGCGGCGGCTCCGCGGCCCAGCGCGCTTTCGAGTACACGGGGGTGGCCGATTGTGTGGCCCTCTACGCGTTGTTCGGCGGCGATAAAGTCTGCAAGTACGGTTGTCTGGGTCTGGGCAGCTGCATCCAGGTGTGCCCGGTGGATGCGATCTGCTACGACGCCGAGGGACTGGTCTGGGTCAACAAGGAGATCTGTATATCCTGCGGACAGTGCGTGAAGGTCTGTCCAACCGGGGTGATGCAGTGGCTTCCCTATGAGGCGGACTACCTTGTCGCCTGCAACTCGAAGGACAAGGGCGGGCGGGTGCGCAAGTACTGCAAGGTCGGCTGCATCGCCTGCAAGATCTGCGAAAAGAAATCCCCCGAGGGAGGATACAAGGTCGAAGATAATCTGTCTCGGATCGACTACGAGCTTACCGGTGACAGACGGGAGGGAGCGGAAGCCTGCCCGACGAAGTGCATCGTGAAAAATGATGTTCATCCAAAACGATGAGCTCCATCAGCCTGGTATTCGGCACCTACAATCATCAACCCGACGGAACCTCCCCCGAGCGATTTGAAACCGTCTATCAGCGGGCGTACAAACCCTTTCTGAGCCTCCTGTACAAGTTCCCCCGAATACACACGGTGCTGCACTACTGCGGGTCCCTGTTCGAGTGGATGGAGGACCAGCACCCGGAGTTCATCATGCTGCTCAAGGAGATGATCCGGCGCAAGCAGGTGGAGCTCCTGGGCGGGGGGTATCACGCGCCGATACTGCCGCTCATCCCCGACGGCGACAAGCTGGGTCAGATCGAAAAGATGAGCACCTTCATTCGCACAACCTTCGGTACCCGGCCGCGGGGAAGCTGGCTCGCGGAGTGCGTCTGGGAACCGACGCTGGCGCGCATCTTGAGCAACAGCGGGATCGAATACACCTTCCTCGATGATCATCACTTTCATGTAGCCGGGGTGCAGGAACCGGACTGCTACCAGCCCTATCGTACCGAAGACCAGGGAAAGGCGGTTACCGTGTTTCCTCTGCACCTGGGTCTGCAGGCCATGGTTCCTTCCGGCAGTGCCGAGGATCTACTCTCGGCGCTGCGGGCCGTAGCTGTCCGGGGTGAGCGGCAGATCGCGGTCATCCTGGTGCCCGGTGAGACATTGGCCGAAGGGCAGGGCGCCGCCGGGATATACAAGGAGGGGGGATGGCTCCCCCGCTTCTTCCAGCGCTTGGAGGAGAACCGGGATTGGCTGCACCCGATCAATCCCCGCTACCGTCCGGAAGTCCTGCGCCCGCAGGGACGCCTGTACTTCCCCTGCCTCTCCTCTATGGAAACCATGAACAGCGCACTGTCGCTGGCGCGCCAGAGAGTCTGTCAGGAAATCAGCAAGAGAGTCCGCAGACCCGAGAACGGTATCTACCTGCAGAGGGGCTTTTTCCGCCAGTTCCTGACCCGATATCCGGAAGTCGGCCTTCTGTATTCCCGGTTGATGTACACCCACGTTCTGGTGAATCAAATCCGGGGGGACAAATACAAGAAGAAGGCAGCCCTCAATGAGCTGTGGAAGGGTCAAACCGGAGCTGTATACTGGCACGGCCGATGCGGTGGAGCCTACTCAAACAATCTGCGCAAGGCCGCCTACCGCGCCTTCAACGAAGCGGAGAAGATAACCCGCAACGCCGGTATGTTCATATCATCGATCATCGCTACGGACTACGACATGGATGGTGAGGAGGAGTACCTGTATCAGGGCAGAGTCCTCAACGCCTTCGTTCACAGTCACGGAGCCACCCTCCTGGAGCTGGACTACCTCCCCAAGAGCTGGAACTATCTGGACACGATCGCTCGCTGGCCGGAACACTACCACCGCTTCAAGTACGAAGGCTGCGACTGGTACATGCGCAAGGGTTTCATCGACCACTTTTTCGCACCCTCCACGACCCTGGAGAAGTTCGACAGAATGAGATATCAGGAGATGGGGGATTTCATCAATCGACCCTTCCGGATCGAGGAGCTCAAACGGGAGCAGAGGAAGGTGGTACTCACAAGGCACGGACAGGTGCGGGTCAAACGCAAGAACAACCCCATAACCCTGTCGAAAAGCTACTCGTTCAAAGAAAATGGAATCGATCTGGGCATCGTCATCCATAACCGTGGAACGCAGCCGGTCGAGCTGTGGTACGGTTCGGAGCTCAATCTATCCCTGGCCGGCTACGAGGATGCGACCCTGACGGTGCAGAGTGAGGAAAAGGAAACCCCTGTGGGCTCCGAGGCTGCCGACCTGGGAGAAGTGAAGGGTGTGCGGGTCTACGACAATGTCAACGGCGTGCAGATCGCCTTCGGGGCGGACAGAGAGTTTTCCCTCTGGAGCCTGCCGGTGTATACGATGAGCTACGTCGGCGATTCGCTCCGGAAGATGTATCAAAGCTCGTGCTTCCTGTCGCAGTGGGATCTCAAGCTGCAGCCGGACCAGCGGGACGAATTGAAGGTGAGTATCGATCTGCGAAAACGGTAAAGTGAGGATCTACGGTGGTTGCCTTACGGTTACGGCCCTACGGTTGTTCCCATAGATGACGAAAACATGACTCCAGCCAGGGCTGGACAGGGACGTACAGCTGATCCTGAGATAGGACGAACTCCAGCAGCGCTTCTTCATATAACTCCTGGAAGTAGTATGCCTGAGCCAGGTAGAAGCGCACCCGGGCCTCGGTATAGGGGGAACGCCGAAGGTTGAGGAATCCCTGCAGTTTCGATTCTGCCCCTGCGTAATCACCAGCCAGCAGGTGCTGCTGCAGGATGTTGTGGAGGCTTGCCGATTCCCCGGCGGCCGGCTCGTCCCTGTCTTCGGGAAGAATTACCACCGATTTTTGTCCGGCCTTCAGCGGCGGAGTGGAGGAGAGGATGCGGGAGATGGCTGCCTGTGTTTGCGGATCCAGGTCCGCCCGCTGCGGGGGTATGATAAAACTGCTCCCCGACTCCTCGGCTAGCTGGAGATAGGGCAGCGGTGTGGTTGCCAGGGTGAGCCCGCCGGTCTGTCGGCCGGGTTGTATTCCGGGTTTTATCGGGGTGCCGGGCGCGGGGGCGGCAGTTCCAGCAACCGGCGTTTCTCCGGCTGGTTGTTCCGTCGCAGCTTCGCTCTCGATCCCCGCTTGTGCGGCGGAGGCCGGCCCAATGCCGG
>CAZPQC010000061.1:0-23163 GCA_964588525.1 uncultured Spirochaetaceae bacterium
GAAGATGACCGAGGCGGTGAGGAACCCGCCGGCGAAGTCTTTTTCCGATTCTCGCTTGGCAAAGCGTTTTTTCAGGAACTCCCCCATTCGTAGGATTCCGCCCTCCACGTTCCACCACTCACCCAGGATTCCGCCCAGGATCAGGGCCAGAGCCATGAACACGATCCGGGTTGTAACCAGGCCCATCTTGATGCCGAGGATCAGGGAGATCATCCCGGCTCCGACATACACGACATGTTTGAAGGAATCGCTGATCTTCCTGTGCAGGAGCAATCCGAGCAGGGATCCGACGATCACCGTGGCGCAGTTTACGAACGTAGCTATCATGGAAACGCACTATAACGGATTTACCGGGGATTGAAAAGTAAAATTACATCGTCCTATAATGCGCGGGATGTCATCCTCGATGAGATTCCCGTTCTTACCGCTGACCGTGCTGCTGTTGTTCTGGCCCACTGGATCGCCGTGGGCGCAGGAAGTCCTGGATCTTCCCGCCCTGATCGGCCTGAACCTGGAGGAGGTGCATCAAATCCTGGGTGTGCCTGCCGAGGTCTATGCGCTGCGGGGATCGGAACCGGAGCAGGACGATGTGGTATTCTACTATCCAGGGCACCTGTACCTGTTCTGGTTCGAGAATCGAGTCTGGCAGGTCCGTACCGACCGGCGCTTCTCGGGGCGGGTATTCTCCCTTGCCATGGGAACATCCCGGCAGCAGGTGATCGATACGATGGGCCGTCCTATTCTGGAGTTCCCGGATTCCCTGGTGTTTCACATCGAGGACCGGGGCTATCCGATCCAGGCCCGGCTGTACTTCGATGAAGACGGCCTGGCCGATGTATACTGTTTCCGAGGGGATCTGTAGTGGCTGAGTGGAAGAGCCGCATCTGCCTCTGCCTGACCGGCCTCACCCTGGAGGACGATCTTAGGCTGCTTGAGTCCGGGCGCGGCTTCGCGGATCTGGCGGAGCTGCGGGCGGACTTTCTCGATCCTGCCGAGCTGCCTCATCTGGCGAGCTTCCCCAAGCGGGCCGGTCTTCCCGTAATTCTGGCCATCCGCCGACGGCGGGACGGCGGGCTGTGGAATGGGCAGGAGGTGGAACGTCGGGGACTGTTTTCCCGCGCCCTCTCCGGGGGATACGCCTACGTGGATCTGGAGGAGGATCTGGAGGATCCGTCTCTGGCTGAGGCGGTAAAACGAGCGGGGACGCGGGTGATTCGTTCCGGCCGCGACATTGCCGGAGTGCCGGAGCGTTTGGCCGAGCGTGTGCGATCCCTTGCCCGCAAGCCCGGGGAGATCCCGAAACTGGCGGTCATGCCTGCAAGCACCAGAGAACTCCCGGCGCTGGTCGATGCCTATCAACAGCTCGGAGGTGAGGAGAAGATCCTGATCGGCACGGGAGAGTTCGGACTGTTCAGCCGCATTCTGGCCACCAAGCTTCGAAGTTTCCTGACCTACTGCTTCGTAGCGGGAGGGAAGCAGGCGGCCCCTGGACAACTGGATCCTCGCCTGCTCGTCGAGCTGTACCGCTTCAGGAAGCAGGACCGGGAAACCTTTGTCTGCGGGGTGATCGGCAATCCCATCGCC
The DNA here is from genome assembly GCA_964588525.1 of uncultured Spirochaetaceae bacterium. Lineage (GTDB taxonomy): Bacteria > Spirochaetota > Spirochaetia > SZUA-6 > DRHE01 > JAFGQJ01. Next base: position 1,585 of record CAZPQC010000061.1, read on the forward strand.
CACTCCCGTTCTCCCGAGCTCCACAACCGGGGCTACGAGGCGCTCGGACTGAACGGGGTATATATCCCCTTCCTGGTGGATGATGTGCCTGCCTTCTTCGAACTGGCGGAAATGCTCGATCTGCGGGGATTCTCGGTGACCATGCCGCACAAGCGGGCGGTGATGAACCATCTCGACGAGCGGGACGACAGCCTGGAGCGGATCGGTGCCTGCAACACAGTGGTGCGCCGCCGGCACGGCGGCTGGTACGGCACCAACACCGATGCCGAAGGGTTTCTCACTCCCTTGGAAGCGCAGGCGCCGGGTCTGGTGAGGCCGGAAACAAGGGCAACCGTCATCGGCGCCGGGGGCGGGGCGCGCTCGGTCGTCTACGCCCTGTGCAGCCGCGGGATTCGCCCGCTGATACTGAACCGTACGCCGGATAAGGCGCGGGCTCTGGCCGAGGCTTTCTCATGCGAATCGGGAGGGCTGGATGACGAGGGAATTTCCCGTATGCGTAAAAACGCCGATCTGATCGTCCAGGCCACCGGTGCGGGCATGGAGCCGGATCCGGAAGCCGATCCTCTCCCCGGGTATCGATTCTCCGGCTCCGAGGTGGTGTACGATCTGGTGTATCAGCCCCTCATGACCGTCTTTCTCCAACGAGCGAAGCAGGCGGGTTGCCGAATCGTATCGGGCCTGGCCATGTTATTCTCCCAGGGCGCGGCTCAGTTCAAACATTTCACGGGTTTGGAGTTTCCCCGGGAGGCACTTGACCCGCAGAATCTAATCGTGAAATAATGCACGGATTATGACCACCCCGATCACAAGAATCTAGATCAATCGACTACAGAGGAGAACAGAGATCCATGGCACATAAGAAGTTGTTCATTCCCGGTCCCGTCGAAGTGGATGAAGGGGTGCTGGAGATGATGTCGACCCCGATGATAGGCCATCGCACGGCGGAGTGGAGCGATCTGCAGAGACGGGTCAGCGAGAAGCTCCGGACGCTTATGTATACGAGCAATCCGATCGTCCTCTCCGCTTCCTCGGGCACCGGTCTGCTGGAGATGGCTATTCGCTGCACCACCGTCAAGCGGGCTATCGTTTTTTCCGTGGGTGCTTTCGGCAACCGCTGGCACGAGATCGCGGACGGCAACGGTGTGCCCGCGGACAAGTACGAAGAGCAGTGGGGCGGGGGCCTCACTCCCGATATCGTGGAGCGCTACCTTTCCACCGGCAAGTACGACGTGGCCACGGTAACCCATAATGAAACATCCACCGGTGTGATGAATCATTTAGAGGAGCTGGCCGAGGTGTTTCGCAGGTACCCGGAGGTGGTGTGGTGTGTCGACGCGGTCTCCTCCCTGGGAGGAGCCAAGATCGAGGTGGACAAGTTGGGCATCGATATCTGCATCACCTCCAGCCAGAAGGCTCTGGGGCTGCCCCCGGGATTGAGTCTGGCCTCGGTCTCGGAGAAGGCGAAGAAGCGCGCCGCAGGAATCGAAAAGAGGGGGTACTACTTCGATATGCTCCTGCTGCTCAAGTACGTGGAGGAGCGGAACTTCCAGTATCCCTCCACCCCCTCGATCTCCCACACCTACGCCCTGGATTTCGCCTTGGACCGGATTCTGAAGGAGGAGGGGCTGGAGGCCCGCTTCGACCGCCATCGGCGGATCGCCGAGTACGTACGCTCCTGGGCAAAGAAACACTTCGCCCTGTTTCCCAAGGAGGAATACGCCTCCGACACCGTGACCTGCATCAGCAACACTCGGGCGATATCGGTAAAGGAGCTCAACAACAAACTGGCTGAGCGGGGTTTCACCATTTCCAACGGTTATGGAGCGCTGAAGGAGAAAACCTTCAGGATCGCCCACATGGCGGAGCTCCGGCAAGCGGACTTGAAGGAGCTGTTGAGCCACATCGAGGAGATTTTGGGGCTCAAGGGTTAGATTTCCTTTGGGGGGTTGGGGTTGTTCGCCGATCCCTGTTCCGCGCTTGGTTTTGTGGTCTTCTCCAGCATCGATTGGATGATCTTCTTGTTGTCCAGGAGCGAGCTGACGCTCCGGTCGGAGTGCAGGCGGTAGATCGCCCTGGCAAACAGATAGGTGATATCCGTCGATATATACCACTCCCTGCCGAGCAGGCTTTCATCGTGATACACGGCGTTGGTGCCGATGAACCGGTAGAACAACTCCTGTTTATAGGCTTCATCGTAGGCTTCGATCGCCCTGCCGCTGAAGAGGGGAAGACTGGCCGCGCAGATGATCCGGGCGGCTCCCATCTCTTTCAACGTAGTCATTGCCCGGAGCATGGTACCGCCGGTGCCCAGCATGTCATCGGCCATGAACACGGTTTTCCCCTCCACCGAACCGAGCAGGCGGACATTGGTGATGTTGTTGTGCCGGGCGTCTTTCGAGGTTCGGGAGTAGTCCCGCTCCTTGTACAGCATTCCCAGAGACTTGCTCAGAGCGTTGGCGTAGAACTTGTTGCGTACGATAGATCCTGTGTCGGGGGAGATGATCACCAGATCCGGGCTCTGCAAATCGACGATCGATGAAAGGGCCCTGAGGATTTGATAGGAGGCGTGCAGATCTTCCAGACGCAGGCGGTTGAAGGTGTTCTCAACCTCCTTGGAGTGAATGTCCAGGGTTATGATCCGTTCCACCCCGGCAAACTCGAAGAATTGTCCCAAGCGTGCCGCGGTCAGACCCTCCCGACCCTGCTTCTTATGCTGCCGGGCGTAGGGGTAGGTGGGCAGCACGACGGTGACCCGCTTGGCCCCGGCCTGCATAGCCGCATCGATGGTCACCAGCAGACAGAAGAAGTGGTCATTCACCGACAGCTCGAACTTCTCTTCATCCCCCCGGTTCAAGGGAAGCGGGTAGTGATTTTCCACATCCTGGACGATATACACATCCATATTACGGACAGAGTTGAGAATTTCCGCTTTGTACTCGCCGTTGGTAAAACGGGTGAACTGAACAGGCACCCGGAAGCTGGACGGACGAAACTGATCGGCAGGCAGGTTGAGGTCGATGGTGGTCGGTCTGAGGTCCAGAGTGAGATTGATGCGCCGGATGATCTCCTCCCGGCTGATCCCGTACTTCTGAGCCAGATAGCCGACTTTGCGCCGGAACTTCCGCTGAGACACTTCCTCCAGATCGGCGGTCAGCTTCTCAGCAAATGCCGATGCACCCGGGCAGGCGAGGATCCCGATCTGTTCAGGAATGGCGGAGATCATAGAAGTCCGAACAATTCCTTTCGAATGTCCCGCACTTTTCTGCGCAGCTTCATCGGAGCTGCGCAGCAGGTCGGATTTCGGATCTCCTTGTGGCAGGTGGCACAGAAGAACACCGATCCGTCAAACTCCATGGTTTTTCCATGGCACTCCGGAAGTTTCTCCGTTCGTCCGCAGGTTGGACAGACCAGTTCCTGCTCTAACACGCGCGGCATAGGTTTCCCCCTTTCGCTGGAATCAAGAGAAAAATTTCACCGTCCTGGAAATTCCTTCACGAAGATCGACGGAAGGCTTCCACGCCAAAATCCTGTTCGCTTTGCGGATGTCCAGACAGCTGCGACGCAGATCGCCGGGCCTGGCCTCTCCGCGCTTCGGCTCCGGCGGATTTTCGAAAAAGGAGCTGATCGTCTGATAGAGAGCTCCTGTTGTCGTGGTAATCCCCGTACCGATGTTGATGAGCTCTCCGGTACCGTGATCCGCGGCCAGGAGATTGGCGCTGGCAACGTCTTCCACATATACATAGTCCCGCAGCATCCCCTCCGGTTCCTCCGGATAGGCAAATACCGTGGGGGTTTCTCCCTTTAAAAGGGTGGATATGAAAATAGACACGACCCCCGCCTCTCCCAGAGGATTCTGACGGGGTCCATATACGTTGGCATAGCGAAGCACCGTGTAGTTCAGGCCGTGCTGGTCTGCGTAAAAGCGCAAGTACTGCTCACCCAGAAATTTGTGAATTCCGTAGGGGGAGATGGGTTGGGGCGGATGCTCCTCCGGAGTCGGCATGATCTCCGTGTCTCCGTAGATCGCTCCGCCGGTGGAACTGAAGATGAACTTTTTGATGGAGTGCCGTACAGCGGTCCCCAGCAGGTTCAGCATGCCCAGGGCGTTGACCCGTGCGTCCTGCATCGGATCTCGAGTGGAGACGGTGACGCTGATCTGGGCGGCCTGGTGATTCACGATTTCCGGTTTTTCCAGCTCGAAAACCTTGTCCAGCTCCCGACTGCCGATGTCCAGGAGGTAGAACTTAGCCTTCTTGGGAATGTTCTTCGTGCTGCCGGTGGTCAAGTTGTCGGTGATGATTACATCGTGTCCCGCGCCAATGTAAGCATCAGCAACGTGCGAGCCGATGAACCCCGCCCCCCCTGTGATGAGGACCTTCATACACTCAAGACAATAACATTCCCGTTCGCGGTGGTCAAGGCGGCGGTTCGGGCGACCATTCCGTATGCCCGTCACCTGGAAGATCAGACGCTCCCCAACAGGGAACGAATTTGCGCCGCTGCTCGACGCCTGGTGCGCTGAGCGGGCCTGGGTGAAAAAGCTCTGCCGCCTCGCCCTTGACCGGGAAGGATCGCTGGCCCACAATGGCGACCAGTGTCGCATGGGAATATAATCGAAAACCTGCGGGAAACCCTATCCTCGGCGCAGGGGAATCTGAACTACCCCTTTCTTCGCTCGGCGGTCATCGTACCTCTCCTCCAGAGAGAGGGAACCGTGGAAATCCTGTTCGAGCTCCGCACCCGCCATCTGCGGCGCAGCCCCGGTGAGGTGGGTTTCCCCGGCGGACGGGTGGAAGCGGGGGAGAGCCCCTGGCAGGCGGGCTTGAGGGAATTGGAGGAGGAGCTGGGCGTGCGCAGCGACCAGGTGGAGTATCTGGGGCAGCTTCCGGAGCAGCAGCGCCGCAGAGACGAACTGATCGTTCCCTTCGTCGGTCGGCTTGCCGGGGACGTGGAGCTGAAACCCGATGGAATAGAGGTGGAAGAAGTCTTTACCCTGACGCTTGATCACCTTCTGGAGAACGACTTTCAGGAAGCCCGGCTCACCGAGCAGCATACGCTGTCGGATGATTTTCCGCGGGCGTATCTGCCCGGGGGCAGGTGGGACAGGAAATTCACCCGATCGGTGCGCTATCTGATTCACGGAAAGTACCTGATCTGGGGCCTGTCCGCCAACATCCTTTTCCAGCTGTTGGAACTGATACGCCGGGCCGGCGATTTTTGCTCTAACTGAGCATCGACTCTGCCGAATATACTACCGTAGGGGGAGCAAACAAGCGATTTTGAAGCGGCGCCTGCTGATAACACTCCTTAGTCTCGCTGCACTGGGTACGCTGTGGTCGGAGGTTCGTTTTGCCGGCCCCGACCTCAGCGGCGACAACCTGCTGCTTTTCGAGGTTCGTTCGGAGAGCCCCCAGTGGGGGCCTCACGATACGCTGTTCCTGGCAGATCTGGAGAGCCGTGACTTGACCCAGCTGACCCATTTCCCCGAACGGCTCACCTACCTGGCGGGTATAGAAGCGCTGCAGCTTCAGAATCGCTTCGGTGTATTTTACAGCGATGCCACCCTCGGCCATTTTCAACCCTCCCCACTGTTTCCGTCTTTTGTCAGGGAAAACAGCGTCCTCCAGGGAAGCCTCAGTCCGTTGAGCGCCGCTCCAAACGGGCGGTACGTGCTGTATCTCGAGCGCAAATCTCCGGCCTTCGGTGACCTGTACTTCATCGATCTGGCCCGAAGTGAGAGATCGCTGGTTTCCGCCGGCATCGAGATCGATTTGAGTACCACTCCCGTGGTTTGGGCTCCGGATTCCAGTTTTTTCGTATACAGCAAGAAAGGAATCATCTACTACATGTCCGTGCGGCAGCTGGCAGAGCAGGGCAGGCTGCCCGAAGAGTATCGACAGATCGGAGAAGGGCAGATCGGCAACATGAGTCCCGGCAGCGGAGCGTCCCTCTACTACCTCACAGGATCCCTAATATACGAGCTGGACTCAAGCGAGCTGTTCACCCGTGCCCTGTATCGAGGCTACCTGGCCATAGGCCGTCTGGTGGGCAAGATACCCTTCTCCTTTGATCCCAACTTCGATTCCTTCTGGATCTCTCCCGCAGGGACCCATGTCCTGCTCGACAAGGGCGGACGAAATCTATTTCTCTATCGCCTGTCCACGGAGGATTTTTCCTCTACCGGGGCCAGTCAATCCCTGCCGTACCTCTATCTGCCGCGGAACACCCAACTCAGACGGGTTCTTTGGGATGAGGCCGGGTGCCTGACAATCCTCACCGCCGGGTCCGAGAACGGCCGGGAAAAATCTCAAACTTTCCGAATCGAGGCAGCGGGGATGGTCTCCACTCCCGCCTTTCAGCGCCTCGATATGGAGGGTGTAGAGGATATCCTTCTTTCCCCCGACAGGAGCCAGGCCGCGGTGGTTTTCCGTGATCGTGTTGTTATCCAGGACTACCGGAGTTGGAGCAAGAAGCTCGAGTTTCCGCACCCCCGGGTGGTGCAGATAGCCTGGGTCGGGGAAGGGCAGCTGGTCATCGCCGGGGAAAACACGATCCAGGAGTACTCCCTCGACAATCGCCGCGGACGGCTGCTGGGGATCTCTCAAGCGGATGACTACGGTTTTGCAGGGGATGGGAATGCAGTGGTTTCGACGGTCGGGGATAAGACCCTCCAATGGCGGTTCGGCGATTTGTCTTCACCGGTTGCCTGGAGTGAGTCTACTGGGGTGATCCTTCGAAGCAAAAACACTACCGCGGATTCCTACCGGGTGTTTCTGGAAGAGACTCCGGACAGAGTTTTTCAGAACATGCTCATGGTCCGAGACAGAGAGAGACGGATCACCACCGCACTGCTGAAGCACTCACCCGGTGAGTTGGAGCCCTTTCCCGAGGCCGACGATCCTCTCGATTTTGTGACCTTCGACCACGGTTCACGGATCCGAAGGCGGGAGATCTCCCTGGTGTTCAACGTTCTCGATTCGGTGGAAGGGTTGCCCGCTATCCTCTCCGCACTCAGGGAATATAACCTCCGCTGTACCTTCTTCGTAAACGGCGAGGCCATCCGCAGCTATCCGGATGCGGTTCGGGAGATAGCCGAGTCCGGCCATGAGGTGGGAAGCCTGTTCTCGATGTACTTCGACATGACCGACGCCCGCTTCCGTTTGGGTAAGGAGTTCATAAAACGCGGAATGTCGCAGAATGAGGATGAATACTTCGCCGCTACCGGAAAGGAACTGTCGCTGCTGTGGCACGCTCCGTACTATTTCGTCAACTCCGACATCCTCCAGGCCTCCAGGGAGATGAACTACGTCTACGTGGGAAGGGACGTGGATCCCCTGGATTGGGTAACCCGGGAGATGCGCATCACGACCCGGGACATCTATTTCCCCGCCGGCACGTTGGTGGAGAGAGTGATCGCGACAAAGAAGCCGGGTTCGATCGTGCCGGTCATGGTCGGCAAACCGAACGGTGAGAGGCAGGACTATTTCTTCCATAAGCTGGATCTGCTAATCGATGCTCTGGTCAAACGGGGGTACGATATAGTACCTGTTTCCGTGTTGATTGAGCATGCAGAATGAATTAGGATTTACGTCGGCTCGTCCGATGATAGGAAAAGAAAGGGTAAAGGCGCTTTGAACACTATGAATCCTCTACGGAGCTACAAAGAGACGCAGATCAAGACCGCTACACCGGGAAAGCTGATTTTGATGATGTATGACGGGGCGATCAAGCATCTTAATCAGGCCCTCCAGGACTTGGACAACGAACATCGGCGATACGACAGCATCAGCAATTCCCTGATCAAAGCCCAAGACATCATTGCCGAACTGATGATATCCCTGGACTTCGAACGGGGCGGGGAGATTGCCAAGAATCTGTTCGGTCTGTACGTCTTCATGAACCGACGCCTGCTGGACGGCAACATCCAGAAGGACAGAGCACCTCTGGAGGAGGTCAGAACGCTCCTGACCGAATTGAGGGGCGCCTGGGCCGAGATTGCCGATAAAGCAGGTGCGCCTGCCGGATCCAACCAGATCAGGGGAGTCAATATCGCCGGTTGAGAAGGCGCAGAGCGCCGCCATCTATCCTCAAGGTGTTAGTGCATGAACCCACCCCTTTATCTTGTCGACGGCTATAGTCTCATCTACCGCGCCTATTTCGCCTTTATCCGCCGCCCGCTCACCAATTCCCGGGGAAAGAACACATCCGCCGTATTCGGTTTCTTCAGCTCCCTGTTCCAGCTGCTGAAACTGAGGGAGCCCTCCTTTCTCGCCGTCGTGATGGATTCCCGCACGCCGACCTTCAGGCATGAGAAGTATCCTGAGTACAAGGCCAATCGGGAGAAGGCGCCCCAGGACCTCCACGATCAGGTACCGGTTATCGAGGAGATCCTGAACGCCCTTGGCATCTGCTGTCTGCGCAGGGACGGTTTCGAGGCGGACGATCTGATTGCCACACTGGCCGCCAGGTCTCGTCAGGAAGGACGGGAATGTTACATCCTATCGGGGGACAAGGATCTTCTGCAGCTGGTCGGCGGAGGTGTATACGTGATCCATCCCCCAAAGGGAGCGGAGGATTTCGCGGTTCTCGACGCAGACGGTGTGTTTGCCGCCCGCAGCGTCCATCCCGAACAGATTATCGACTATCTGGCTCTGACCGGTGATCAGTCCGACAATGTACCCGGTGTTGCCGGAGTGGGGGACAAGACCGCCGTCAAGCTCCTGAGCGAGTACCGGGATCTGGAGCAGCTGTACAATGAGCTGGAACGGCTGCAGAGCGCCGGGGTGAAGAAAAAACTCGAAGAGGGCAGGAACAACGCCTTCTTGAGCCGGGAGCTGGTCACCTTGCGCAGCGATGTTCCCCTGGATATCGGTATCCAAGAGCTGCGCGTGAAAGAGCTGAATCGAAAAGCCGCTATCCCGCTTTTCGCTGACCAGGATATGAGCCGCATGGTGGAGGAGCTGGGCGGCAGCTTCGAGGAGCAGAAGGAGGCGGAGCAGCTCCAACCGGGGAACTATGAGACGGTTCTCACCGCCGACGCCCTGCAGCGCTGGATAGGGGAGGTGAAGGCGGCCGGTGTGTTCGCTTTCGACACGGAGACCGACAGCCTGGATCCGCTGCGGGCAAACCCCGTGGGTTTTTCCCTGGCTGTGGCCAAGGGCAGGGCCTGCTACATCCCCGTGCAAGCGGCGGACCGGGAGGTACTGGAGCTGAAGACCGTGCTCGATCAGTTGGCCGGGGTGTTGAAGGATCCCTCCCTGACCCTGGTGGGACAGAACATCAAGTACGACTACAAGGTTATGGCCCGGCAGGGAATCGTGCTCCGCTGCCGGCTGTTCGACACGATGGTGGCCGCCTGGCTGCTGGATTCCGAGCGTTCCTCCTACGGCATGGATAACCTGGCAGCCCAGCTGTTGAACTACAGGACGATCCATTACACCGATGTGGTGGGAAAAGACCAGACCCTGGCGGATGTCCGGCTGGAGCGGGCAACGGATTATTCCGCCGAAGATGCGGACATCACCTACCAACTCTACGAGCTTTTCCGCCCTCAGCTGGACGGCGTTGGACTGGCAGCGATCTTCTCCGATCTGGAGATGCCCCTGGTAGGGATCCTGGCGGACATGGAAATCGCCGGAATACGGCTGAATGCCGAGGAGCTGCGCACCTACAGCGTCGAGCTGAAGGGGGAGCTGACCAGGCTGGAGGAGGAGATCTTTGAGTGCTGCGGCCGGAGGTTCAACGTCCGCTCCACCAAAGAGCTCCAGACGGTTCTTTTCGACGAGCTGGGGCTTCCGCATGTGAAGAAGACCAAAACCGGCCAGTCGACGGACAACTTCGTGCTGATGGAGCTCATCCGCACGGGAAACAAGGTTCCCGAGCTGGTGCTGAACCACCGCCTGCTCTCCAAGCTCAAATCCACCTACGTGGATGCTCTTCCTCAGCTGGTCAACCCGGAAAGCGGCCGACTTCACACTCATTACATCCAGACCGGAGCCGCCACCGGCCGTCTGGCCAGCAAAGACCCGAATCTGCAGAACATCCCGGTTCGCGAAGAATCGGGCAGGCGTATCCGCAAAGCTTTTGTTCCGGATGCGGGTTGCAGCTTCCTGAGCGGCGACTACTCCCAGATCGAATTGGTGGTGCTGGCTCATCTATCCGGTGATCCAATGCTCCAGGAGGCGTTCCGCCAGAACAGGGATATCCACAGACAGACCGCGGCTGTCCTCTATGGCGTGAGCGAAGAGGAGGTTAAGCCTGAGCAACGGCGGGTTGGCAAGACCGTCAATTTCGGGGTGATCTACGGAATGTCTGCCTTCAGGTTGGCCCGGGACATGCGCATTCCTCGTCGAGATGCCGATGAGTTTATCCAGCGTTACTTTGAACGCTACGCCGGTGTGGACCGATTCATCAATCAGACGATTCGCCAGGCCGAAAAGATGGGCTACGTGGAAACGATCATGGGGCGTCGCCGCCCCCTCGATCGCATCAACAGCCGGAATCGCACGGAGAAGATGGCCGCGGAGCGGGTGGCGGTGAACTCTCCGATACAGGGCAGTGCCGCGGACATCGTAAAACAGGCGATGATCGGGGTCACCTGCGCACTTGCAGACAAACGGATGGCCTCCCGTCTGCTTCTGCAGGTGCACGACGAGCTGATCTTCGAAGTCCCCGACGGGGAGCTGGAGCAGGCCAGGGAGCTGGTCAAAGAGAAAATGGAACGGGCCGTCGAGCTCTCCGTTCCGCTGCGGGTCAGCCTGGAGGTCGGGCCGACTTGGGGGGACATCCATTAGCGCTTCCTTCGTACTCGGCGTGACCGGAACGTACTGCTCCGGCAAGAACACCCTGGTTTCCTTTCTGAAAGAATCGGGATTCTCGGAAATCGATGTGGACCGGGTCGGCCATCAAATCCTAGATGACGGCGGGGTCGGGGCGGAGCTGCGGCGACGCTTCGGCGCAGGTATCTTCACGCCCCAAGGCTCGATTGATCGCCGGGTCCTGGGACAGAGGGTATTTCGAGATCCCGGGGAGCTTCGGGCGCTGGAGTCGATCGTTCATCCGCCCATGGTCAGGGAGGTGGAACACGTTTTGGAGCGCATGGAGGGGCGGGCCGTCATCAACGCGGCGGTTATGTTTCGTATGGGTCTCGAGCGCCTCTGCGATGTCGTGGTCTGCGTCCGGGCCCCGTTGATCCGGCGCCTGAAGCGGGCGCGCAGGCGGGATGGGGTGACCTTGTTTCAAATGCTGCGCAGGATGCGGGCCCAGCGGGGAATCTGTCCTAAATTCAATGCAAATGGCGTCGATATTTACTATGTAGACAACGATCGGGGGCTGGACCATCTCCATACCCAGATCCTGAAGATCCTGACGGAGAAAGGACAGACAAACCACTAGATATGGAACGCAACCGAGTGCTCTGGGTCATTTTTTCGATCAGCCTATTCCTGGTCGTGGTTCTGGCGGGAGGATTGTACCTGCTGAGACCCGTCACCGACAAGGAGACCGAGGTGGCGACCGGACAGACTTCCCCGCTTCGCGGCTTCGATGTCTTCGAGTATGTGCGCGGAAAATCCAAGCTGCCCGCCGTGGAGCAGGAGCCGGAAGAGGCTGAGGAGACGGTCATCATCGTGGGTGAGAGGGAGGAAGCCCCCCCTGAGGAGCCGGAAGCTGCGTTCCCGCAGGTGCCGGAGAAAGCCGTTCCACCCAAGCTGGAATCCGATCGGACCGGCACCGCGCCTAGGGCGACCGCCCCGGCGGCAACCGCTCCCAGTGCCCCGTCAACGACCCGGCCCGCCGCTGCTGCCTCCCGGCACGAGCCGGCCGCCCGTGCTCCGGCCGCCAGTACGCCGGTTGCCCGTGCTCCAGCCGCTCGTGCTCCAGCCGCCAAGCCGCCACCCCAGCCACGGGAGGTGACCGTTACCGAGTACTGGATCCAGGCCGGCTCCTACACCAGCCCCTCCCGGGCTCAGGAAATCGCCGCTGCGCTGGAGGAGCAGGGATTGGATTCCAAGATCACCACCCGGACCCTCAGTGGAAAGACCTACTACCGCGTACGGATCGGTCCGTACATGAGCAAGGAGGAGGCCGAGAAGTTCCTCGAGTGGGTCAAGGCCGTCAAGGGATTCGAGTCCAGCTACATCTCCATGGTCTACGCCAAGCGCCGGAATCCGTAAGATCGTTCTATGCCTTTCAGCAGATCCCTCATTGTTGCCGTTGCCGTCCAGCTCGCCAGCCAGCTGTTCAAGGTCGTTTTCTACTCGCTGAAGGAACGCCGGCTGTGCCTGGACTACTTCGTCTCCACCGGCGGCATGCCCAGCGCCCACACCGCCTTCGTCAGCGCACTGACCGTATCCCTCGGACTGTATCACGGCTTTGCCTCGGAGTTCTTCACGGTTGCCTTCGTGTTTTCCGTCATCATCGTCTACGATCTGGTGCGGGTGAGGGGAGCGGTGCACGCCCATTCCCGGATCCTGGCCATGCTCTTGGAGCAGGTTCAGCTGCGCCAGAAGATCGTCCTACCGCACCTGGTCAGCCACTCCCTGCCTGAAATCGTTGCAGGCCTGGTTGTCGGCTGCGGGGGGGCCGCCGCTGCGTACTTCATCCTCTAAAAAAGGGCAGTAACACTGCTTTCGTACATACGATACATCTTGAATTATATGTATGAAAACCACGATTGATGTTGATGAGTTGCTGGTAGAGGAAGCCATGCGCCTCTATGGAGTCAAAACCAAAACCGGGATTATCGAGATGGGTCTGGAGGAGTTGATCAAGGCCCACAAGAGATCCCGTCTCGCGGAGGCTTTCGGGTCGCAGCCGGAACTGATCGAGCCCCGGAGGAAGCGGTGATCCTTATCGATACGGGCGTGCGGATTCACTTCTTCAAGGGCTCGGGGGAGGCGAAATTAATCGCCGACCTCGCCCGAGGAGATCCACCGATTCATCAAAGATAACTCGCTGCCGGGTAAGGGCATCGGCTGTGTGGATGCGGCCGTTCTCTGCTCTGTCCAGGAGGGGGTGCTGCTGGCCACCTTCGATCAAACCCTGCGGTCCCGTGCCGTAGACATCGGTATTCCCTATATTCCGAGCGGATGAGTTGCCCCTCAGTGAAGCGCTGGTGATGCGTCAGCCAGATTTTCTGCGACCCCGATCAGGTCGCGGATAGGGCTCCGTCTAGCTGGCGAACACCCGGATCGCCACCGGTTCGGCCGGGCATTTTGCCTCGCAGATGCCGCAGCCGATGCAATCTTCAGGAACCATCTTGGGTTCCCGCAGCGGCTCCCCGTCGGCGGTTCGTTCCCCGGTCTGATCATAGCGGATCGCCTTTTCCGGCACCGGACAGACCTCCTCGCAGACCAGGCAGTTGAGCTTCTCCTTGTAGACCACGCAGAGGGACTCGTCGATGCGGGCTATCCCGATGGGGGTGGACTGCTTCTGTTCCAGGGACTGCAGGGGGATCGCCCGGTTCGGACAGACCTGCTGGCACACCTGGCAGAAGTAGTCGCAGCCGTAGGGGCGGAACTCGAGGTGGGGGGTGTAGAGGCTGGCGAAGCCGTGCTCGCCGCCGGTGATTTTGATGATCTGATTCGGGCAGGAGCGCACACACTGCAGGCAGCGCAGGCAATTCTCCACGAAGCGCGCCTCGTCCACTACGCCGGGCGGCCGCAGCAGGTTTGTGACCCGCCTGCGTAAGAACCCGATCCCGGTCAGCAGGCCACCCACGGCGAATCCGGCGATCAGCTGGACACCGTGTTTGAGGAAGCTGCGGCGGGAAGGGGAGGGGGGTGCCGTCGTACGGCGGGAGGCGGGTGCGGTGCCCGCAGCGGCTGGAGCACCCTGGCCGGAACCGACCCCGGGCAGGGTTAAGCGAAATCCCTGAGTGGGGCACTCGGACTCGTAGTCGAAGCAGACCAGGCACTGGTGGGCCATGATCTCCCGCCCCCGGTAGTTCGCCGCTTCGGTGGGACAGCGGTCGCAGCGGCCGCAGCTGTTGCAGGCGCTGATCCGCAGGCGAAAGAGGGGAATACGGGCCAGCAGCCCGTACAGAGCGCCGAGAGGGCAGAGGTAGGTGCACCACAGGCGGCGGGCAAAGAGGGAAAACAGCAGCAGCAACCCGAAAAACACCAGGCCCACCGTGGTCAGGGAAACGATGCGGATGATCCAGATGTTGGGATGGAGGAATTGCAGCACCGGGGCCGGGGTGAACACGGTGACCAGGACTGCACCCAACAGCAGCACAGACACCGGATAGCGGACCAGGAGCTTCCGTTTCGGGAAGCGCTGCAGGGAAACCGGGTTGCGCCCCCGCAGCGGCGAGAGAACGAAATCCAGCGCCTCGATCAGGGAGCCCAGAGGGCAGATCCAGCCGCAGAACACCCGGCCCAGCAGGATCGCCAGGAACAGCAGGGCGGCCACAGCCGCTATCACGGCAAGGTTCGCCTCCGGATTGGTAAGGAAGATCAGCGGGTCGAAGCGGAGGAATGGGTTTTCCAGGGCTGCAAAGGGATCGAGAGAGCGGATGAAGACGAACAGGAAGAGGCCGAAGAACAGGGCCTGGGAAACGATCCGGCCGATTTTGAGGTGCTTGAGGGTCCGGGACCGCATTACAGGGAGATCTCTTTTCGCGGATAGGAGACGATCGAGCCGAGCCCCTTCTGCTCCGCCAGTCTGAGGTAGCCCAGATCCTCCGGTTTTTTCCCGAACAAATAGGTGGTTTCCGCATCCGCCTGGGCGACTCCCGAAGAGGCGATGATCGTGTCCGTGTCCTCGAGATAACTCAGGCTTCCGCCGGTGGGGCCCCGTCGGGTCATGATGGCGGTGGCATCCACCACGGTCAGGTCGCTGCCCACCGCCATGTTGATGTCGGAGATGGCCTGATGGATATCCCAGTGCCAGCGGGAGCGGTTGTCCCCGGTGATGCCCATCAGGTTCTTCATGCCGATGGTCAGTCCCGCGGTGGAGTGCTGCTTGGCAACAGGCAGATTGATGAAGGCGTCGGATTCGAGGATGTACCTGTTGACCAGGGTCTCCTTCAGATAGACCCCGTCCGCGACGGTGATCTTCTTGTACAGCTTGGAGTTGACATCGTCCACGTACAGCAACTTGGCACCGGCCTCTTCCGCGGCCGGTCCGATTCCCGAGGTGACATAGCTGAGCCTGGGGTTGCTCAAGGTGCGGTCGAAGACATAGACCTTTGAAGCCCCGGCTTGATAGCAGAGATCCACGATGGTGCGCACCATCAGGGGATCGGTGTTGGCCTTGTACTGGGGCGGAGAGTTGAAGGCGATGTTTGGCTTTACCGCCACCACATCCCCGCGTGACACGTAACGGCCGATCCCGCCCACCAGCTCCACGGCTTTTTGCACCGCGGCCTCGATATTCGTCGAACGAACCACCCCGACCTCGGCTCCGGCGCCGGTATCCAGGGGCAGCAGGCGACGGGCCGCCAGGCCGAAGGAGGCGATCGCCGCGATTCTCAAGAAATCTCTTCGATTCATGGGTTATATAGTAGTTTTTAACTCAACTTTTCTCAAGCGGGTCTCGGACGCGTACGAATCCTATTGCCCGTTTTTTTTGAAAACCGCGCTTTGACAACTCCCGGGCGAGGCCCTACAATAGGGGCAAGTATATGGATGCCTATGAGTACATCGTAAACACATCCAAAGATTTCATCACCCTGATCAACCGGGACTACGTGTACGAGATCGTGAATGACTCCTACTGCACGGAGATGGGCCGCAGCCGGGAGGAGATTCTCAACCGCAGCGTGGCGGAAATCTGGGGAAAGGAGACGTTTGCCAACTCCCTCAAACGACACCTGGACAAATGCTTCGCCGGTGAGGAGGTGCACTACATCAACACCTTCATGTTCGGTCCCTTCGAGAAGTACATGCACGTGTCCTACTACCCCTACCGGGTAAATGACAGGATCACCCACGCGGCTGTGTTCTCGCACGACATCACTTCGGTCGGGGAGATCGAATCAAAGCTTACCAACTACGAGTACCGGGATCCGATAACCGGTCTGTTCAACCGCAGATCCCTGGACGTGATCCTGGACAAGGAGATCGAGAAGGCCAAACGCTCGAAGTACGAAAAACTCAGAGCGGTGCTGTCCATCAGCCTGGAAAACCTGGCAAAGGTCAATCAGGTGTACGGCCACGATATCGGTGATCTCCTGCTGGAGAACAGCGGATTGCGGGTCCGCCGCAGCCTGCGCAGCAGCGACTACGTGTTCCGCTTCGCCGGCAGCGAATTGGCGGCCATCTTGAGCAGCATCACGAAGAATACCGACGCCGGGAAGGTCGCACAGAAGATCTTCAACAATGTGTCCGTTCCCTACCGGTTCAAAGGCACGGATATCAATATCCG
This sequence comes from uncultured Spirochaetaceae bacterium, assembly GCA_964588525.1. GTDB lineage: Bacteria > Spirochaetota > Spirochaetia > SZUA-6 > DRHE01 > JAFGQJ01. The sequence goes on from CAZPQC010000061.1 coordinate 17,953, forward strand.
TTGTCACATCGGCATCGCCGTGTATCCGGACGACGGTGCGGACAAAGCTGAGATCGTGCAAAAGGCCGCGTCGGCGCTGGCCGAAGCCAAGAAGCGTAAGTTGGATTTCCTTCTCTTCGATGCTGAATTGCACGAGCAGGCCGTGGCTCGGCTGAGCCTGGAGAGCGAGATTGCCAAGGCCTTCGAAAAGGGGCAGTTCGAGCTGCACTACCAACCTGTTGTGGATACCAGCGGAAAAATTCATGGAGCGGAAGCGCTGATCCGCTGGAACCATCCCGAGCGGGGTTTAATCCCGCCGATGGATTTCATCCCGATCGCCGAGGAAACCGGTCTGATCATCCCGATCGGCCGCTGGGCTCTGTTCGCCGCCTGTCGTCAGATCGCCAAGTGGGTGAAGAAACACAAACTCTACGTATCGATCAATTTGAGCGCCAAGGAGTTCTCCGATTCGACCCTCCTGGAAGCCATCGAGAAAGCGATCAAACAGGCCGAGGATTTCGATCCGGCCTATTTGAAGTTGGAGATAACCGAGACCAAGTGCATGGATGATCCGGAGAGAACGATCCGGCAGATGCAGGCCCTCCTCGATTTCGGTGTGGAGACCTTCATCGATGACTTCGGTACCGGTTACTCCTCACTGGGGTATCTCAAACGCCTTCCCGCCGTGACCCTGAAGATCGACAGGCTGTTTATCGAGGCTCTCGAGGAAAGCCAGGAGGAACGGGACTACCTGACCCATATTATCCGCACAGTGAAGAGCAGGCAGAAGAAGGTGCTGGTGGAGGGGGTGAGCAGCAAGGTGCAGTTCGAGCTGCTCAAGGCAATGGACTGCGACCAGATGCAGGGCTACCTGTTCAGCCCCCCGGTGCCGGCTGCGGAGTTCGAGAAGCTGCTGGCCCGGGATACACTGCTGTAAATACAAATTTTTCGTCGTGAACACTCAAATATCCCATCCGTCGGGCGTGGGAGGAGGATTCGATGCCGGGTTTTGAAATGCCGCTGGAGCAGCTGCCCAGTTAGCAGGGTATCAATCCAAAACCTGAAGACTTCGAAGAGTACTGGAAGCGAGCGTTGGGAGAGCTCCGGGAGACGGAAGACGGAGTCGAGCTGATCCCGGCTGCGTTTCGAAGTGCAGTCGCCGAATGTTTCGATCTGTTTTTCACCGGGGTCGGCGGGGCCCGGATCCACGCGAAGTACCCGCGCCCCAGGACCGCCCCAACGCCCCATCCGGCCGTGCTGCTGTTCCACGGGTATACGGGCAACTCGGGCAACTGGCAGGACAAGCTGTCGATCAAGGCCTGCTCCGCGGCCTTTCCCTTCCTCTGCGATTACCGGCGCGTGTGGGAGATGGACCTGGCCGAAGGGGCCTATGAGGAACTGAAGAGCTACTTCCGCCTGTTCGATCCGACCCACGCCCGGGAGCAGGAGGTCTTCCGAACTCTGGGCTATATCGACGTGCAGAACCTCGTGCCCCGGATCCGGGCGGAGGTGCTGATGGGTACCGCACTGATGGACCAGATCTGCCCGCCCTCCACCCAGTTCGCCGCCTACAACAAGATCTCGGCGAACAAGGAGATGATCCTCTACCCGGACTTCGGGCACGAGGAGCTGCCCGGGCATATGGACAGGGTCTTCGCCTTTTTTCCCGTTTGTAGGAGCAGGTTGGGCGGGTTTGAACGGTATTCGGTGCCGCCGCTAGTCCTCTAAATAACCCTGCTCCGCGAACCAGCCGAAGGTGTCCCGCAGGGTCACCTCCAGTGGCCGGGGTGCGTATCCCAATTCCCGTCTGGCCTTTTCACAGGAAACCTTCCGGTGCTTGCCGATTGCAGTCAGGGCGTCCAGCGTAAAAGCCGGATATTTGGAGCTCAATCCGGGCAGTCCGCCGGCGATCCTTGCCGCCGCCCGGGCGATCCAAACGGGCAGGACCGGACAGGAGCCCTCGCGACCGGTGATCTCCTTGACCAGGGCCGCCATCTCGGGAAGAGACCTCCAGGTTCCACTGAGGATGTAGCGCTCACCCGCGCGGCCTCTGTCCCGGGCAGCCAGCGTAGCTTCCACCACGTCCCGAACGTCGACCCAGTTGAAGCCGCCAAGGACCAGGGCGGGAAGACGGCTGTGGTACAGATCGAGCAGGGACCTGCCCATGTAGGAAGGCTTGTAGTCAAAGGGGCCGACGATGGCCGTGGGGGATAGGATCACCGCATCGAGGCCGTCGCTTGCGGCCTGCAGGACCAGACGCTCCGATTCGGCCTTGGTCCAGCCGTACTTCGTGGTGTCCACCGGTCCGGCCAGAGGATTGCTCTCATCCGATTCCTTTCCCGGATTCAGGTCTGCAAGCGCTTCGATGGAGCTGAAGTGGATGAGGCGGCGCACAGAGCACTGCCGGCAGGCCCGGATCACATTGCGGGTGCCCTCGAGGTTGACTCTCCTCATGGTCTCGGTATATCGGCGGTCCAGGGAGATGGAGGCGCCCAGGTGGAACACGATCTCTGCGCCTCGAAACGAACGCCGGAGGGATTCGGGATCCGTCAGGTCGGCCTGTACCCGCTCCGCGGCCAAACCTTCAATTGCTCGGGTGTCCTCGTGAATCAGCAGGCGCACCGTCTCCCCGTCCGACAGCAGGGCCCGTGACAGAGCCGCCCCCACATGTCCGGACGCTCCGGTTATTGCTGCCCTCACGTGAGAATCCGTCTAAGGACCGATAAGACCGGCCCGAGTACCGGAAAAACCGCTTGCATTGCTTCTCCCCCGATTCCCCTTCAAAGGATCTATTATAGATTGGGTACCTCGGCTGTCAAGGTGTGGACGCTCCTGGACGACTTTTTCCTTGACAGTGCTTCGGGGGTGCCGTAGCATAGGTCCATAGCTTCGAAACTTCAAAAAGGGAGGAGCAGCGAATGAAGAGACTGGGGACGGTGCTGGCGTTTTTGCTGATCATCGTGCCGCTGGGTATGGCGGATTTTCAGGACATCCTCGACAGGGTGGACCAGCTCAATGAGGCGGAGGAGTACGAGCAGACCAAGAGCCTGATCGAATCCTCGATGGCTGAAGCGAAAAGCGGCGCCGAAAAGGCCGAGCTGCACTGGCGGCTGGCCCGGGCCTGGCTGAATCTTGGTGACGAGGCGGAAGACAGCGGCGCCGCGGAGGAGGAGCTGTTGGCTTACTTCGAGAGCGGGGAAGCGGAGGCGCAGAGTGCGATCGAGGCGGATCCGAACAACCACCTCGGCTACTACTGGAAGAGCGCAAATATCGGGCGTTGGGGACAGGTCAAGGGTATTCTCAATTCCCTGTTCAAGGCCAAACCAATGCGGGACCTTCTCCAGCAGGCCGTGGCGGTGGAACCGGAACACGCCGATTCCTACTACGTGCTGGGTCAGCTCTTCGAACAGGTCCCCGGTTTTCCCGTGTCCTTCGGAGACAAGGACTATGCCGTGTCCCTGGGCAGGAAGTCCCTCGATCTGCATGAACAGCAGGTCAGGGCGGGGATCGAGGATGAGATCAACTACGATTTCTATACGGAGATGGCCAAGCATCTCTGGGAACGCAACTACAGCGCCGCCAGACGCGGGCGGGAGCAGGCCAGGAAGATGAGCAAGTACGAGTCGGCCTCCGAACCCATGGAGAAGAACTTCTACTACGAAGCGGTCGTGTCCCTGAAAGATATGTCCGACCGGGAAGAAGCCCGGGAGCTGATCGACTGGGTTATTCGAGAGCTGCAGGGTCTGTCCGGCCGCACGGACAGCCAGAACGATGACCTGAAGGAAGCCAGAGAAGTACTCGAGTCATGGCAGTAGTGGTGTCGGCATAGGTTCGCAGGCCGGGGAGCTTTATGGCCCAGGAAAGGAGTAAAGATGTTGCTTTCCGTGCAAGATATCTATAGCGAAGTGCAGTCCCGTCGGGTGGAAAGCCCGCAGGACTACGTGCTCAAGAAATACCTTAAAAAGCTCAACAAATACACCAATCGGGGGACGATCTTTTACGCGTCCGCCTTTACCGAGAAGGAAGCGGCGATGAGGGTACTGCAGATCAACCGGCAGGACTCCAGCTGCTTCATGGCGGCTTCCTCGGGAATAGAGGGTCGGGAACTGGATCTCGTTGTTCACAGCCCGGGCGGTTCTGTGGAGGCGACGGAACAGATAGTGTCGTACCTGCGCCGTCGCTACGATCACATCAGGGTCATCGTTCCTCTCTGCGCACTTTCAACCGCTACGCTTCTGTGCTGCGCTGCGGATCAGATCGTATTGGGCGAGCATTCTGCATTGGGGCCGATCGACCCCGTGGTGAATTGGAGGTATCAAGGAGCATCCCATTCGACGGCCGCTCAAAATATCATCAACGAGTATTCCATCGCCCAGAGGAATATCAACAACAAGAAGAACGATCCCATTCTGTGGATTGAAAAGCTCAAAGCCTATCCGCCCGGATTGCTGGCCACCTGCAAAACCCAAATACAGCTGTCCCAAAGTTTGGCGAAACGATGGCTGCAGAGCTACATGTTCAGGGGCCGGGACAATGCGCCGGAGCAGGCGGAGGGCGTTGCGGCCTGGTTGGCGGATAGCCGTCGTTTTGAAGGAAGCCTCCGGCCGATCGGACAATCCCAGGCCGCGTCAAAAGGGCTGAAGGTGGATCTTCTCGATGATGACGAGGCGCTTCTGGAAAACGTGATGGCGGTGTTCTACGCCGCAGTGGTAAAATTCCAGGTCGGCGATTGCGTCAAGATCGTGGAGAATCACCTCGGGAAAGGCTGCACGTTCACAGCCCGATCACCAATCGACTCGACCTGAGAGGCTTAAAGGTCGGACAGTTTTACAATCGCTTGCCCGGATCCTGGCGATAGAATTGCGCCAGGAGCTCGTATACATCCGGGTACTCCCTCCTCAGCGGATGAGGCTTTTCGAAGAACAGCTCGCTCACCACAGCGAAGAACTCGGCAGGGCTTTCGAGGGCGTATGAGTCAACGGCCGTTCGCAGGCCTTTGTTTACGCGGCGTTCCAGGTCCTTGAAAGCCGCCAGGAAGGTCACCTGCCACAATTTCGGGTCCATATCGGCATGCAGAGCGGGGCGGCCATTGACCGCACCATCGAGCAGATCGAGGCGATGCACCGCTTCGTGGATGACCACATTGAATCCATCAGCCCAACCGGAAGCTTCCACGTCCTCCCAGGACAACACAACCGGACCCTTGTCCCAGGACTGGCCGATGTCCACCTC
>CAZPQC010000062.1:0-20551 GCA_964588525.1 uncultured Spirochaetaceae bacterium
CAGTTGTCGTACACCACGTTCCCGTACACCCGGCCCCCGCTCACCGAGATCCCGCAGTCTCCACTGCCCCGCTGCCCGTACACGATGTTTCCGGCAATCAGCACACCTCCGGATTCCTGATGAATCCCGTTGTCGGAATTGTCGTGCACGATATTCCCCCGGCCCGGGGATAGATCTTCAGATCCGACTACGGTGGTGGTCCCGGAAACGCTGTTGCGGACACGAATGCCCTGGGTATTTCCGTACACCTCGTTCGCTTCGGACATGGAATTTCCGGTATCGTACAGATAGATCCCGTAATCGGCGTTGTCATAGGAGAGGCTCTCGGAGACTCCGCCGACGATCCCGATAATATAAATCCCATGATCTCCGCAGTCGTGGGCGACGAGATTCTCGTACACGGAGTTGGGCGAATTCGTTTCAATCCGGAAGCCGCTGCCGGTGTGATCATAGGCGGTGATGAAGCTTGCCGAAAAATCGTTGCTGTCGTTGTGCACATAAAGGCCACGCTCCGCTCCCACCAATGTCAAATTGCGAAGCTCGACGAAATCGGCGTTATTAATTTCAATAATCCCGGGCGGCCGATTTTCCGGGATCGCTGTAACCAGCAGCACCCCTTTACCGGTATCGTCCGGTCCCCGCATCACGAATCCTTCATCCAGGCCCAGCCCGAGGTCGGTTGTTCCGGAGATGGTCAACGGATAGATCAGTGGATAGGTGCCTGTATCGATATTCAGGATCGATTCCGCTCCCAACTCGTAAATTCGGAGGAGATTCACAGGATTCGGCTTGGGAGCCTCGGGACTCTTTCCGGTGTGGCGGTTCGATCCCACGGCTGTGGGGGTGTACTCATCGTCTACATCAGAGAAATCATCCACATAGTAGATCTCCCCGTCCTCCGGAACGGTAAATGGCTCGGTACTGCGGTCGAGCACACCGGTATCGTCTGCAAGAGAGATCTGGATCCGCAGGCCATAGGTGGCGAAGTCGATCCCGTTGCTCGATGGAATCCAGATATATTCACCGTCATCCAGGGTGGCCGGAGTGATCGTCGTCAAAAGAGCTGGCCCGTCCGCTCCGTCCCGATAAAGATCGATCCGAACCGGTGAGTCCGTCGTATTGCCGTAGGAATCCCAGCGTATGGTCTTGGGCCGGTCCCGCTCCCAATCGGTGTACAAGTCGGGAAATCGAAGTGCCAGGTGCGGCTCCGGACTTTCCGTTTCAACAGGTGTGTTTCCGTAGCCTCCCTGATTCGGCGCCACAGACTCTTCGACTACATAGAGAAACGCATGATCCAGATAAGCATCATTGTTCGTACCGCTCTCCCGGTCCGCGACAAAGCGAAAGACGACCTGACGGGCTCCAACCGGAATCTGAACCCTGTCACCAACCAGCTCCCAGCGATCCGTTGGATTGGATGAGAGTACCGTGTACTGAGCGATCGAAACCCCCACTCCATCCAGAAAGGTCAGCTCGATTTGGCCCCGATCCACCGGGGTTTCATCGGCCGAACGAATCCGTCCGCCGAAGATCACCTCTAGGTTCTGAGAGTCAAGTTCTATCGCGTCGTATCCGACCGAAAGCAGATCGATGGTCTGCTCGGCAAATCCGGAGGCAATGGCGGCGGCAAAGAAACAATTTACGCCTTCAAATGGCGTCGGGCTGCTGCTGCGGGTCGTGGCTCCGGAATGTGTATACCAGCCGTTGATACCGTCCTCGAAGCCGGGATTTGCGAGCAGGTTCTGATAAATAGGCGGAACGGCCTGATCTGTTATGGGATCGGCGGCGTCGATCGTCGGGCTGCTGAAGCGCTGTCCCCCCACCAGATCGAAGATACGGTAATCGTCCAGGGCCCGGTTGAAAAACCGGGGCTCGGACCAGCCCGGATTCACCTCTGTCCGCCCGATGGAGTGCAGGTCGAACTTGGCGACATCGGCCTGCCAGTCCAGAATATCGTCGAAATCCTTGGTCCAGTACACCAGCGTGCCACTGCCGGCTGCATGCAGTGTGTTGTAGTCGCTGAAGAACCCGCTCTGGCTGTTGTTGGCCACGTAGATATCGTAGCCGGCCTCGGCCCACAGGATGTTGTTGCGGACCTCGACCTCGCCAGCACCGTTCTGGATACGGATGTTGTCGCCGCTCGGGGCGTAAAAGGTATTGCTGATGATACGTACGTCGGAAACACCATCGACCAGAACGCCGACGCTCGTGTTCCGGTAGATGAGGTTGTGGAAGATCTTCTGATCGGATGTGGTACGAATGCCCGCACTGTTTGTTGCGATCCGGTTGAACTGGATCGTACCAGAAAAGTTCTGCACCCCGTTGACGTTGGCCTCTATATGGTTGGCCTTCTCCAAGTCTTCCCCACCTAGGATCCCCGAGCCGGTCACACCAACACCGTTTCCAAAGATGTGCTGGTTCTGCATCCAGCCGGAGAGCTGGACTCCGGTGGTATTGTTGAAGATCTGGTTGGGTTCCATGTCACCGACGAAGCCGAATCCCTCGACTGCACCGGCCACGGTTGCCTCGATCCCGACGGAATTGCTGTAGATGAGGTTCCCGCCGAGGGATGCCGGGGCACCGTAGGCCACACCGGTTGCGGATCCGTGGATCTCGTTGTAGCCGATAAAACCGCCGAACGATCCGTTTATATCGAGTCCCGTGCTCGAGGCGGTAATTTCATTTACCAGAATGACGCCGGTCGCCGGAGATACTATATCTATTCCCACCGTGCCGCTTAGCGCGCTATCCCTGACAAGTACCCCGGACGTCCCGTCAAGCATCAACGCTGTAGCGGTGCCTGCTACCACCGAGTGCACGACCTGGGCATCAGAGCCTCCGCTGATGATCACATTTCCATCGACGGTGCACTCCCTTAGTCCAAAGCCTTCTGCGCCGGTCACGCTTACGTTTCCCGTAATCTGCAGTCGCTGAACGACCGCATCGACGACGCCTGACCCTACATTTATGGCTCCGCTGAGCGAGGCGCCCGGAGCACCGTAGATCAGCACGCCGCTGTCCTCAGAACCAATGGTGAAGCCGCCGGGATTCCCGTCGGGGTGCACCAGGATCACATCACCGGGATTCAGGTCGTTGCCGTCGAGAATGCTCTGGATCGTGGTGGATCCGTCGGCCTCGAAGATACCATGACCGGACTCCGTACTTATGATAAAAGTGTTTCCGCGTGCATGGATGAACGAGCCATCAGGGGTCAGCTCCTGCCAGGCGACAAAGGGCCGGCCGGCGGAATCAACCGCCAGGTTCACGGTGATCCGGTTTCCTCCGGTCAGACTGATACCTTCTGCAGCGGCATCTCCGGGAAGGTCCTCCGCGAACCGGTTCCCGTCCCACACTGTCGCGTACAGCGACATCGCCTGAGATATGCCGCCGCCGGCAACGTGAACTTCGGTCCAAACGAGGTGTAGGCTTCCTCCCCCTTCTGAAAGACGGGGCTGTCTTGAAACCCCGTCGGTGGAAGACACGCCGCCGCCGCTCGACGATCCGGTTCCGGCGGTTCCCCAGGTTCCGGCCACGAAATCATAGGCCGCCGCATAGACCTGCCGATTCACCGTAAGTTGTTCCCAGGCGACAAATAGACTATTGCCATGATAGGCGGCTGTCGGCGAGAGGCTGTCCAGCTCCGTGTCGCTGACACCGCCGCCGGAGAAAGAGCCATCCAGCTCATTCCACACGGTTCCGTCGTATTCCCGCAGGTAGACCTGCTTGATTCCGGCGCCGTCCTTTTGAATCCAGGCAGCCGCCGCTTTGGTTCCGTCCGTGGTCAAGGTCAAATCGCCGGCATCTGAAGCAGGATCGGAGACGGTACCGAGGCTTTCCCAGCTGGAGCCGGTGAACCGGCTGGCGAGAACCCGGGCAACGCCGCCGGATCTATCGATCCAGGCCAGCACCGCTCCGGCGGTCGTATAGACCAATGCGGGAGACTCGGCCGAACCGGTAGCGCTCACGCCGCCGGGATCCAGCGAGTCGCCGAGGGCAATCCAGCCACCGAGCCCGCCGTTGGCCGAGGGATCGAAGCGGGCGACCAGAACGTCGGAGGAGGTTCCGCCGGACTCCGACCAGCTGTACTCGGTCCAGGCCACGATGGGCTGGCCGGCATCATCCAAGGTGATGCAGGGCTGCTGAGAGCTGCCGGCCGAATCGCTGATCCCACCCTGCTCGGCGCTGCCCGCCACCTGTTCCCAGCCGCCTGCCGTGTAGCGGGCCAGGTAGATCTCGAAGTTCCCCACCCGGCTGTCCGTCCATACAATGTAAACCGTCCCGCTTCCGTCGACGGTGATTGCAGGCTCGAAGGAAATTCCCTGCCCACCGCTCAGGCCCGAGCCGGTAGCAGAGCGAGCCAGCTCGCCCCAGCGGCCCGGATCAGCAACGCCTTCAGGAAGCGTTGCTTCCGCCCTGAGGTTGGTTTCATCGGGAGTCTGGACTGCCGGATCGGGGGTCGGGGTTGGAGGAACGAAATCCGAGGGAACGGCACTCTCGCCACCGCCGTAATCCACCACATCTCCGGTTCCTGCGCCGGGATCGATGAAATCGTCCCCCGCTTCACCGAACAGTAGATCATTTCCCGCTCCTCCATAGAGCCGGTCCTGTCCGGTTTCAGAGTCGATGCTGACCGTGGCAAAATCACCGTACAGGTAGTCGACCTCTCCATCGTCGCCCGCACCGGTTTCGCTGTGGCCGTAGAGGATGTCGTGATTGCCTGATCCGACGATCAGGTCACTGCCGCCTTCGCCCTGGATGCGATCATCCCCGAGACCGCCGTCTACGATATCGTCTCCCTCGCCGGCGGTGATGTCGTCGTTACCGCCGTTGCCGAAGATGCGGTCTCGACCCTGTCCGCCGCTGATCGTATCGGCGCCATCGTCGGAACCCCGGAGGATGTCATCGCCCTCTCCGCCTTCCAGCGTATCGCCAGCGCCTCCACCGCCTAGAAGCTCGTCGTCGCCGCTTCCACCGATCAAGGTATCGGTGTCGTAACCGCCGTCCAGGTAATCATCCCCGGCCTGTCCGAACAGGGTGTCATTTCCCCATTCCCCGTAGAGGAAGTCGATGGCGGAATCATCGCCGACGTCGTCCAGGTTGTGGCCGTACAAGGCATCGTCCCCGAGACCGCCATAGAGCTCGTCACTGCCCCCCTGGCCGAGAATCAGGTCTCCACCCGGTCCACCAACAATATAGTCGTCTCCATCGCCTCCGCGGATCAGATCAGCTCCCGACAGGCCGGAGATCAGGTCCGCGCCGGGTCCTCCGTCGATCAGATCGCCGAAGAAGACATCATCGCTGAAATCGGCATCCTCCTCTCCACCCTCATCCGAACCGAGGATGCGATCGTCCCCTTCGCCTCCGAACAGTTTGTCACCGACCCCGGTTCCGCCGGAAAGCTGGTCGTTGCCAGAGCCGCCGTAGATCTCATCCGCCCCGGCTCCGCCGAGAAGGGTGTCATCACCATCGTTGCCGTAGATGGTTTCATCGGCAGCACCGCCGTAGATGAGGTCTCCGCCGGAACCGCCAAACACTGCCGTAATATTCTCCACGGCACCGGTCCCGGTGGCGCAGCCGGAAGACAAATCGACCAGTACCCCCGTGGTGTAGGCCGAGTAGTCCAGGGTGGCCGCTCCCTCGGCCGAGAGCTTCCCGTCGATCCCGGCTCCGTCCTCGAACACGTAGGTCGTATTCCCGGTTCCGCCCACCACGCTCTCCACGTCCGAGATTTCGCTCAAAGTGTTGATGCCGTCGCTGATCGTAAGCGTGCCGTCTGAATGGATCGTGACGGTGAGATCGGAGCTAACATTGCTAAAATCAAGAGTATCGTTGCCCGCGCCGCCATTCAGGACGATGGAGCCTGACGGAATATCCGTGCCCCTAAAAATCAACCGGTCGTTTCCATCTCCGGTGTTGAGAGTAACCGAACCTCCCGATAAGGGCAGGGTCAGGTCGGTGACATTCACCGTAACCAGGTCATTCCCGATCCCTGTAACAACGCTGAAGTTCTGTAGTCCGGAGGCTATCAGTCCCGGTGGTTCAAAGGTTACAGAGTCGGCATCTGTGCCAGCAGTGTCGTTGATAGAAAGATCGAGAGTTACATTGGCTATATTATAGAAAGTAACCGTCTCGAAACCTGTGGCACCGCTGGTCCCGGATATATCGTTGCTTCCCGAACCGGCGCTCCCGACCGTTACGACGTCTACTCCTGCGGGATCGGAAGTAGTGAATGTGTAGCTTGCCAGGTTGTCAACGGTCGTGGGCTCCAGACCGCTGAAGCGAATAGTGGTTTGACTGCCCCCATCATCAAGGAGGATGTGTCCGGCATCGAAACCGATCGCTTTGTAGACAACTGAAAAAGAATCACTGCCGACAAGTGAAAGACCATCGAATCCACCCTCTCCCCCTCTGAATTCGATACCATTTTCCGGCCAAAAGGGAACGGAGAAATCGACGGTCAGCCAGTCATTTGCATCATCGCTGCCTGTAATAACGATCCTGTCTACGCTTTCTGCAGGCCGAGCTGCCAGAGGCTCTTGGCTGGAGGCGTCGAACAAGATAATCAAGGTCGGGTCGTCGACGTTTGCCCGCAGGTAAAGATCGCTCGAGCCTTGATCTGTTGTGAAGGTAATGGTCCCGGATTCCGCCGGAGGTGGTTCGGCCGCATCCAATGTTTCAACGAGTTGTTCTGTTATACTCGGGTAATCGCCATCGGATGGTGTTAGGGCAGATTTCTCGGCTGTCTCTGTCCCTCGTTTGACTGGCAGCCGATCCGGTGCTGATTCGGAAGATGCATTTCCTCGCTCATCGAGCCCTGGCCTGGTTAGCGGATCCTCTTCCGTTTTCTCGAAATCGGAGGCTTCGCTAAGGTCGTCTTCTTGAGCCGATTGCTCCGTAGCATCGGATTCGCCGCCGAAGAGGTCGCTCAACTGCTGCTCCGGATGATAGGCCGAATTCGTGTGTTCGAGGATGGTTATCTGATCCTGGGCTTGATAACCCTGCACGGTGACTTCCGTAGTGTCGGCGGGAGGTGAAACTGCTGCAATCACCTCATCCAGGATCCCGGTCCCCGACAACAGGAGCCGCGGCTCAAGAGGTTCGAGCTGGTACTTTTTCCCTTCGCTGTCCATCAGCGTAGAATCTTTTTATAGGCGAACAGCCTAAAAGTATAAGGTGAGGAATTTGCCGCTGTCAAATTTATTTAACGAATGAATAATAATTTTTACACAATTTTCTGATTCTACTACAAATCTGATAGGTGGTTGCAAGCGTAGGCGACCAGCCAAGATTATGGCGAATCAGAGAGTATCGAATAAATAGACCAATGAGTATTACAGAACCAAAGTGCTCCGGGTTCTCCAATTTTCTTGAAAATCGAGCGGAAGATCGAAACCAAATAAGAATCTGGTTGCGCCTAAACAAGATCGCCTGGGTAAGATTCTGACGGTCATAATACTTTTGTATTATTTCTTTCTATTCGATCTAATACCCAAAATACTCCAATTATGATCTCAATTACCTATTTCAAAGTCGTCTGTTCGAGTTTATGATAGTTTTTACCAGTAGTGCATTTGAGGCTAAAGAAATAATTGTATTTTCGATTGCTGATTACCGGTGGAGCGTTTATAAATAGTAATTAAACTAACCTGGAGGTGCACAAGCCGAATCCCGTGGATTCATCCTATCGGCTCGAATCCCTCGAACCCCGCCTGCTGCTTTCCGGAAACGGATTGATCGATGAAGCTGTCGCTCTGACCGCTTCGCCCTCGGAGACAGCCACCTTACTGCAAGAAAATCAGGCAGATGAGGAAATCACTCTCTCCGATCAGAAGGTCTCTTCGTACGATCCGGAGGCACAGCTTTCCGACCTCTTTGCCACAGATGTATCAAGCCAGGCGAACTCCATTTCGGCAGAATCCGAACAGGATGGATTGGCGGAAACGCCGGATGCTGCAGAGCAAACAGGGGCTCTCGCAACTCATGGGCGTGCGGATGATGCGGAGACATCGCCGAGCAGTCCCACTCCAACTCATAGTGAGGGATCCAATATCACCGATGAGCTGGTAGAAACACTGAATGCAGCTGAGCCGCCTCCAGACGGCGGCGGATTCGGCGCACCGAGCTATGAACTCACCGCAGTATCGGCTCCCTGGCGTGGACAGCAAAATACGAGTGTGTTGAGCTCCGCTGAGCAGCTGCAGCCTATCGTCGAAGAGGCGAGAGGCCGCTGGGCGGCGTCGGGACTCTTCGAGTGCAGTGCGCTCGAGGTGCTGGATCAGGTATCGGTGGAGATCGCCGATCTGCCCGGTCTGACGTTGGGGCATACCACTGGTTACGTCGTGAGCATCGATATAGATGCGGCGGGATACGGCTGGTTCGTAGACCCCACTCCCACCGACCAGGTCGAGTTTGCCGCGGGCCTTGCCGAGGGGGAGTATTGGGCTCTATCCGGAGTCGACGCGGCCGGCCGAATGGACCTGCTGACCGTGGTGATGCACGAGATGGGGCACGTGCTGGGGGTGGAGCACAGCGAGGAAGCGGGTCTGATGGCCGAGAGGCTGGATGTGGGGCAGCGGTATGTGCCCCTGCCGGTCTCAGTGTCTCTGGAAACCGCAGCCCAGCCTGTGGAGGCGCAGCAGGAAGCCGAGCCCCCCGACGGTTCGGCAGAGGGGGCGGATCTCTCACTGGTCAAGTACGGCCTGCAGGATTTCTTTCATTCACTTCAGACACAGCTCAATGACACAGTTTTCGACGCAGTGATTCCACTGGTGGGTGATCAGCTGTCCACCGACTCGGTGGGGCAGTTCGCCACCGTGGTGGAGTTTCGGTTGGATGCCATGCTGCCCGGTCCGACGCCGGTAAGCGTGACGAGGATCGAGGGGGAGTTGGATAGAACGCTGGGTAATCTGATCGACGGCCAGATCGACGTTTCGGGGAGCGACGGGGATCCGATCATTCAGTTTCAGCTGACCCTGTCCGGCACAACCACCGGTGTTGTGGATGTGGATCTGGCTCTTGGGGAAGGCGGCGTGATCGAGCCGCTGTTGGACATCGAGGACATGGTCGACGTGACGGTAAGCTGGGAGCTGACTCTGAGCTTCGGGGTCATGGAGTCCGCCGGCGTGAGTGAGTTTTTCGTCGACACGGCGGCCTCGAATGAGCTGCAGGTGACGGTGGTGGCTGAGCTGAGGGAGGAGTTCTCCGGGAAGGGCAAGGCCGGGGTGTTCGGGGCGCTGATCGAGGCGGATTCGGTATTACCTTCGAGCTTCAGCGGCACCTATTCGATCGACCTGGTCGATCCCGAGACGCAGCCCGGTACCAACAACCGGCTGATGTCCGTCGAAATCGCCTCGCTGATCCTGGAGGCGGAATTGAGCGGCTCCGGAGAGGTGAATCTGGACATCGACGCCTCTTTCGTGCCCGATTTTGTCGATGCCGGAAGCCGAGCTTCGCTGTTCAATCTTTCGGTTCTCTCGGATGCGCGGATAACGTACAGCTATGTGGGGGCGGATCCGGAGGTGCAGCCTTTTGGAAATCCGGTGGAGATTGAGTACGAAGACGTGGAGCTGGATCTGGGAAGGTTCTTCTCCGAGTTCGTGGACCCGACCGTCGAGAAAATCCAGGAGATACTAGATCCGATCAAACCGGTCGTCGATTTCCTGACCGATCCGATCCCGATCATCAGCGATCTGACGGAGAAGCTTACCGGAGAGACGGTATGCGCTCTTGACCTGGCCGTGTTCGCCTCCATGGGCGATTCAGGGATTCGGAGCGCCGTCGAGAAGACCAGGACCATCATCCAGCTCATTGATCGACTCCTGGACCTCGAGGTGCCGGTTGTCCAGAACCTTCTGGGAACGACCGCTCTGGGCGGCTTCTCGGCTGAAGTGACGGTGGATCTGAATGATAATGATGATGACGACGCTGAGGACAAGAACAAGGCTGAGATGACCTCTTCTGAGAAGTCCACAGATGCGGAGGAGGAG
Source organism: uncultured Spirochaetaceae bacterium (assembly GCA_964588525.1). Taxonomy (GTDB): domain Bacteria; phylum Spirochaetota; class Spirochaetia; order SZUA-6; family DRHE01; genus JAFGQJ01. The sequence goes on from CAZPQC010000062.1 coordinate 9,987, forward strand.
ACCAAAAACGCAGGCGAGAGCAGCAAGGAGTTCTTCACGAGATTCGGGGGAATTCTCCAGTTTCCCTTTCTGCAGGACCCGGAAGTGGTGTTTCGAATGCTGTTGGGAGACACCACGGCGGAGCTGGTCACCTTCGGCATCGATTTCTCATTCGGATTCCTTTTCAGCTACACCTATCCGGTGTTTCCCGGTCTGTTGAATGCGGAGCTTGGTCTGGAGCTCAGCGCCACTCTGGATATAGATGCGGGCTACGATGTGTTTGGAGTGGCTGCGCTGACGGGCTCATTGGATTTCAGCTCCATGGACGCCCTCCAGACGAGCGTGAACAGCAACATCCACCGGCTGTCCGACGGATTCTACTTCGATGATCACCTTCCCGAAGGCGTTACCGACGGCGACACACCGGAGGATGGAGCGGAGTTTACGCTGGAGGCAAAGCTGTCGGCCGGTGCGTCGGTGGGAATCGACATCTACTTCCTGGAGGCCAAGGCGGGGGTCAACGCCTTCTTTGCCGCGGACATCTATTTCGATCTCAACGACCTGCCGGAGGCGCAGAGCGACGAGCAGTGGGATTACGTTCACGATCTGCTGGAAGGATACACGAGCCCCGTTCCGGGAGATACGGTGCCGGCCGAGCCCTACACCTATGACGGCCGGGTCCGGATCGGCGAGCTGGAGCTGGCCTTCGACGCCGATCCCACCGGCGTTCTCAACATGTCCGGCGCCTTGCGGGCCGGGATGGAGGCCTTTGTTCGTGTCGTACTGGACTTTTTCTTTTTTTCCGTGACGATCGTTGATGAATCCTGGGTGCTCTTCGACGTGACCATCTTCGACTTCAACATCCACCAGCTGGACGATGCCGAGGTTCTCGCGGGTGTCAAGCTGAATCCACCTACCCTCGGCGATGTGGGTCAAAGCGGCCTGTTGACTCTGTACATGGGCGATCCCGGCCTCATCGGAGAGAACGGGCTATCCGGGACCGCCAACCTGCGACAGAACACGGCGCCCGGAAGAAACGGCCCGGACAGCGAGACGAATGAAGGCTTCTTCATCACGTCGCAGGGCCCGACGGTGGACGAGGCGGGCGTCCCCACGGGAGGAGAGACGCTGCACGTGACCTTCCTTGCCCTGGAGGACGGAAAATGGAAGGCCCGCGCCCGCCAGAGCTTTCGCGGTGTGACGGACATTGCGGCTTTCGGGGGCAACGGGAAGGACCAGATCGTGGTGGACCAGAGCGTGGCGGCCGACGTGAGCTTCGCAGGGGGAAGCGGCGATGACGTGCTCTCCTATCTGGGAACCGGTGAAGCGGTGCTGTGGGGCGGAGACGGGAACGACCTGCTGCTGGGCGGTAACGGCGCCGATACGCTCTACGGCGGCGGAGACAACGATAACCTGCTCGGCGGCGGCGGCAGCGACTGGCTGGAAGGCGGCTCCGGTCGCGACCGGCTCAACGGCGAGGCGGGAGACGATACCCTCATCGGCGGCCCGGACGGCGACACCTACGTCTGGAACGTGGGAGGTGGAGCCGATGTGTTCCAAGAGGACGAAGGCAAACCGGCGAGCCCTGAAGAACGGGATCACGTCTCGGTGCGGGGAAGCATCGACATCACGGGCACATCCCTGCAGGCGGGCAGTCCGGGGGTAAGCCAGCTGGATGACCAGATTACGATTACCGGCAAGGGCGGCATTGTCGAAATCCTTACCAACGACGGAATCCTCCTGCTGGACAATATCGAAAGCGTGGGAGTAGCCGCGGGCGGCGGTGCGGACACGATCGTTCTGAACGATCTCACCGGAACCGAAGTGGAGTCCCTGTCCTTTGATCTCTCCTCGCCCCAGGAGAGCGCACGGAGCGACGGCGATGTGGTAATCTACAACGCCGGCGAGACAGCCGGGGACACCATCGTGGTGGAAGGGATAATCAGGGATATCTCTCAGACCGATCTGGAGACCGGGGCACAGACCCAGGTTCCCAAGCCCCTGGTGCAGATAAGGGACACGACCGACGGCGCCAGCAGCGCCCGGGAGGTCCTCATCCTGAACAGCGATCCCGACCGGGATCGGCTGGAGATTCGAAGCTACGGAGGGGACGATACCCTGGAGGTGGCCGCAGGTACGGCAGACGCCCACATCAGGGATCTGATCGACATAACGTTGGACAGCGGCGCGGGTGACGATACCCTGAGCACGGTCTACGCCGACGTGGAAATCCTCGCAGGTCCGGGCAGCGACAGCCTTCGCATCCTGGACGATGGTTTCGGGCCCAGACGGGCGGTGACTCTGAGCCGGACCGGACCGGACGCTGGGCACCTTCTTGCGGAGCACGGCCTGACGGATCACATCCGTTTCCAGGGTGTCGAAGAGAGCCTCCTGCTGGCGCTCGGTGACAATGAGAGCGGCAGCGATCTTCGGGTCTTGAGCACGATCGACGCTCCTTTGACGATCAACGCGCTGGGACAGCACGACACGCTGCAGCTGCAAACCCTTGTCGCCCAGTCGACCACGGTCAATCTCTTCGGGGTCGAAAATGAGGTCACCCTGGGCAAGAACGGCACCCTCGAGTTCATCGAGACTCCCGTGACCGTTCACGGCGGCGGCGGTTACGACACTCTCGCCTACGACAACTCCAGCGATGCCGCGGGCCGCGAAATCATGGTGGGACTGAACAACGTGGCGGGTCTTCCCATCCCCGAATCGAGGGTATCCTTCGACGGTGCGGTGGACGAGATCGCCCTCCGGCTGGGGCACGGCACCGACGCAACGGCTGTTCCGGAGCTGACTCGCCGGGTCACTATAGACGGCGCTGAAGGCACAGACAGTGTCGAGGCCGTTCTGTTTGGCCCGCCCGCCACGGCGGCCGGGGCGCCGGGCGTACACACCGTAGATGTCGAGCACGTGCACCTGGCCAACGAAGACAATGACCAGGAAACCTACTGGCTGGTGACGGACAACCAGCTTCTGGCCGTATCTCAGGCGATCTACGACGAGGGACTGCCGGACATCGATGACACCTACCAGCAGGTACTGCTCACAGAGGGCGCCTGGTCGGTTACTCTTCTATTAGGAGACGATCCTGAGGGACGGGATAATCTCCGTGTTTTGGACACAGAGAACGAGACGAACATCGATCTACGGGAGGGCGACGACAATGTTCTGGTCGGACTGCTCCAGGAAGCCGGGTTCGGTGTCAGGAGGAACCTAGACGATATCCGAGCACCGCTCATCCTGACCGGAGGCAACGGAAGCGACCGTCTCGTGCTCAGCGACAGCGAGAGCGCCAGGGAACGTCAGTTTCCATGGATGGACTCTCATCGGATCTGGGGATTTGTCGATCCGCCCACCGAAGCTGGAATCGCGCACCACGGATTCGAAGAGCTCGAGATCAACCTCATGGATATGGACGGCTATGACCTGAACGTCGCGGGGAACTCCGTTCCGGCAAAGGTGGCCTTCGGCAGCGGTGATGATAACGTTTACGTCCAGGGAATCTCCTCAGAGCTGACCCTCGACCTGGGCGCCGGGATCGACCGGGTTACGCTTCTCTCCGCGCAGGCAGCGGTGAACGTAGACGGCGGTGAGTCGGACGGCGACTACCTCCTCTTCGACGGCCGGGACCGGACCTCCCCCTTGATCGGCACCCTCACCGGTGGACCGGCATCCGGTTTGCTCACCATTGCGGATCTGGTAGCCGGGGCCACCTTCGAAAACGTCGAGCAGGCCGATCTTCTGCTTGGCTCTCACAATGACCTGCTGACCGTGAACAGCAGTCTCTGGGGCACCTCGGTCCTGGTCAAAGGGAACGGCGGCGATGACCGCTTCATCGTGGAGCGGATCGGGGACACCACCGGTTTTGCGGGAGACTCCGGCATCGATCGGCTCACCCTGGTCATCCAGGGCGATCCGGCGGACCCGTTGCATCCTGGACACACAACGCACGGCGACCTCCTGAACGATCTGAGCTTCAGCGTGGAAACGTTGATCGTCGACAACAGCGCGAACAGCGAACCGGTCCGCTGGCGTATGGCCGGCGGAACACTGTCGGTGGTGCCCGCCGGTTCCGACCCGATCCCGATCGTCATGACCGACGGCGCGGATGAGACGCTCATTCTGGCCGGATCCGGTGAAGACACTCTGACCGTCGAAGAGGTGACCGGCCCCGTTACCGCAACGATCGACGGCGACCGGGTGGAGTTGCTCCGGGGATCCGTCGTCCTCGACCCCTCTGGATTCCTGACGGACATCCAGGTCGAGCAGGCGACCGCCGCTCCGGTTGATGTGAATCTCTCGGAGCTCGACGGCCAGAACGGCTTCTCCCTGAACGGCTGCCAGTACGCCGTCGGCTCGGCCGGCGACATCAACGGCGACGGCTTTTATGACGTAATCATCGCCGACGGCGATGCCTATGTCGTGTTCGGCCAGGACGGGGGCTTTGCCGCCGGGCTGGACCTGGGCACCCTTAACGGCAGCAACGGCTTTCGCGTACAGGGATACTCCGCTTTCGAATCCGCCGCCCTGGCCGGGGATGTGAACGGTGACGGGCACGTTGATCTGATATTGGGCGACATCAGCGTAAGACCGGGTAACGAGGTAAACTATTACGGCGGCACCGGCGACTGCTATGTGGTATTCGGCGGGAGTGAAAATATCCTGGCCCTCGATGCCGCAGACGGCGCGCTTGACGGACTCATCAAGGTCTCTGAGCTCGACGGCACCAGCGGCTTCCGTCTTGAGGGAATCGATCCGGCCGACCTGTGCGGTTTCTCCGTGGCTTCGGCCGGTGACGTGAACGACGACGGGTACGGCGATGTGATCATCGGTGCTGTTTGGGCCTACCAGGCCGGGCAGAAGGGAACCGGAGAGTGCTACGTGGTCTTCGGTCACGCGGGCGGCTTTCCCGCCACCCTCCCTCTGGCCGATCTGGACGGGAGCAACGGTTTCGTTTTGGGAGGGACGGGACACAGCGGCCGCTCGGTCGCAGGGGCCGGGGACATGAACGGCGATGGGATCGATGACCTGATCATCGGAGGTGGGGGGGCGTATGTGGTCTTCGGCCGCACCGCTGGGTTTCCCGACTTTTTCGACCTGGGAGTCCTGGACGGCACGAACGGGTTTGCGATCCAGGGTATCGACGCATATTACAGCGCCGTCGAATCCGTCGCGGCCGCCGGGGACGTGAACGGCGACGGCTACGACGATGTGATCGTCGGGGCGCCCGGAGCCGGTCCGGCGGGCGAAGCCTACGTGGTGTTCGGCCGCGCGGGGGGATTTCCCGCCGTCCTGAGTCTGAACAGCCTCGACGGGGTGAACGGCTTCCTTATGGTGGGAGTCGGGTATTCGGAAGACGACGAGACGGGATACTCGGTTGCCGGGGCCGGGGATTTCAACGGCGACGGGATCGACGATGTCATCATCGCGGCGCCCGTGTACTGTGAATCAACCTATCCCGAGGGCGCTGTCCATGTCGTGTTTGGCCGCGCGGACGGTTTTCCGGCCGTTCTGCAGCTCGGCGATCTCGACGGATTCGACGGTTTTCACCTCCTGGGCACCACGCCTCACTGCCGGGATCGGGGCCGTTATGTCGAATCAGTAGGCGATGTCAACGGGGACGGCATCGACGACGTGATCGTCGGAGACCCGGCTGCCGGCAAGAGCTATGTGGTCTTCGGGCAGGTCCGCCCGACCTCCGCGCAGAACATCCTTCCCGGCCTCCAGGCCATGGCGGTCGCCCCTCAGGGAGACAGGCTCGTCGGCGTGAATCCGGACAGAAACGCCCTGGTCATTGTGGACCCGGACAGCCTCTCGGTGCTCCAGACCTTCACCGAGGGCTTCGAAGGAGCGGCGGGGCTGAAAGGCGCGCTTGCCGTGGCCGTGAGCGCGGCCCGTGTTTACGTGGCCTCTCCCGGCGATCCCTCCACCTCCCAGGACGACAGCATCGGGATCTTCGGCAGGGATCCAGCCGGCGTCTACCGGTTCATGTCGAGCCGGGACGTCTCGAGCTACGGCACCCTGCGTACCCTGGCCGTCAGCCCGGATGGGCAGTCCCTGTACGCGGGCTTCGACGGTGGCCTGGTCCGGTTTGACTCGACCTCCGATACTCTCGATCTCCTGCAGTCCGTCCTTCTGCCGGGTGTGGATGTGACCTCCATTGCGGTGAGCCCGGACGGCCAGACTCTCTACGCCGCCGGAAGCGATGCGGCCGGAAGCGGCGAGCTGCTCCGGTTCGCAGGCGGCCCGGGCGGGACAATCCAGACCATCGATACGGCCGGAGGGATCAGCGCCATCGGCCTCAGCCCGGACGGCGGCTACCTCTACCTGGCCTCGGCTGACGACAGCACCGTTCTGGTCTACAGCGAGAACGGTGACGGGCTGCTCGAGGTTCCGGTGCAGGAGCTCCGGGAGGGCTTCTACGGGATCCGCGGTATCGCGGGTGTCAGCGCTCTGGCCGTTTCGCCTGACGGAGAGTACCTCTACGTGACCGGACGTGAGAGCGACAGCCTGGCCATCTTCCACCGGGACCCCGATTCCGGAGAGCTTCAGTTCGTCCAGATCTATCGAAACAGCGGCGATCTCGGCCTGATGTCTCCCAACTCCGTGACAGTTCGCTCCTCGGACGGGAAAGTTTTTGTCGGATCATCAGAAGGGCCGGGGATCCACAACGGGGGGGTGGCCGCCTTCGCGCGGGTCAGCCCCGTGACGCCGCCTTCCGCCTATGTCGTCGGCTTCAGCGACATAGAAGAGCTGGAAATCACCACGGGAGCCTATGAGGATCTGATCGCGCAGATCAGGCCAGCTTCGACGGATGTGACGATCATCCGGAGCGGAGACGGTCCTGACAGCGTGGAGCTCCTCGAATTGGGCGGTGAAACGATCGTAACGACCGGCGCCGGTGAAGATTCGATTGAAATCCGCTCCGCCGCAGCCGGCACGACACTGACCGTGGTTGCGGGCGGCGACGACGACAGGATCTACGTGAGGCGTACGGGCGCAGGGGGTATGACCACGATCGACGCAGGAAGCGGCGATGATCTGCTCCAGGTGGCGGGGGATCAGCTGGAGTCGGGCGTGACGATCAACGGGGAAGATCCGACCTCGGCTCCCGGAGATTTCCTGCTGTTCGACTCGGCGGGAAAGACCGTGCAGGAGAGCGGATCGGTGCCCGGCGATGGAACCATCGGTGTGGCCGGCCGGAGTGCCGTTGCCTTCACGAGCATAGAGCGTCGCGAGGTGTTTGCTCCCGCCAACCCGGACGCCGGCGGCCCGTACACGACAGCGGAGGGGTCGGGAGTCCAGCTCGATGCGTCCGCCACCAACACCTTCGGGCGGCCTGCGAGCTTTGCCTGGGACATCAACGGCGACGGCTTCTTCGGAGACGTAACGGGAGAAAAGCCCGCGTTGACGTGGAGCGAGCTGGCGGCTTTCGGCCTGGATGACGACGGCAGCTACCGCGTGAGCGTGCGGGTTACCAACGACCTGGACCAGGTCGCCGAAGCCCTCTCGACGATCCTGATCGAGAACACGGAGCCGGTGGTGTCTTTGAGCGGGGCTGCCTCGACGGTGGTCGGCCAGGAATATTCGCTCGCCTTCACGGTGCTCGACAATAGAGGGATTCCCACCGACCCGGGAGACGACACCGTCTTTCAGTGGGAGATCGACTGGGGTGACGGGACCGTTGAAAGTTATGGAAGCGATGCGGTTTCGGCAGCGCACGTCTATCTCTCGACCGGTGAGTTTCCCGTTGTAGCTGCGGCCGTCGACGAGGATGGTCGCTATATCGAGAACCTGGATCCTGCTCTGCAGGTGGAAGCGGCTCTCCCGGTGCTGGATGAGGCTCTGACCTCGGAAGGTCAGGGGGTGAGGCTGGCAGCCGCAGCGCCTGGGGCGCCCGCTTTTTCGTGGGATCTGGACGGCGACGGGGTCTTCGATGACGGGACGGGCTCCGAGGTCAGCCTGAGCTGGGCCGCGCTCCAGGACCTGGGAATCGAAGATGACGGGGTTTATCCAATACGCGTACGGGTGGCCTATACCGACTACGGCTCGACCGCAGTGCGGACCGCTGAGGGTGCGGGCGATCTGGTGGTGGAGAACGCCGCTCCTTTCGCCGTATTTACCAACGACGGACCCGTTGCCGAGGGGCAGACGGTGACCATATCCTTCAGCGCCCAGAATGATCCCTCGCCCGTCGATGCTGCAGGACCGTTCACCTACAGCTACGACTTCGACAACGACGGGCTGTTCGAGGTGGAGGGCAGCGCCTCCGCCTCGGTGAGCCTGCCGGCACGGGACTCCGGCTCCCAGGTGGTGCGGGGACGAATCTTCGACAAGGACGGCGGGTACGCGGATTACCTCAGCGGTATTACGGTGCGCGAGGTGGCGCCGGTGCTGACTCTGGACGGGGATGACGTCACGGAAGAAGGCTCGGCGTACACCCTGGAGCTGAGCGCCGCCGATCCCGGAGAGGACGCCGTCGAGTTGTGGATCGTCGACTGGGGCGACGGGAGCCCACATGAAACGTTTCCGGGGGCGACAGTAGAGTTGACCCACCTGTTCATAGACGACGGCCCGATGCTGATCAGGGTGACGGCGCTGGACGAGGACGGGATCTACTCAGCGGGCAAGAGCGTCTCCGTGGCAAACGTAGCGCCCGCACTGGCTGTCAGCGGCGAGGCATCGACGGAGGAGGGCCGGCCCTACACGCTCGCACTTTCTTCGAACGATCCGGGAGACGATACGCTCAGGAGCTGGCAGATCGATTGGGGAGACGGGACGAGTGACGAGATGCCCGGCGGCGCCGGCGAAGCCCGACACATGTACGCTGATGACGGAGTATACGCCATCGCGGTGACCGCCACGGATGAGGACGGCAGCTACGCTGTCGATCCGCTACTGGTGAGCGTGGCGAACGTTGCGCCGGTGTGCGCCCTGAGCGGCACGGCGCATAGCGACGAGGGATCGAACTTCGCGCTGGCCATCGGCTCGCCATACGACCCGGGAGAGGATACGGTCACCCATTACCTGATCGACTGGGGCGACGGCAGCGCCGTCCAAACGGTTCAGGCCCCCGAGCCCGAGGCAGACGGCTTTGTGCCTGCGCTGTCCGTGCTGCATGTGTACGGCGACGGCGAGCAGCAGGTAGCTATCAGCCTGACGCTGATCGACGAGGACGGTGAGCATCAGGACGTAGCGGCGCTTTTGTTGGAAGTCCGCAACGTGGCCCCCACGATCCGGCTCAGCGGACCGGTTTCGGTGGATGAAGGGTCGGTGTACACCCTTACCTTGAGCGAGGTGTTCGATCCCGGCGCCGATACCGTTCTCGAGTACGTGGTGCACTGGGGAGACGGGGAGATTGCGAGCTATCAAACTTCCGGCAAGGTAACCCACGTCTTCTATGGGGCCGCGGAGCGAACGATCACCGTGGACGTGATAGATGAGGATGGGACGTATCCGGAGACGGCAAGACACACGGTTTCAGTCAAAGACGTGGCCCCGGTGATCGAGCTCAGTGGGGCAACAGAGGTGGAAGAGGGATCCGAGTACGTGTTGACGCTGGGGGATGTTCTGGACCCGGGAGAGCCCTCCGGTGTCGTGGCGGTGGAAAAGTACCTGGTTCGCTGGGGTGACGGGGACACAAACGAGTACGCTCAGGGCGGAGATGTGACGCATTCCTATGACGACGGTGATTTTGTCTACACGGTGACCGTGGACGTGCAGGTAAGTGGTGCCACGTATTCGAATGCCGGAAGGCAGCCTGTCAAAGTCAAGAACGAAGTTCCCGTGATCGAGGAATTGAGGTTAGAGCCCGCTGAGGTGTGGGCCGGAGTAGAGGCGAGTGTCGTCGGCTCATTTGCCGACGCGGGTGTGCTGGACACCCACACCGTGGTTATCGACTGGGGAGATGGGATAGCCGGCGAGGCGGCGGTCGACGAAACAGACGGATCCGGGAGCTTTTCCGGCGCGCACACCTATGAATACGCCGGGACGCACGTCATCACCGTGCGTGTGACCGATAGTGACGGGGCCGAAACCGAGGGCGTGGTCCCCGTTACGGTGATGGGGTTCGGGCTTTATGACGGAGTGCTGTATGTTCTCGGCACCTCCGGGGACGACGTGGTGGAGGTGAGCCGGGTTTCGGAGATGCTTCTTCCGGTTGCCTACTGGAGTCTGAACGAGACGTATGGCTGGGTGGTTTCGGACTCCGCGGGCACCGAGCAGAACGGACTGTTCGTAAGTTCGTGGCCTGATCTGGACGATCCGGGTCCGCCTCTGTGGAGAGCGCCGTACGGGGCGGAGACGGGAGCCGACTTCCACGGGACGAAGAGTGAGTACATCGTGGTAGAACACGACGCTGTGTTCGAGCTCGAACAGGGCACGGTGGCCCTGTGGTTCAGAGCGGACAGCAATTGCCGGAACCAGACGCTGCTTTCGATTGACAGCGGGTGTTGCGGGGCGGGGCTGAGCCTGTCGCTCCAGAGCTCGCGGCTGGAGGTGGACCTGGAGGGTGAAGGCGGGGTCCACCTGATTCGGACGGACAAGATCATAGAGAAAGACACGTGGTATCACGTCGCGTT
>CAZPQC010000062.1:20651-23118 GCA_964588525.1 uncultured Spirochaetaceae bacterium
GGTGACGGAGGGGGAGAGTTTATCGAGGTGAGAGCGAGTTTTCTCACCGAGCCGGTCAGGTTTGCATCCGAAGAGGTGCAGCGGATAGAGCTCCGGCTGCAAGCGGGTAACGATCAGGCGAGAATCGGTGAAGATATCGGGGTGCCTGTGAGCATTGAGGGGGGCGAGGGAAACGATACGCTGTGTGGGCCGGATGTCGACACGGTGTGGGAGATCGAAGGAAATGGAGAAGGCCGCTACGGAGAGGTGCAGTTTGCGGGGATTGAGAACCTGCGCGGTGGAGGGGGACGGGACTGGTATGTGTTTGCAGATGGAGGAAGCGTAGCGGGTGTTGTGGATGGAGGTGCAGGAACCGACGTTGTGGACTGGTCGGCCTGGAGTGCGGCCGTGGAAGTGGATCTGGAGGCTGGAGAGGCTTCGGGCACGGGAGGATTGGTAGACGTCGAGCGGCTCGTTGGCGGGCAGGCATATGACAGGTTGATGGGTCGGGATCTTTCTTCGGTATGGTACATCAGCGGGATCGATGAGGGTACGATGTATTCTTGTGGTGAGGCGCCGGTTGAGTTTGTTGGATTCGAGGAGCTCGTGGGAGGAGCCGGCTGTGACCGCTTTGTGTTTGCTTCTGAAGTGGCTGAGGTCAGGGGAATGATCGACGGGAGAGCGGGAGAGGATACGCTGGATTACTCCGCTTGGACCGAAGGGGTAGCAGTCGATTTGGGAGTAGGAGCAGCGTCGGCGGTAAAGGCAGGCCAGGACGGCGGCGTACAGGCAGTGGAGAACGTGATCGGTGGATGGGGAGATGACCAGCTGACCGGAGATGATGCGGATAACCGTCTAGAGGGAAATGCCGGTGACGATATACTGGCAGGCGGTGCGGGCAACGATGTGCTGATAGGCGGAAGCGGTGATGATACGATTGCCGGCGGAGCCGGTGACGACCTGATACTCGGCGATGATGTTTTTGGAAGCTTGTTCCCCTGCGGCTGGAAGCACTGCGGCTGTAACAGGCGAGGCGGAGACGACCTGCTCTTTGGTGACGAGGGAGACGATGTAGTTTTGGGTCAGGGGGGAAGGGACGTGCTGTACGGTGGCGAGGGAGACGATATTCTGCTCGGTGGTTCCGGACGAGATCTGCTCTGCGGAGGTCCTGGGGATGATTCGATCCATCCGGGAGGTCCTGACGTGAGATCGTGTTGCCGAATTTTCAAATGTGGAAATTCCCGGTGCGGTCGAAGCCGGAGGTCGCCTCTCCATTCGAACTTTCCGAGGCTGTTGCATAAGCTGCCATCGAAAAACCAGGCATTGCTGATACACGTTCGCGCATAGCCGCCGCGGCCACGCCGGAGAACTGGAATCGATGTGGTATGAAGATCCAGCCCAACGGCGCGGCGCCCGGCGTCGATTCACCTGTTGTCGCTTTGTGTACGGGTTCGCTTCTGCCGGTTCTAGTAGGGGAACTCCACCCCCAGCTTGGCCACCTCGTCCTTGACCTTGCGGTACATGTCGTAGTGCTCCTGGGTCGGGTTGGCCTTGGCCACGTCGTAGCACTCCTGGTACTCCACGCCCTTGGGGGCGTCCCCGGCGTTGGCCTCGTACTTGGACAGCAGCTTGAGGGCGATCTCGTTGGCCTGGCCGCGGGTCATGCCCTGGCGGGCCACCGCGTGCCCCACCTCCATGCCCAGGCGTGCCTCCAGCGGAGTGGCCCGGTTGCGGAATTTGTTGCGGGTGGAGGCCATCTCCCACAGGTGCCAGCCGGTCACGGTAGAGACCATGGCGTGACAGGCGGTCTCGTAGAAGAGCATCTCGGTCATGGGTCCGGCATTGGCGAAGCCGTTAGAGGTGTACAGCAGCCTGCTGTTGCGTGCCATGGCCTGGCCGGCCATGGAGATCGGCCACAGCAGCTCCCGGGTGGTGTTGGATCCCCAGTTGAGGTGGAAGGGGAAGTGCTGGTTGTACTGGGTGCCGTAGATGCACAGGCCGTTGAGGCTGTAGGCCACCAGGGCGACGGCCACCCCTTCGGAACCGCCGCACCAGCCTCCGTAGATGGGTCCGGTTAGGTTGCCCGAGTAGCAGCCGTACTGGGCGCAGTGCACGGCCCGGTTCAGCAGGGTGTCGGCGGTCTTGAACTCGGTCAGTGTCCCGATGATGCGGGAGTCGGTGGTGCGCACCCCCCACTCATTGTTGGAGACCGCGATCTGACCGGTGTCGTGCTCCGCCGTACCCACGGCCACGAAGAAGGTTCCCGGGCGTCCGACCTGCTTGGCAGCCAGGCGCATCTTGTAAATGTGCTCGGTGCAGCCGTTGATCTCGAAGGGACTGGCCGAACGGATCAGCTGACCCATGGACTCCTCCAGGATCGGGGCACAGAAGCCGTCCAGCAGCGGCTCTTTGAGGAAGGCCAGGCAGTAGGAATAGAACAGCTCCTCCGAACAGGTGCAGTCGGGTGAATAGATGCAGAAGGGAGGCT
>CAZPQC010000063.1:0-23042 GCA_964588525.1 uncultured Spirochaetaceae bacterium
CTCTTCCTCACCACCAGTCCCATCAACGCGGATGTGCTTCTGGACGGGGAACCGCTTGAGGAGCAGACCCCGCTGCTGCTGCGGGAACTGGATCCGGGCAGCCACGAACTGGAGATCCGCAAGCCCGGCTACAGAACCGAGCTGCGGGAGATCGAGCTGGCCGCCGGGGAAATCCGGAGCCTGGAAATCGATCTTGCCAGTCTGTCCTTCAGTCCGCTGCTGCCGGAGGAGAAAAAGGTTATCATCCGCGGGGAGGAGAAGGCGGCGGGGGATACGCTCTACCACCTACCCGAGGGAAGCTATTCCTTTAGCCGGGAAGGGGGGAGCCTGCACATCGAACCGGTGTTCCCCCAGGACGGCTGGATCATAGGCTTGAATCTGGCGATCCCTCTGTCTCTGGCCTTCAGCACGGTTCTCACCCTCCATGACATCTTCCATCCCAAGCGCGCGGCTCTACAATTTACGGAAGACTTTTCGCTTTCACCGGTCACCCTCTCAGCCTATGGCCTGACCTTTACCCTGATCAGTTTCGACATCGCCCTGTACGTCAGGCGAAATAGAGCTCGGCAGGCTTTCACCTACAGCACAACACCGAAAGAGCAGGCGCTTCACAGCGCCACGGAGTACTACGACCGAGCGGAGAATCTTTTGGCCCTGGGCCAGCTGGAGGAGGCGCTGCGCTTCTACACCCGGGTTTTAGAAGGCTACAAGGACTCCCCCCTGTACCCGTACGCGCTGTTTAAAACAGCCCGGATCCATTTCCTGACCGGAGAGGATTCCCTGGCCGCCATCGAGTTCAACTTGATCGCGGATCACTACCCGCTTCCTGATCTGTACGACAAGGCCCAGAGGGGGTTGGCCGATATCCTGCTCCGGCAGGGGGCTTTTCAAGAGAGCATCGAGCAGCTTCAGCACATGGTCTTTGCAGATCCCCTGTACAGCGAAGAGGAGATCGAGCTTCTCGAGGCTGAGATCCTGGAGGACTGGTTCACAGATGATCCGGATGTAATCGACAGGGTCATCGCAGCCTACACCACCCTGATAAACAGCTACCCCGAGTCGGATAACGTCGACCTGTATCGCTATAAGGCCGCCTACTACCTGCATCTGGCGGATCGAAATTCCGAGGCCGAAACGATGCTCGCACCGGTCGATCCGGAGGTTCTGGATGAGGACTTGATGCGCAGGTTCCGGGACCTGCGTCGCTCCATGGAAGGTTGGCAGTGATGCGAATCCCGGCTCTCGCCCTTCTGATTCTCAGCTGTGCAGTCGTCCTCGCCTTCGGGGAGGATTTGCGGGATGAACTGTACGAAGAGCTATCAACCAGCCTGGCGCAGGCCGAGGCATTGGTCGCCGGCATGGCCCTGCAGGATGAGGCGGCCCTGACGGTGGAGCAGCTGGAGGCGTTGAGGTATCTGAACCGGCAGATTCGGGGATCCCTGTACAGCGACCTCATCGATCGCAGCGACCTGCTTCTGCTGCTCACCCGGGAACAGATACTGCTTCGCCGGGACCCGCAAGAGCTGCAGGCTCGCCTGGAGGGGATGCTGCGGGACAGCCGGCAGGATGCGCGGAACCTGGAGCGAGACTCTGCCCGGGATAAGGTACTGCGCGCTTCCTTCAACACCACCCTCGTATCCTTCGCCGCGGCCTTTGCGTTTTGGGGGCTTGGAGAGCTGCAGGACCGGCGCTACTTCGAGTCGACAACGATCGAGGGGGCAACGCTCCACCGCCGGCTCTTCCAGATTTTTTCCATCGGCAGCCTGGTCGGCGCAACCGTAGGGGTGATCGGTGCGGGAGTCACGGTAACTCTATACGCCGGAGCCCGTTAGCAGGAAACCGCCGCGCGCTCATTTCTCGCCCAGATCATGAATACCCTTCCACTCGGCCGGCGGCGGACTCTTCAGATAGGACCTGCAGCGGTCGAAGTACATGGCGGACACTACGTCCCCGGGGATGAGTTTGTTCACCTGCCGGAAGTATTGAGCCGCCTCCGTGAATTTGCGCTGATAGTACAGCTTCAAACCCCTGTGGTGAGCCTGCCAGGCCCGGTTTTCCTGTTCGTTCAGCTGCTTCTTGACTGTGAAGATCCGCTGAGCCTGGGTTTTCCCCAACACCAGGACTTTGTCGATCAGCCGGCAGGGCAGAGCCTTGGAGATCTCCCGATACACGCTTTCCGATATGATCACATCCTGCTTGTAGATCTTTGTGAGCCTTTCCAGGCGTGAAGCGAGGTTCACGCTATCACCGATCACCGTGTAGTCCATCTTCTTCTCCGAACCGATGTTCCCTACTGTGACCTCTCCGTAGTCGATCCCGATTCCGATTTGAAACTGCGCTTGGCCGAGCTTGCGCTGCTGCACGTTGAACTCTATCAAGACTTCCTGCATATCCAAACCGGCGGTAACGGCCTGGAGAGCGTCATCGGTATGCTGGACCGGAGCCCCGAAAAAGGCCATGATCGCATCTCCCATGTATTTATCAACGATCCCGTAGCGCTCCATGATCTTGTCGACCATGAGGGAGAAGTAGCTGTTCAAGGATGCAATCATCTGGTGTGCCTGCATCTGCTCGGTGATCGCGGTAAAGCCGCGGATATCGGAGAAGAGAATCGCCAGGACCCGATCCTCCCCGATCAGCAGGGATTCCGGATTCTTGAAGAAACGATCGATCACCTCATTGGGAACGTACTTCTGGAAGATACTGCGGATTTCCTGCTCGTGTTTTTTGGCCAGAACCGCCCGGAAGGCGAAGTTCTTGATCTGGTTGTAGGCTTTGTCCAACTCGTCGATCGTGAGGTTGAAGGTGTGGGCCAGTGTTCCGAGCTCGTCCCGATACTCCACGCGGACCCGTTCGGATAGGTCGTGGTTTCGAATGATTTCCTGCATGGCCGCCACCATGCGGGTAATCGGACTGGTGAGGTAGCCGGAGAACAACAAGAGGAGCAGAACGGAAACCGCACTGGCTGCGGCCAGGATGATCGCATTCTGGGTGGTGATTTCCGTAACCTCACGGAAGAAAATCTGCCGCTCTTCCGTGACCAGGCAGAACCAGCCGAAGGGTTCAAACGTGAATCCGTAGCCGACGCGCGGCGCTCCTGCAAGGGACAGCTCGACCCAGCCTTGCGCTACCCGTTTGCGCAGGGACGCCAGTTCCTGCTGGTCCCGATCCCCGAGTGCTGTAGCGCTGGTCGTGAAGACGGGGCGGTCCCCGCCGTCGAGGGCGAGAATGATCTCCGTATTACTGCTGAGCAGGCTTTGGGCGTAGGCGAGGGCGGAGCGCTGCGCAGCCTGGATGTAAACGCTCTGCTCCTCCAGATCGTTCTCAACCAACAGGTTCCACTGGTTTTCGAGATAGCTCTGCATGTCCTGAGCCTTGAAGGCCAGCAGTTCCACCGCGACTCTGGTGATGCCGTTTCGGGCGGAGAGGGAAGAGGCAATGCTGCTGAGAACCAGGGTAACGATCAACAGGGGCAGCACGATCAGAATTATCTTTAATCGTACACTCACATGGGGAGTTTGGCACAGCCTTGCTGATGTGTCTACATACCTTGTATAATCCCTCGGACAATGGAAAGCATTCATCAGGACGATCCGCTTCAGCCTCTCGAGGAAAGGGAGATATCTCCCGAGGAACGGGAACAGGTCCTCAAACAGCTCGAGACGGCCATAGTCGAAAGCCGCACACCCCAGCGAGCGGATCTTGCGTTACTGCAGGCTGAAAAGAGGGGTCTGCTCTTCCCGCTGCTGATCAATCTGGCGGCGCTGGTGCTGGTCGGCGCGGGGGTGTTTCTCCTCTCTCGACACTTTGAGCTTCGCAAAGAGAACATCACCTTGCACCGCAGTTCATATATCTCCGCGGAGGGAACCCTCATTCAGACTCTGAAACAGGAAACCGAGAGCAGGCTGCAGGTCAAGGAGGAGGAAATCGCCTCGATCCAGCGACAGCTCCAGAGGGTGGATCAGGAGCGGCAGGCCTTGACACTGCAACTGGAGGCGGATCTGGAGACGAAGGAGGAGCAGCTGCGCCGGCAGCTCGAGGAAGATCTGGGTCGGGAACGGGATCGGTTGGTGGCCTTGGGAACCTCTGAAGCCCAGATCATCGAACACCTGCGGGAGCTTGAGAGCCGAGAGCAAGGCTCGATCGATCGTGCGATTACCGACTATCGGCGGCAGCTGGATGCGCAGCTGCAGGAGAAGGAGCGGGAGTTGCTCGAGTCTCAGCGTCTGACTCGGGAAGCGCTGGCGCAGGCGAGCCGAGAGCGGAACGAGCTTCTGTCCGCGTTGAGGAAGCAGGAAAGCGAGAAGAGCGCGGCTGAGCAGCGGTTGACTGAATTGAACGCCCGGTTGCAGGCCGAGACTTTGCTGAAAGACCAGTCTGCCGCGATGTTTGCGAGTCTTCAGGAACATCTTCGTGCCGAACGTTATAGCGCCGCGCTTCAGGATCTCGAGAGCTTGGAAGACAATCCGATAGTGGAAACGTACCTCGTCGACCTGTTGAAACAGCTGATACAATCCAGCCAGGAACGAACCGGGGAAGAGGCGGAATCGGCGGCTCTGCAGGCAATGGAAGCCGAGCTGGCCGCCAAAACAGCGCAAATCGATGAGCTCGAGGAACAGATCCGGGCTATCGTCGCGGCCTCATCATCCGACAAGAATGCAGATGCGGTGCTGGCAAAGCAGCTGCAGGAGCGCGCCGACAGACTGAGTGCCCAATTGAAGGCCAGTGAGGCCCGGGCCGAGAGGCTCAACGCCGAACTGCAGACTCTGCGAGCGGAGCATGCTGCCCTGTCCTCGGCCCTGCAAAACGCTCGAGGGGCTCAAACGGAAACTTTCGAACAGGGAAGAGACGACGCCCTGCGGGATGTGATGATCTTTCTCAGGTTCTTGTCCGGAGGCGGGGACAGCGGCAGCGATACCGAGAAACAGCTCCTCGCATTGGCCCGCCAGGATCCGCTGTTTCGGGCGGCAACCCGGGAGATACAGATCCTGATTGCCGGAGGAGGTTCACAAGGAGAGTTGACCTCACCGTTCCTGTTCCTCGGGATCGTCTCGTCGGTGGCTTCCGAACGGGTGGTTATCGAAGCGATGGTGGATTTGAACGTTTCCGTGGGCTCGGTTAT
This sequence comes from uncultured Spirochaetaceae bacterium, assembly GCA_964588525.1. GTDB lineage: Bacteria > Spirochaetota > Spirochaetia > SZUA-6 > DRHE01 > JAFGQJ01. The sequence goes on from CAZPQC010000063.1 coordinate 5,123, forward strand.
CCAGATCCGCCGGTTTTCGGATCTGGAGCGGGAGATCACGATTGCCGAAGGGTCCGTACAGCAGGTCCGGGGCAGCAAGATCACCGCCACCTTCAAACCTGTCGCCCCCGCAGGGCAGGGGCCGTCGGTGCGGGATCCGGTGTACGTGGTTTTGGAGGGGAACTAGAGGGATGGAACGAAGCTGGCTGAATCTGGGCATCTCCTTCCTGCTGGCAGCTGCGCCGGCCTTCATACTGCTGCGCTACTACTACCGGCAAGACCGGGAGCGGCCGGAGCCGAAGGGCCTGGTCGTGCGCATTTTTCTGCTCGGGATCGTGGCAACCTTTGTGGCCATACCCCTCGAACTGCTGATGAGCGTGTTCCAGGGACTCTTTGCCGATTTTCCCTTGCTCACCGCCCTGTTCAAAGCCTTCGTGGTGGCCGCCCTTGTAGAGGAATATTTGAAGCTCACAATCGTACGAGTCTTCGCCTATCGTAATCGCAACTTCGATGAAATCATGGATGGTGTGGTCTATACCGTCGTGGCCAGCCTGGGATTTGCCTGCATGGAGAACATCCTCTACGTGATGGGGGGCACCATCGGGACCGCCCTGACCCGAGCCGTAACCGCGATTCCGCTCCACGCCACGGCTTCCGGGCTCATGGGGTACTACGTAGGCCGGGCGAAGTTCGCCCCATCCCCCCGGATGGAAATGGCTCTGATCAAGAGGGGCCTGCGCGTCGCCATTTTCGTGCACGGGACCTATGACTTCCTGCTCTTCGCTGTTCCGGTGTTTGGGACCCTGCCGCTCCTGGGACTCATCCCCCTGCTCCTCGGCGCCTTCCTGACCCTACGGTCCCGTATCCGGATCGCTTTGGTCGAGGACAGGCGTCGCGCGCAGTTCGAGCAGCTCGTATGAGGGGTTTGAAACGTACGGCGATCTCCGCCGCTGTAGTGCTGCTCGTGTTCGGCGCGACTTTCCCGGGTTGGACACAGGCACCGGCGCCGTGGGCCGTGGGGGCGAGCCGGGCGGAGGATCTGGTGGTACGGTTGGTGACCATCGGGCCGGCGGATCCGGTCTACACCTGGTGGGGTCATTCCGCCTTGATCGTGGAGGACGGCAGGCTCGGGGTATCCAGATTCTACAACTACGGTCTTTTCTCCTTCGAGCAGGAGAACTTCGTTCTCAACTTCGCCATGGGGCGGCTCTGGTTTCAGGTCGGAGCCAGCGATACCGAACGGGAACTGGCCTACTACCGCTATCTCGGTCGGACGATCCGTATCCAGACCCTGAATCTGTTGCCGCGAAAACGCCTGGGAATGGCCCGGTTTTTAGAGAACAACATCCTGCCGCAAAACCGCACCTATCTGTACGAACACTACTACGACAACTGCGCTACCCGGGTTCGGGATCTGATTGACGCCACTGTCGACGGTCAGCTGGCCGAAGCCACGGCGATCCCGGGAAGGATGACCCTGCGGGAGCACACCCGGCGTTTCACCGAGCACGACCCCCTCATGGATTGGCTGCTGATGTTTCTCATGTCCGAGGTGATCGATCATCCGATCACTAAGTGGGAGGAGATGTTTCTGCCCGATGAAGTGGAACGGAACGTGGCTGCCCTGCGCTATCGGGATGAAACCGGACGGGAGAGACCCCTGGTCAGCGAGTCGGTCCTCTATTTCGATGCTCCCGGACAGCGACTCGTTCCCGACCGGGCTTCCCCGCTCTGGTTCCGCTCACTGATCCCCGGTCTGATCCTGGGATTGCCTGCCCTGCTGCTCGGATACCTGATATGGAAAAACAAGTCCACCTGGACGCTATTCGGGATCTACAGCAGTGTAGTCGGCCTGGTCTTTGGTCTGCTCGGAGGCGTACTGTTCTTCATGAGCACCTTCACCGACCATACGGTTACCTACGCCAACGAAAACCTCTTCCTGGCCAATCCTCTGACCTTGGCCGCCGTCCCCCTAGGACTGGTGGCGGCATTCGGCGGGGGCAAACGAAGCCGACGCCTGCTTCAGCTGTTTTGGCTAGTCTTGGCCGGCCTGGCCTGCGTGTATTTGCTGCTGAAGCTCTTTCCCTTCTTCGATCAGAGGAATGGGGCGGCTCTGGCCACGATCCTGCCCGTGTTGTTCGGTTTTGCGGCCGCTGCCGGCCTCACCTGGAAGCGGATCTAAAATTCGAAGCCCTCCTCTCTCCGGGCTGCTTCATTGTTTCTCCTGCAGCCAGCCGGTCCAGATCTCCGGCTTCAAGCCGATGGTCACCTCTTGGGCGCAGCGCACGATCGGAGTTTTCAGGAGAGCGGGATTTTTCAGGGCCACTTCGAGGGGATCGTAGACCATGTAGGCCAGGCCTGCCTTGGAGTAGGCCTTGGAGTCTCGGTCCAGCAGCGCTTCAGGATCGATGTTTCGGCAGATGTTCTGCAGCTCCCCTTCGCTCAGGGGTCTCTCTTTCAGATCGACGAAGTGAGGGCGGATCCCCCGTTCCCGGAAGAACCGATCGGCTTTACGGGTATTCGGGCAGTTCTTGGTACCGATGATTTGGACCGTCGGGCTCATGGCCAGGAGGGGATCAGTTCTCTTCTGCCGGGGGTTCGTCCTTGTAGGTTTCCTGGATCTTGACGACCTCATCGATGTTGTCCAGGAAGACTTTCACCAGGTCCGGATCGAATTGCTTGCCTTTTTCCGCTTTGAACAGTTCGACGATGCGATCCAGTTCCCAGGCCGGTTTGTAGACCCGGGTGTTGGCCAGGGCGTCGAAAACATCCGACATGGCGGTGATCCGCCCGAAGATATGGATATCCTCTCCCTTGGTTCCGCTCGGGTATCCGGTTCCGTCCCACTTTTCGTGATGCTCCTTGGCGATGACCGCGGCGGCTTTCAGCAGGCGCCGCTCCGAGTGCTTGAGGATGTCGTAGCCCAAGGTTGTGTGGGATTTCATGACCGCCCACTCATCGGCGTCCAGCTTCCCCGGTTTGAGGAGGATCGCATCGGGAATGGCGATTTTCCCGATATCGTGCATGGGCGAGGACAGCTTGAGAAGCTCGGTCTCGTCCTCGCTCAAGCCGTACTTGGCTGCCAGGAGCCTGCAGAACTCGGCAACCCGCTTGACGTGCTTACCCGTTTCCTTGGAGCGCAGTTCCCCGGTTTCGGCCAGGGTAAAGATGATCTCCTGCTGGGTGGCCTCGATCTCCTCATGCAGCATGGCCGCATCCAGGGCATTGCCCGTGTAGGTTGCGGCCAGCAGCAGGTGTTCCAAATCCTGCTCGCTGAACTCTTCAGGTTCGGGTATCTTGTTGATCGCCTGGAATACGCCGATGATCGTTCCCTCTCCGTCGAGGATCGGCAGCCCGAGGATGTTGCGGGTGTGATAGCCGGTCTTCTTGTCGATCTCCTTGTCGAAGCGGTCGTCATGGTAGGGATCGTTGATGATCAGACTATCGCCTGTCATGGCCACGCAGCCGGCGATCCCGGCGGCGCAGGGGATGGAGATTCGGTCCATGCCGTGGGCTACCTTGCTCCACAGCTCCTCGGTCTTGTGGTTGAGGAGCCAGACCGTACAGCGGTCCGCGCTGATCAGATCCCGGCCCATGTCGGCTAAAAGAATCAGGAGTTTATCGAAATCTCTCTCCGTCGCGATGCGGCCGACGTAGGAGAAGATGGTTTTAACAAGTTCTTCTAAGGATTCTGCTAAAGGCTTGCTTTTCGAAGTTTTGGCCATACCTTATCGCTGAACTATAAATACAAAAGCACAAGATTTCAAGGCTCTCCTAGGGATTATCGGTGTGCAGGCCTCAGGATTTAACGAACATGAGAACAGCAAATGCTGTGAGGAGAATGAGCACGATCCGGTGAAACCAGGTGTCGGAAAGCCGGCTGAACAGCAGCACCCCGCAGGCGGTTCCCGCCGCTACGAAGGGGCTGTAATGCAGGAGTGTTCGCCACAGCTCGGTTGTGAGCAGGCCGGTGAGGTAGAACAGGGGAATCTTGTACAGAATCATGAGGGCGAAGTACGCCTGCAGCGTGGCCTTGAATCCTTTCTTCCCCAGGTCGAGAGAATCGCAGTACATGATCACCGGAGGGCCGCCGGCACTCAATGCTCCGCTGATGATACCGCCGGCAAATCCGGCAAGGTATCCCCAGCGGCGGTCCATGTGGAAGTGAACCCTGTTGTGGGTCAGCAGGGTGAAAGCGACGTAGCTGAGGATGAAGACGGCCAGGATCTTCAGCAGCAGGTGTTCGGGGAGGTTGACCAGGACGTATACGCCGATCGGTACGCCCAGAGCGGTTCCGACCAGCAGGGGAAGGAGGGCTTTCCAGGCGATATGCTTGCGGAGCGGAATAGTCAGTGAAGCGAAGATCACCAGGCCGCAGAAACTCACGAAAGCGTTGGCCAGCTTGATGCCGATCAGAAGCGGCAGAACCGCCATGGCGACCAGTCCGAAACCGAAGCCGCTCAAGCCCGAAATGAAGGAAGCGGCCAGGGTGGTGGCGGCGATAATCCAGAACATCGTGGGAAGGAGGTCGGCCGCGACTACACGGAGATGGCTTTGGCGTTGGCCAGAAGGTACTCCTCCGCCGCCACGGACCACAGGCCATTGTGTGATTCGACAAGTTCGGCCAGTTTGGCGAAAAGCGGGTCTGCGCTGCCCTTCTCCCGGAAATCCTGAATGGCGGTCAGTTCCATCTCGATATTGGTATAGATCAGCTTCTTGCCGCCGGGAATCTTGGGAAGATTCAAGGTCGTCTCCACCACGGCGTTCAGCCCGCCGACATGGGTCACCATCATGGCCGGATTGATCTTTCCCTCCGACATGAGGGCCAGAGCCTCGATCATGTCATCCGTATTCCCGCCGCTGGTGCCGACGATGTGCGTGCCGCCGTAATGTACGTTGTAAAAGTTGACCCGGGCGGCGAACTGGGCGTCGGTGGGGCCGGCAAAGAAATTCAGGCAGCCGTTTTTCCCCAGTATCCGATCCCCCGTTTCCACGACCGGTGCAACGGGGGCGAACACGAAAACGTCATCAAAACCTCCACCCCCGGTGAGACCGATCAAATGCCCGGGGACGTCCTCGATCACTGCGGTATTGGAGAAGACCAGCTCAACCCCCAGTTCGGCGGCTTGCTCCGGCGGAAAAAACGTCCTGGCTCGTTCCAGGCGCTGGTCGTCGATATCTGTCACGACGATGAGGCGCGGCCGGTTGGCGGCGTGCAGGGCGTAGTCCAGCGAGCCCAGCCCCATCGGCCCGGCTCCGGCCAGGAGGGCCAGGCATCCGCCTTCCCGGATGCCCATCCGGTGCACGTAGGAGCCCTGCTCGTTGTGAAAGGAGGAGTGAAACGCCCCGGCGATGCAGGAAACCGGCTCCGACAGGGAAGCGGGAAAGTAGCCTCGGCCGCTGTAGGGCAGCAGACAGTTCATCTCCATGACCTCATTCGGGATGATGATGTAGGTGGCATCTCCGCCGATGTAGCGGAAGGAGTAGCCCGGCGCGTCCAGGCTTCCCTTGTAGTTCAGAGCGGGCTGGATGGAGAACTTCATGTCCGCTTTGAAGGTCTTGCGCCACTTACGGCCCACCTCCACGAGTCTGCCGGACATCTCATGGCCGATGATCGTCGGATTCTTGTCGATGTCTTTAGGCACCCGTTTGTGATCCGCGCCCTGCTCAGCCGCCTTGAAGCTGGACATGCAGATCGAATCCGAGATCACCTGGGCCAGGATTTCGTTTTCCTCGATCGGGGGAAGGTCGAACTCCTCCAGGCGCAAATCCCCCTTTCCGTACAATCGAACGGCCAATGTCTTCATCTCTTGTTCACTCCGTTTCTACTTGAGCATGATCTGCCCGCCGGTCACCGGTATGGCCTGCCCGGTTTCGTAGGTCTGATCCACGATATACAGAAGCGCGCGCACCACGTCTTCGACGCGGCAGCCCCGCTTCATCGGCACCTTCTGCTCGTAAAAGCGGCGGACATCCTCAAGGCTGCGAGCCCCCGGGACCTTGCCCGTCCTCAGGTACTGGACGAACAAGCCCCGCTTCGGATCGGACCAGAGGGGACCGTCGAAGAAGTTGCCCGGACAGATCGCGTTTACCTTGATGTTATGCTCCACCAACTCCAGGGCAAAGCTCTGGGTCAGACCGATCCCGCCGAACTTGCTGCCGGCATAGGCGTAGTTCTTGTTGCTGCCGCTCAAGCCCGACTTGGAGTTGATCTGCACGATGTCCATGAAGTAGTCGGGGCTGTAGCGATGCTGGATCTTCATGATCTCGGAGGCAGCCTTGCAGCAGAGAAAGTATCCCCTGTAATTCACCCGGGTGACGAACTCGAAGCTCTCCAGATCCAGCTCTTCCAGGCTTCCCGCCTTGAGAACCCCGGCATTGCTGATCAGCAGATCCAAGCCACCGTAACTCAGCACGGTCTCCCGGACCATCCCGGCCACGGAACTCTCCTCGGTCACGTCCGCCCCCAGGGCCAGGCAGCACCCGGACCCGAATAGCCGGTTCAGCTTCTCGGCTTTCCTGAGGGCCAGATCCGTATTGAGATCGGCTATGACCACGTAGGCGCCCTCGGCCAGCAGGGAACGGGCAATCCCGGCGCCGAAACCTTGGGCTGCTCCGGTCACCAGGGCGATTTTCCCGTTCACGCCGCCCCGCCTGCTGCTTGGTGCGTCGCACTGGGCGGCGCCCGTGGCGCTGTCCGCCCTGCCGCCCGGTGCGACCTCGCCCCGTCCGCTGCTGACCCGCTTGCGGAATGCCTCCACCTCCCAGTTTCGGATGAACCCGACCTGATCGGCGGGAAGGGGACGCAAGCCCCCGAAGGATCGGCTCAAGGTAGCGACCTTGATCGCATCGAGGAATACCGACAGAGCGATGTCGGCGTTTTTTTTCGATCCTCCCCAGGCGAATACACCGAGTTTTTCCACGCAGATGATGATCGGTGGGATGCCGTTGCTTCGGCGGTATTGGCGGACGCCCTCCTCGATTGCACGGTACTGCTCCTCGGGCGATTTCCGGCTGGGCACGAACAGGGCTTCGTGGTTGCAGTATACGATATGATCCGGCGTGATGGAGGTCGACAATTTTGCGAAGGCCGTCTTGCTGCTCAAGAACGAGGATACCGGGCGGCTGGTATGGAAGGTGAGAATCGATGCTTCCTCCAAAAGCAGCATCCGCAGCGCCGGTGCCAGTTTTGCCGCCCTGTCGCGGGCCGCCGCGTCGCGGGCTGCTCGGTCACGGTCGGTATCCGCGGTGCTGAACTGCGGCGGCGGACCTGCATGCTGCCGGATCTTCCGCATCAGCCGCTCCGTGGTAGCACGGATTTCTTCGTAACTTTCCCCGGCCACGCACAGGCCGTGGTTTTCGAACAGCAGGATCTTGGGTTCTTTCCCGTGTTTATCCCGGTAGGCTTGTACCGCCTCCCGGGTTGCCCGGGCCAAAATGTAGCCGGGATTCACGGTGGGGATCCACAGCGCGGTATGCCCGAATATATTGCGAGCGGCCCGCTCGCCCTGCTTCCCGCAGGTCAGGGCATTGACCAGCGCCGGATGGGTGTGCATGACATAGGAGGCCTCGAACAGATCGTGAAGCAGCGTTTCAACGCTGGGACGCTTGGACCCCTCTCCAGCTTCCCGGGCCGCCAGAAGGTCCTCCAGAACCCGGGCCTCCCGCTGCTTTGGGTCGTTCGGATACTCCTTGTCCCACATGGCGGTCAATCGGTCCCGGCGAAGCTTTACAAAACCCTCCTCGCCGATGTCGGAGAGGGACACCCCGGATGCCTTGATGTACAGGTACTTCCCCGTTTTGTACGAGCTGTTTCCGCCGCCGGCCAGGAGAAACCCGGGGTCGGAGCCGTAGTGATGGGAGATGGCGAGGAGATCCTTCAACATCTGTTTGTTCATCTGATTATTTGTACCGCGGGTGCTCCGATTATATCAACAGCCCGTTTGCGGCTCAAGGGATTGGCTTGAAGCGTGTCGGCTTGAATCGCAGCTATCCTGCCGGTAGAATGGCTCTTATTCGAAAATCCCCGGAGAGGTGTACGGTGCAGGAAAAAGTTCATCCCCTTCTAGTCGTGGGAAGCGTGAACATGGACCTGGTGATGCAGCTGGACAGGGCCCCTCAAGGCGGAGAGACGCTCCTGGGCCGGAGGTACAGCTACGTTCCCGGGGGCAAAGGGGCCAATCAGGCTGTAGCCGCTGCCAGGCTGGGGATGGAGGTGACCTTTGCCGGAAAGATCGGAGCCGATGCCCACGGACCCGTTCTGCGGGAGCGGCTGGAAGCAGAGGGAATCGCCACCCGCTACCTGTTGAGCGATGCCGGCGAGCAGACCGGATTCGCCGCCATCCTCGTCGAGTCGGACGGCCAGAATCGTATCGTCGTTTTTCCCGGGGCGAATATGGCGATTAGGGAAGCGGAGGTGGCCGAGGCGTTCGCCGGCGATTATGAAGCCGTGATGATCAATCTCGAAATCCCCCAGGAGATCGTGCTGGAGGTCTGCCGGTTGGCCCGGGAGAACAGTCTGCCGACTATCCTTGATGCCGGGCCTGTCCGGGATCTGGATTTTTCCCTGCTTCACGGCCTGGAGATCATAAGTCCGAATGAGACCGAGACCCGGGAGATCACGGGAATCGAGTGCCGGGGCGTCGACGATGCGGTGGAGGCGGCCCAAAAGCTGGTGCGGATCGCTCCAAGCAGATTCGCGGTCATCAAACTCGGGCAGCGGGGGGCGTTGCTCTACGACGCCGAGCAGGACTACGCAAAATATGTGAAAGGCTACCCCGTAAAGGCCGTGGACAGCACCGCGGCCGGAGATGCCTTCACAGCCGCCATGACGGCGCACTATCTGCGCTACGGCGATTTGTCCCAGGCGGTGGCCTATGCCAATGCGGCCGGAGCTGTGGCGGTGACGCGCCTGGGCGCCCAGCCCTCCCTGCCCACGACCCGGGAGGTTCAGGCGTTCATCCGTGAGCGGGGATTGGAGATCCTAGGTGTCTGAGGCCAGGGATGCGCGCTCCGTGGTGGAGGAAACTCTGAAGATCCTGGCCGAACTGCCCGGAATCGTGGCGGCGAAGCGGGTCCGGCGGCAGACGGTCGAGAAGGTCGCCGAGCTGGAGAGCCGCTACGAACGGGGCGCGCTGGTGCCCCTGAAGAATCTGGGCGTGCAAATCGCCGTGAAACGGGAGGTGGCTATCGGGGTTCTCAAGGACAGGTGTTTTCGGGAGCCCCCGGCGCCGACTGTCTATCTGGTGGAGGAGGCTCCGGAAAGCGACGATCCCCCGCGGCACAGCATTACGGTGGAGGGGACAAAATACCGGATCGTAGGCGAGGAGGTGCTCGCCTCCCGCTCGCCGTACTCGGAGAAGATCATCTCCCTGGGGGATTCCTTCGTGATCTTTCCCGAGCGCCGTGGCAGCAACAAGACCCCTTCCTATTTCCTCGTGCCGCCTCTGGGTTTTCCCGAGCTGGAGACGATTGCGGATCGGCTGGGTATCCGGGGGGTGCTTTCCATCAGCCCTTCGGCCCAGGCCGACAGCTGCCTCCGGGATGCCTGCGGTTTCCCTCCCGACCCCTCCCTGGCCACGCTGCTGGTGGCCTTCGACCTGAAGCCGGCAACCTGAAGCCTACAGAGAAGCCTTGATCCGTTCCGCCGCCCGGCCGTAGGCTTCTGCTGCCACGGCTACGTCAGCCTCCGAGTGGGCGGTACAGACGGAACCCAGACCATGGATGACGTGTACATCTTCCAGCAGCAGAGCCAGCTGCAGGACCCGGCTGGACAGCTGCACGTCGCAGATGTGGGGGTTCAGCGTATCCTCCGGGCCTTTACAGCGGTGCTCCGGGTCGTAGGGAAACACCACGGTGCTGATCGAGCTCCCCGGCAGGGTGCCGCCTCCGGTACCGGTGCAGCGGGCGTAGATCCCGACGGCGGCGAATGCCTCCTCCACGGTCTCCCGTATGCGGCCGGCCAGATCGCCGATGTACGGATACACGCTCTTCTCGTTCTCCGAAAGAAAGGTGAGGATGCTCTTCGCCGCCAGCAGGCAGGCCGGGTGGCCCGAGTAGGTTCCCCCGGAGAAGCGGACGTGTCCCGAGCGGGCGGCAAGCTCGAGGATCTCCCGTCGACCCGCCACCGCGGCCACGGGCATCCCGCCGCCGATGATCTTGGCCAGGGTAACCAGGTCGGGCTGCACTCCGTACAGCTGCCCCAGCAGCCCCGCATGGAAACGGAAGCCCGCTATTACCTCGTCGAAGATCAGGATCGTTCCGTGCTTTTGGCTTAAGTCCCGGGCCGTCTGGAGGTACTCCCGATCGGCGGGGATCCCTCCCCCGGCACCGATGAACGGTTCCAGGATGAAACAGGCCAGCTCTGAGCCGTAGCGTTGGAAGTGATCGGCCAGCATCTGTGTATCGTTGAAGCGGGTGACCACCACTTCCTCCTCTATGGCCACCGGCAGCCCGTCGGTATCGCTGAACTGGAAATGGTTCTTGCCGTTGTGGTACTCGATTCCGACCAGTCCCCAAGGCTGGGCGCCGTGCCAGCCGCCGCCGATCTTCATCACCCGATCCCGGCCCGTGTAGGCCCGGGCCAGGAGGATCGAATACATCGTGGCCAGGGAGCCGCTGGTGGTGAAACGAACCCGCTGCATTCCGGTTTGCCGGCAGAGAATCTCCGCGGTTTCGCTTTGAAGCTGCTCTACGAATCCCGTCTGCAGACCCCGGCCGGCGGCAAAGGTATCCCGCAGCGCCTCGGTGATCACGGCCGGGTTGTGGCCGAGAATGTTGGCGTGATGACCCTGCCAGAAATCCAGGATGCTGTGTCCGTCTTCATCCGTTATGCGCGCGCCCCGGGCTTCGCGGATCCGCGGCGGAAAAGGTTCGATCAGGCGCAGGCTGTGGCTTCCGCCGTCGATCAGAGTCTTCCGGGCCCGCTGGTGAAGCCGGTGGGATTCCGGAAAACGGCGCGCGTACTCTTCCGAAAGTTCCCCCAGAAGCTTGCTGTGATCTCTCTGTTTCATCCGTTCGAAATCCCGTGTCGATGGTGACTATAGGGTAAAAGCCTGCTGCGAATCAAGTGCGGGCGACTTGCTTCGCAGGTTCCGGAAGGATAGAAAGCTGGACAACTTCCAATGGCACGAGTATGATGCCGTTGGAACCACGGATCCGTTGTACCGGGCGCGCATCCGCTGTGCGCAGGCGGTGGTGAGGGAAGTGTAAAGCCACGGCAGGTAGCGAAGGTAGGAACGATGGAAAAATATGCTGCGGTAGATCTGGGTGCCGAAAGCGGCCGGATCGTCGTCGGGGGCGTAGGAGCGATCGAGGAGGTATATCGCTTCGACAATCAACCGGTGCGGATCGGCAACAGCATCTATTGGGATGTGCTGGGTATCCACACCGAGATCAAGAGGGGGTTAAAAGCAGCCTTCAGCCGCTATGCGGATCAGATACGGAGTATCGGCCTGGACAGTTGGGGGGTGGACTACGCATTGCTGGATCGTCAGGGGGATCTGATCGGGGGGGTCTATCACTACCGGGATCCCCGCACCGACGATGTCCCGGAGCAGGTTTTCTCTCACATTTCCAAACGGGAGATCTATGAGGAAACCGGGATTCAGTACATGCAGATCAACACGATCCACCAGCTCTACGCCCATGGGAAAGCCAAACCGGGTTTGCTCGAGCAGGCCCGCACCCTGCTGACCCTGCCGAATCTGTTCCACTACTGGCTCACCGGACAGATCTGCAGTGAGTACTCCCACGTTACCACCACCCAGCTGTACAATCCCCGTGAAAAGGACTGGTCCTGGCGGATCATCGACGCTCTGGGCTTCAAGCGGGAGTGGTTCGGGCAGATCGTGGCTTCGGGAACGCAGCTCGGTACCCTGCTGCCCCACGTGGCCGAGGAGATCGGTGCCCCTCCTGAGGTGATGGTTATCGCCTCGGCCAGTCATGACACCGCCGGGGCGGTAGCCGCGATTCCGGCTCCCGGCGAGTCCAACCACGCCTACATCAGCTCGGGAACCTGGTCTCTGCTGGGCCGTGAGAGCCCGGAACCGATCATCAATGAAAAGAGCTATGCCTATAACTTCACAAACGAGGGCTCCGCTGACGGAGGGATTCGCTTCCTCAAAAACATAATTGGTCTGTGGATCGTTCAGGAGTGCAAACGGCACTGGGATCGCACCGATCGGAAATACTCCTACGGGGAGCTCACCGACTTGGCTCGGGAGTTCGGCCCGGCTTCGTTCAGCATCGATCCCAACGATCCTCGCTTCCTCAAACCGGGTCTGATCGACGACAGCATGCCGGAGCGGATCCGCTCTTTCTGCCGGGAGCACGGGCACAGACCGCCGGAAAGCCCGGCGGAGATCGTGCGGGGCGTCCTGCAGAGTCTGGCCGAGCTGTACGCCGACTCGATCCGGGAGCTGGAGGATGTGTCCGGACTGCCGATAGAGCAGCTGTACATCATCGGCGGGGGAAGTCAAAATACTCTTCTCTGCGAGCTCACCGCTCAGGAGGCGGGCATTCCGGTCTTCGCCGGCCCGGTAGAGGCGACGGCCATCGGCAATATCCTGGTACAGGCCATCAGCATGGGGGAGATCGCATCGATCGAGGAGGGAAGGAAGCTGATCCGGGCCTCTTATCCGATCGAGGAGTTCACCCCGTAGATCCTGCCGATCCGGCCAAACCGATCTGCTTCAAACCGATCTGCGCAAACGCCTCGATCCGCTGCTGCATCACGGGATACTTCGCCTCCGCTTCGCGCGCAAACATCCCTTTCTCGGGACTCTCGGTCGCAGCCGCCTCATGGCCGATCAGCGCCCAGGTAGAGTCGATCAGATGCCGGAATTGACTTTGCCGGATTTCCGGACAGGTGAACGCTTGTCTCGGGGAGTTGATGTCTACACCGCTGATCTCGAACAGGCCGTGCCGCCGGCAGAGGGACTGCACCCGCGCGAGCTGCCGCGCTGTGTTGCGGTTGGGCATGTAGGTTACGGCCCTGAAGCCTAGCTCGGTCAGGATCTCGAACAGTTGCTCCAAATAGGCATCCTCGAACGCCTGAGCTTTCTTGTCCCCGGTTACCGATTCGGTGATATCCCCCAGGTAGGCGTAGGCGGAGATGGCTCCCACCTGCTCGCAGAAGGGCAGGCAATCCTGAATAGGGGGGCATTCATCGGTAGCATCCAGGTAGAAACGGCCCACCAGTTCGCTCTTCAGAGCTCCCAACAAGTCGTAGGCGTAGTGGGGATTGGACTCATCCCGCAGCAGCTCCTGGACCTTCGAATTGATGTCGAGCCGAAGCTTTTTCTGCAGGAAGTCCAGGAGACCGGCCCCCTTGCCGAAGCGCCGGATCAGTCGCTTCGACAGGGCGAAGAGGATATGCCGCTCCGTGATGCTGCCCCCCTCATGAACCATGGAGAGGGGAACCACGTCCGTGTCGAAATCCAGGAGCATTTCGGCATCGGAGAGCAGGTCGTTCAAGCGCCGTACCATCCGGCGGTTGCGCCGGTTTCTGGCCTCCCGGAATGGCCGGAAATAGGCGCAGACCTCCCGGATGCGGGTATGGGGTATGCCGTGGAGGGCGATGTATGCGTTGGACAGCTGGTCGGGGTTGTTGATGCGCCTGCCGGCCAGCGGGGTAGAAGAGAAATCGCAGCGGCACTCCACTCCGATGGTCGTGGCCAGACCGATCGTTTTTCCCGCCTCGATGAACTCCCCGGCGCCGCTGATCGAGTCGTGGTCCATGATGCCGGCGGTTAACAGACCGGCTGTGAAGCTTCGCCAAACCGCCTCGGCCGGAGAGTAGGGGGAGAACGAATAGATCGTATGGATATGGTTGTTCACATCTTCCCCCGCCTTCGGGCGAGGGATTTTCCCGGCCGCCAGCGCGGAGCTCAGCCCGGAAATTGCCTCCAGACGTTTTTGAGACCGGGGATGGCCGAGCTGCTCGATCAGAGTTTGCCGGTTCATAACCTGGCCGTAGAATAGCAGATTCTCGCTTTCGGGAGTAGGGCTTTCGCCGCCGCTCGACACGCTCGACCGGTAGTCCTTGACAAAACTTGACCAAATCGCTTGAATTGTCACGATATATATAGAAAAAATACAGTATAGAAGAGGTACTATGAAGGGATTCAGAGAGGGACTGCAGTCCGGAGAAGATTTCGTGGCAACCTGCGAGCTCGTTCCCGGACGCGGGTACACGGGGATGGTGATCGACAACATCCTCAAGTTCGCCGAAGAGGCCAAGGACAGCAAGTACGTCTACGGCGTCAGTCTGACCGACAACGCCGGGGGAAACCCGGCGCTGTGTGCCGACATTCTGGGTCCGGAAATCCAGTCGATCGGTCCGGAACTTCTGGTTCATTTTTCCTGCAAGGACATGAACCGCAACATGATCGAGGCTCGCGCGTATGCGCTCAAGCGGGCCGGGGTGACCAACCTGCTGGTGATCACTGGGGACTATCCGATTTCCGGGGCCTTCGGATTGCCAAAGCCGGTGTTCGACATCGATGCGGTGATCGCCCTGCATTACCTGAGGCAGATGAACGAGGGGCTGGATGCGGAGGTGGGCCGCAAGACAGTCAAACTCGAACCCACCGACTTCTTTCTCGGGGCGGTGGCTTCCCCTTTCAAGGCTACCGAGGCCTCGACCTACATGCAGTACTACAAAATGGAGAAGAAGATCCGGGCCGGGGCGCATTTTATGGTAACGCAGCTGGGCTACGATGCCCGCAGGTTTGCAGAGTTCTACAAGTATGTACGACAGGTGCTCGGCCTGGACATTCCCCTGATCGGCAGCGTGTACGTTCTGTCCGCGGGGGCTGCCCGCTTCATGGCTACCGGAGAGGTGCCGGGATGCTATGTGAGCGACAGGCTCCTCAGCGTGCTGCAGGAAGAGGCCAAGGCCCCGGACAAGGGCAAGACAGCACGGCTGGAGCGGGCTTCCCGACAGATCGCCATCCTGAAGGGCCTGGGGTACAACGGAGTTCACATCGAGGGATTGAATCTGAAGTTCGACGACGTGACCACGATCATGGAGCGTTCCGAGGAGATCGGGGAGAGCTGGCGGGATCACCTGGAGGAGCTGGATTTCTCGCCCCCGAACAGCTTCTTCCTGTTCGAAGGGGGGGAGGACTTCGCTTTCGCGAAAAACGGCGGGCAGCCGAAGCTGCGGGAAACCCGCAGGAGGTCGATCCCCTCGCTCAAATTCTGGCTGATGCGTTTAGCCCACAAGCTGCTGTTCATCGAGGGAACCCCCGGTTATAAACTGATGCGGGCACTGGCGAAATCGGTGGAGAAACGGCGACTGCGCTACAAGGTGTTCCGGGTCTTGGAGCACGTGAGCAAGCGTGCCTTGTTCGACTGCCGGGAGTGCGACGACTGCGCCCTGTTCGAGATGTACTATCTCTGCCCCGAGTCGCGCTGCCCCAAGGGTCAGCGCATCGGACCCTGCGGGGGGAGCCGGATCGACGGCATGTGCGAGGTGTTCGGGGACAGGCCGTGCATCTGGGAGCTGGTGTACTGGCGGGCCAAGAACCGAAAAGAGCTGGACAAGCTGCGCTACGTGATCAATCCCCGCGACTGGAAGCTATACGAGACCTCCTCCTGGGTGAACTACTTCCTGAAGCGAGATCATTCGGGAAGCCGCCTCGGCGTGCCGGAAGAAATTCTTGACAGATAGTGGTGAGGAGGAAACCGATGGTCAAAACGGTTGAACTCCAGGACGGATCCACCTTCGACATCGGTGCGGGCAACCTCTGCGCCACCTGCCACATGAGTCTGCCCGAAGGCCCTCGATCCGCGGCTGAGCGATACGCTACGGCCTGAGTAGGAACGCCTGCGCATTTTACGGCAATCCCGACTGGAGGAGCTGTTCCCCAAAAGATCCTTGCTTTCCTCCTCGGGCTGTGGAAAGTCCAAATCCGATTGGATATAATGAGCAAAATCGTGAGGAACAACGGATGATCGCATTTAAAAGCCTGAGTGAAATCCTGAAAACCATGTTGGGGTGGGAGAACAAGCTCAAGGATTTCTACGACGTGGCGGAGTACGCCCTGCAAAACGAAAAGTCCAAGAAAACCGTGCAGACCCTGCGGGAGCGGCACGTGAACAAGCTGGAGATCCTGCGCGGCGTCGATCCCTCGAGCCACGGAAAGACCGAATGGGTTCGTTACGCCCCCAGCTACCAGGAGGAGGATCTGATCCCTGTTGGAAAGATCCGCAGGGACGCGGAGCCCGACGAGATCTTTGAGCACCTGTTGGACTACGAGAGCAAGTTGAAGAGCATATACTCCAGCGTCGCCAACAACCTGATCAGCCGGACTCAGAAAGAGCTGTTCGAATCCCTCGTACTGTTCAAGGAGGAGCAGATCGAGGAAATCCGTCACCTGGCAGCCGAGGAATCCTGATCTTCGGGTATGCAGATCCCCCGGCTGGGCACTAAAATCGATTCTTCGGAGTACACGGACCTTACCCGGGTCGTCAGCTGGTTCATCCTCCTCCGCTGGATTGCGGCGGTCGGCGTTCTGGTCACTCTCGTTTTCGTGCGTTTTCGCCTGGGATATCCGCTTCCCTATAACCTGCTGTATTCGCTGACCGGGGTCCTCTGCCTGATCAATCTTCTGTTTACCCTCTACTACGTTGTCATCAAGAGGAAGAATCTCGCTCGGCGGGAGCTGGCGGTCTTTCTGCACGTTCAGATCATCAGCGATTATGTTTTACTTTTTTTCCTGATCTACTTCACAGGTTTCCTCGAGAATCCCTTTGCCTATTTCTTCGTTTTTCACATCATGCTGACCTCCTTCCTCTTTACCTCCGACATCGTGCTCATCTACGTCAGCAGCCTGATCGTGCTGTTCATCGGGGCCTTCCTCTGCGAGTATTTCCGGGTTATCCCCCACTATCTGCTGGGTCACAGCATGGATCCCGGCTATTTTCGTCTCTACCTGCCCCGGGCCATCGGGTTATGCGCGACTCTGGCTATCTCCGCCTACCTGATCACCAGCATAAAGCGCCGGATCGCCGAGAAAGGCCGGCGGGTGGAAGTCGAGCTCAATCGCTACAAGGAGCTGGACCGGATCAAGAGCAACTTCATCCTTCAGGTTACCCACGAGCTGCGCGGCCCGATAGCCGCCATGAACGGCTACCACGAGATGCTGATCAGGGGCATCGGCGGGAAGCTGGCTCCCCGGGCGAACGAGCTGGTGCACAAGGCGAACCGCAGGACCGAAAACCTCCTCCAGATCATCGACGAGATGATCGACTATGCCTACATGAAATCCGAGGAGGAGATTCAGTACACAAAAACGAGTCTGAATGTGCGGGAGATCATCGACTACCAGCTGGACATCCACTCCGGCCAGGCGATCCAGAAGAACATCGAGCTGGTCTCCGACTGCCCGGAGGATCTGCACCTCCACTCCAACCGGGACCTGCTCAACATCATCCTCAGCAACCTGATCAACAATGCGATCAAGTACTCCCCGCAGTCCACGACGATTGCCGTGAATGCCTCCGCCGTGACTGCGGGCGCCGGGGCTGCGGGCACCGTGCACACAGACAAAGAGGCTGCGGGCGCCGTGCACAGGGGAGCCGTGCACAGGGGAGCCGTGCGCACGGGAGCCGTCTACGCGGGCAAAGAGGCGCCAGAGGTCCATCTCGTGGTCCAGGACCAGGGCTACGGAATCGAACCGGAAGAGCTGGAGAAGATCTTCGAGGAGTTTTACCGCACCCGGAAAGCCCGGGAGCTGGAGCGGGACGGAACCGGATTGGGCCTTTCCATCGTCCAGCGCGCCGTGGAATCCCTGGGCGGCCGTCTAACCGTATATTCGGAATTGAACAAGGGCACGACCTTTCATATATTTTTACCTGCAGGAGGAGAGAATGAGCAAAATTCTGATCATTGACGATGACCTGGATATTCTGGAAACAACGGGTTCCCTGCTGG
>CAZPQC010000064.1:0-22435 GCA_964588525.1 uncultured Spirochaetaceae bacterium
TCTCCCAGGATCCAGAGATCGACCGCGAATCTCGGCGTTCTGAAGAAAGACGCGGTCAATCTGGTGGTTCACGGGCACGAACCCACGCTTTCGGACATCATCGCCGTGGTCAGCCAGAAAGAGGAGCTGGTGAACAAGGCCAAGGAAAAGGGGGCCAGCGGAATCAATCTGGCCGGGGTCTGCTGCACCGCCAACGAGATCCTGATGCGCCACGGGATCCCCCTGGCCGGCAGCTTCATGCAGCAGGAGCTGGCGGTGATGACCGGCACCGTGGACCTGATGGTCGTGGACGTCCAGTGTCTGATGCCGGGGGTGGCCCAGACGGCCAAGCACTTCCACACGAAGCTGATCACTACCTCCCCGAAGGCAAAGATTCCGGGGTTCCAGCATGTCGAATTCGAGGAGGAGAGAGCCGTAGAGATCGCCACCCAAATCATCGAGGCGGCCATCGATAATTACCCCAACCGGGACGGTCAGAAGATGGATATTCCCCGGTTCACCGAGGGGATCATCGCCGGTTTTACCACGGAGAGCGTGTTTCAGTTTCTCGGCGGCACCTACCGCTCCACCTATCGCCCGTTGAACGACGCGGTGATCGCCGGCCGGATCAGGGGCGCGGCGGGGGTGATCGGCTGCTCCAACCCCAACGTGGACTACGAGGAAGGGCACATCAAGATGGTCAAGGAGCTGATCAAGAACGACGTCCTGGTGGTTACCACCGGCTGCAACGCCATCTCCTGCGCCAAGCACGGTCTGCTCCAGCCGGAGGCGGCCTTCAAGCTCGCCGGCCAGGGCCTGCAGGAGGTCTGCCGGGCGGTGGGCATCCCCCCGGTTCTTCACCTCGGCTCCTGCGTGGACAACAGCCGGATCCTGCGGGTCCTGGCCAACGTCGTGGCCGAAGGGGGTCTGGGAGAGGACATCTCCGATCTGCCCGTAGCCGGGGCGGCGCCGGAGTGGATGAGCGAGAAAGCAGTATCCATCGGCATGTATTTTGTAGCCTCCGGAGTATACACGATGATCGGCCATCCTCTGCCCATGACGGGCAGCAGAAACCTCTACAAGTACCTCACGGAGGAGATCGAGCAGGAGGTCGGCGGCAAATGGGATTTCGAGCTGGACCCGATAGAGGCCGCCCACAAGATGATTCAACACATCGACAAGAAGAGACGGGCCTTGAAGCTGAAGCCGATGATCTACGAACAGGCCCTGAAGCAGGCGGTGTGAGGCAGATATGGAGAAGAGAATCACTGTAAGAATCGAACGGTGCATGGGCTGTCACACCTGCGAGCTGGCCTGTGCCATCGCCCATTCGTCGAGCAAGGATATCGAGACCATGATGGTGTCGGGCGAGAAACCGGGGTATCGAATTCACGTGGAGTCCTACGGACCCCGCTCCATACCCCTGAACTGCCAGCACTGCGACGAGCCTGCCTGCGTTCTGGCCTGCCCCACCGGGGCGGTGCATCGAAAAGCCCCCGGCAAGCCCGTGCTGTTCGACAAAGAACGCTGCATCGGCTGCGGCATGTGCGTGCAGGCCTGTCCGTTCGGAGTCATCACCATGAGCTCCGAGGGCAAGGGTGTGCTGAAGTGCGACCTGTGCATCGAGAGACTGGCCAAGGGGATGGAGCCGGCCTGCGTATCCTCCTGTCCGACTCACGCTTTGGTCTTCGAGGAAGATAAAAAAACAGCTCAGGCGAAACGCCAGCTGGTGGCCCAAAAAATGGCCGCAGCAAGCGATGCCGGAGAGGCCGAAACGGCCAGGGAGATGTAGGCGGTATATGGTAACCGTAACCGTGTGCGTGGGCAGCTCCTGTCATATCAAAGGATCGCGCCAGATCATCGTGCGTTTCAATGAGCTGCTCAAGGAACACGGTCTGGAGAATGAAATCGAGCTGGAAGGTTCGTTCTGTATGGAACGCTGCGGCGAGGGGCTGAACTGGCAGATAGATGAGGAGCCCGTTACCAGCAAGAGTGTCGAGGAGGCGATCCGTACATTTACCGAGAAGGTTCTGAAGCCGCTGACCGGGTCGACGGATTCTATACGCGGATCTGCGCACTCGGCCAAAACAGAGAGCGGCCAGCAAGATCAATAGGCAGGAAGGAGCCGGTGGCCAAGACGGATCCGCCAGATGGGCGGCAGACATCACCGTATATCGCCGCAATCCTCGAGCACACCCCCAATGGGGTGCTGCTGGTGGACAAGGAGACCCGCATCCACTACGTCAACCCCGCCTTCCGCACCATGTTCCACTGCGGGGATGAGAAGCTGTTGGGGGAGCCGGCCGCTGAGTTCGTGCACTGCGACTGCTTCGAGCGGGCGATTGCAGCCGGCGGCAACCTCATGGTCAAGGAGAATGTTCCCGACCATGAGGTGAGCTTCAGGGTGGGACTGTTCCCCCTCGAGGGGGAGGATCTGTACTGCGGGATCTTCATCGATATCTCGGAGGAGGAGGCTGCAAAGAAACACCTGCGGAACCTTCGCGCCCAAACCCTGGAGCGGGCTCAGGAGGTGATCTCCCGGCAGATGAAGACCGCCCAGGAGATCGCCCGCCTTCTGGGGGAGACCACGGCGGAAACCAAGATCCTTCTGGTGAAGCTGATGTCGCTCTTTGAAGAAGATAAAGGATGAGGCTGTTTTACGAGTGGGGTACGCGGCAGGTTCACAAATACGGCGAAGAGCTGTGCGGTGACAACATTGCCATCTCTCGCCAGCCGGATTGGGTTACCCTGGCTCTGTCGGACGGACTGGGAAGCGGGGTCAAAGCAAATATCCTGGCGACCCTGACCACCCAGATCGCCATTCGCATGTTGGAAGACAACCTGCCCCTGGGGGAGGTTGTGCAGACCTTGAGCGAAACCCTGCCGGTATGTGCTATCCGTAAGGTAGCCTACAGCACCTTCGCCATCGCCCAATTTTTCAGCGGAGGGTATGCAAGGGTGGTGGAGTTCGACTCCCCCCCCGCAATAGTGCTGAGGCAGCGCAAGATTCTGCCGGTTTCCTATGACGAGCGGACGATAGACGGAAAAACGATCCATGAAACTGTCCTGAACCTTCAGGAAGGTGATTGGGTGGTGTTCGTCTCCGACGGTGTTCTGAACGCCGGAATCGGGGGTGCCTATCCTCTCGGCTGGGGTTGGGAGCTGGCCGCCGGTTTTCTCGAGAAGCACGCCCATCGGGGCTTGAGTGCCGAGGAGGTGGCCGACAAGGTCGCCGAGGCGGTCAGAGAGCTGTACCTCGGAAAACCCGGTGATGATGTCAGCATCGTGGTCATCAAGGTGCGGCACAAGCAGGTGGCCACGGTTTTCACCGGTCCGCCGGCAAGCCGGGACGGCGACGGGGAGCTGATCCACCGTTTCGTCAGCAGAACCGGCCGGCTGGTGGTGTGCGGAGGGACTACGGCGAAAATCGTGTCCAAACACCTGGGACAACCCCTGGAAGTGGACCTGAGCACGATCACCGCCGATGTGCCGCCGATCGCCCGGCTGGAAGGCGTGGATCTGGTCACGGAGGGAATCCTGACTCTCACGCAGGTCAGGGACAGGTTGAGGGAGGGGGCGGATCGAAGGACAGTGCAGTACCGAAACGACGGAGCGGCCTGTCTGCTGCGGGTCCTGCTGGACGTGGATCACACCCACTTCATCGTGGGGCAGGCGGTGAACCCCGCCCATCAGAATCCGGACCTGCCCCATCAGCTCGGCATTCGAGCGACCGTGGTCCGGGAGATCGCTGCGGAGCTGCGCGGCAGAGGCAAAGAAGTCACCTTAGAGGTGATTTAGATTGGATTGAAACATGGACAAAGAGCTTGTTGCACAGATCATCAAACGCTATGAGGGTGATTCGGGCATGTTGATCCCCATGATGCAGGATCTGCAGGCCGAGTACGGCTATCTTCCCGCGGAGCAGCTGCGGGAAATAGCCGCCGAATTGGAGATTCCGTTGACCCGGGTGTACGGGGTGGCGATGTTCTACTCCTCCTTCAGGCTCTCCCCCAAGGGTGCTCACGAAGTGACCCTGTGCATGGGTACGGTTTGTTATCTGAAAGGTTCTCCCCGGATATCCGAGGCGATCTGCGATGAGTACGGGATCGAGCCGGGCGGTACCACCTCCGACCGCTTGTTCACCCTTCAGGCGGTGAACTGTGTGGGCGCCTGCGCCTTGGCTCCGGTGATGATCGTAGACGGCAAGTACTACGACGGAGTCACTCCGGAATCGGCGCTGAAAATTCTCGAAAGTCTGTCTCCGGAAGAGACCGGGCCCGCCGCTGCTCCGGCGACGGAGAGCAGAGGAGAGGGGAGCTAAGTGGCCACGGCAACAGCAGCAGTCCGGAAGATCATCCATAGCCCCAAGGAGCTCGAGGCTTACCGTGACAAGCTCGTAAAGAAGACCAAGAAAAACAGCCGGATCGTGCGTGTCTGTATCGGAACGGGATGTGCTGCCAAGGGCTCCCGCCGTTTGTACGAGCTGTTCTGCGAAGCCGCTGCGGCCTCCGCACAGGCGGGAAGCGGCAACGGCGGCAATGTCGTGATCGAGTCCAAGCACGTGGGCTGCCACGGTCTGTGCGAGCTGGGACCCATCGTGGTGATCGATCCGGGGGAAATCCTCTACCACAGTGTGGAGGAGCCGGATGTGGCGGAGATCTTTCGGGAAACGGTCCTGGGGGGGAGGGTCGTGGAGCGGCTGCTCTACGAGGATCCCAAGACCAAGGAGAAGGTGAAAACCCCGGCGGAAATCCCCTTCTACAACGTACAGAAACGGATCGTTCTCAAGCACAACGGGCATATCGATCCCACCAGCATCGACGACTACATCGCCGTGGGCGGGTATTCCTCCCTGGGCCGGGCTCTCGGCTCGATGGAGCCTGAAAGTATCATCGACCAGGTGGAGAAGGCGGGACTGCGCGGCCGCGGCGGAGGAGGGTTTCCCACGGCCCGCAAGTGGCGCAGCTGCCGCCGGGCTGAAAGCCCGGATGGGATCCGCTACCTGATCTGCAACGGGGATGAAGGGGATCCCGGCGCCTTCATGGATCGTTCCGTGATGGAGGGAAATCCCCATGGTGTGCTCGAAGGCATGATCATCGGGGCGTACGCGGTCGGGGCCTCCCGGGGCTACATCTACGTGCGAAACGAGTACCCTCTGGCCGTGGAGCATCTGAAGCTGGCCATTGATCAGGCCCGGAAGTTCGGTTTTCTGGGGGAAGACATCCTGGGCAGCGGTTTTTCCTTCGATATCCGCATCAACCGCGGGGGAGGAGCCTTCGTCTGCGGCGAGTCGACCGCGCTGATGGCCTCCCTGGAAGGACGAACCGGAGAGCCCCGGGCCAAGTATATCCATACGGTGGAGAGCGGTTTGAACGGCCGGCCCACCGTGCTGAACAACGTGGAAACCTGGGCCAATGTGCCGGCCATCATCGGCATGGGCTCCGGTGAGTTCGCCGCCATCGGCACCGAGGGCTCGAAGGGGACCAAGGTGTTCAGCCTGGTCGGCAAGATCACCAACACCGGGCTGGTGGAGGTCCCCATGGGGATCACCCTGCGCCGCATCATCGAGGATATCGGCGGCGGGGTGCAGAACGGCAAGGCCTTCAAGGCGGTCCAGACCGGAGGACCTTCGGGGGGCTGCATCCCGGCTGAGCAGCTGGACGCCCCGGTGGATTTCGATGAGCTCACCCGGCTGGGTTCGATGATGGGCTCCGGCGGTATGATCGTCATGGACGAGGACACCTGCATGGTGAATGTGGCCAAGTACTTCCTCGGATTCCTGAAAAGCGAATCCTGCGGCAAGTGCACTCCCTGCCGGGAGGGGATCGCCCAGATGCTGGCCATCCTCGATCGGATCAGCAAGGGGGAGGGAGAGCTGGAAGACCTGGACAGCCTGCATGTCCTGGCCGAGCTGCTGAGCGAAGGGTCGCTCTGTGCTCTGGGCAAGACCGCGGCCAATCCGATACTGTCCACCCTCAGGTATTTCCGCGGGGAGTACGAGGAGCACATCCTAAACAAGCATTGTCCGGCCAGGGAATGCAAGGGGCTGTTCATCTACCAGATCGATCCGGAAAGCTGCACGGGCTGCGGAATCTGCCGCAAGAACTGTCCCGTAGAGGCGATCAGCGGCGAGCGCAAAGCTCCCCACGTGATCGATCAGGCGATCTGCACCAAGTGCAACACCTGTTTCGAAAAGTGCCCCTTTGGCGCGGTGATGAAGGTGTAAGGAGGCTACAGCGAGTGCCTACAGTAACGATAGAAGGAAAAACCGTAACAGTGCCTCACGAGTCCACGATCCTGCAGGCCGCCCGGAAGGCCCATGTATGGATACCGACCCTCTGCTATCATCCCACGGTTCCCAGCCTGGGAGTCTGCCGGATCTGCATGGTGGAGATCCTCGGGAATGACGGGGCTCCGGGCAGGCTGGTGACGGCCTGCAACTACCCGGTGCGGCGGGATATCACCGTGAGCGTTTCCAGCGAGCGGGCCGCCCAGGTCCGCAAAGGGGTGATGCAGCTGCTTCTGGCCCGCGCTCCCGACTCCGGGGAGCTGCAGGAGCTGGCTGCCCGAATGGGTGTACGAGGCACCCCATACCCCACGGTCACCGAAAGCCAGCGCAACTGCATCCTCTGCGGCTTGTGCGTGTCGGTTTGCGAGGAGGTGATCGGGGCTTCGGCCATCGGCTTCGCCGGCCGGGGCGTGGAACGGGCGGTGGCCGCACCGTTTCGCCAGGCCTCGGAGACCTGCATCGCCTGCGGGGCCTGTGCCGCGATCTGCCCGGTGGGCACGATCCAGGTACGCATCCACACGGATACAGGAGAGGCGGAGATCTCTCCGTTCAAGAGCCGCTCCAAGTTGCTGGTCTGCGAGGAGTGCGGGATCCGCATGGTGAGTGTTCCAGTGGCCCAGGCCATGAATGACCGGCTCAAGATAGATTGGGAGGAGTTCCGGCACCTGGCCCGGCTCTGTCCCGAGTGCCGCAGAAAACACGCGGCCAAAGCACTCGGGTTCGGAGCAGGGGAGGACAGCGTGATCCCTCTCGAAAAAATACAGGTTAACGAAGTTAATAATTAGATCCAGAAAGGAGTCTTGAAGAGATGTCCAAGATCATCGCCACTGCAGCAATCCGCGGGGCCCATGCCATGGTCGCCCGGGCGGAGGAAGACCTCCAAAAAATGATCAAATCCAAAGGGAAGGATTCCCAGGTTGCCTATCCCAACACGGCCTACTATCTGCCGATTATGCTCCTGTTCCTGGGGCAGAAGGTGCAGAAGATCGGGGATCTGGAGGAGAGCCTCCAGGAGGCCAAGAAACTCCTGGGGCGCATTCCCGACCATGATCTGTGGCTTCCCTACCTCGGGGAAACCCTCGATTCCGGCGTCGCCACCCTGATCGCCGAGGAGATTATCGAGAGCCTCAGGTACGTGAACGGGAGCCCCGCTGAAGGCATCTGGCTGGGATTCACCGGCGACAACATCCTGCGCCAGCAGGGCATCAAGCTTGTCGATGGACGGATGCCCGGCTTCGTGGCCATCGCCGGCTGCACGAAGAAGAACAGCGAGGCCGTGGAGCTGATCCAGGGTTTCCAGGCCCGGAACATCCTCGTGTTCATGGCCGGACATACCAACGGCAAAGCCATCGCCGAACAGCTCCACGAGGAGGGGGTGGAGATGAGCTGGGACACCTTCACCGTTCCCTACGGCAAGGAGATCACCGCGGCCATCCACGCCCTGAACTTCGCCGCCCGCTCGGCCATGACCTTCGGGGGGGTGGAAGCCGGGGACATGAAAGCCGCCCGGGAGATCCTCCTGTACAACAAGGAGCGGGTCCACGCTTTCGTCATGGCTTTAGGGGCGGACAGCAAGGCCAAGGGATTGGACGACGGTCAGCTGATCACCGACGAGAAGTACGCCACCGCGGCCGGGGCGATCAACTTCGGCTTTCCCGTTATTTCAGACGTCTCCATCCCGGAGATCCATCCGACGGGGATCTGCACCTACGAGCACGTCATCTCCGGCATCAAGCTGGATGAGATCATCAGCCGGGCTATCGAACTGCGCGGACTGACCATCAAGATCGAGGAGATCCCCATTCCCGTGCCCTACGGTGCCGGTTTCGAAGGAGAGCGGGTGCGTAAGGAGGACATGCACGTGCAGTTCGGCGGAAAGTACACCGACGCCTTCGAGCTGCTGCGCATGAGACCGATGGACCAGGTGGAGGACGGCAAGATCGAGGTGATCGGTCCGGAGATCGACCAGATGAAGGAGGGAGAGGCCTATCCTCTTGGGATCACAGTAGAAGTGGCCGGCCGGGAGTTCCAGGAGGACTTCGAGAGCGTTCTGGAGCGCCGCATCCACGAGTTCATCTCCTGCGCCCACGGGATCTTCCACATGGGACAGCGCTCGATAGTCTGGGTGCGGATCTCCAAGGAAGCGGCGGGGAAGGGCTTCAAGATCAAGGATCTAGGGGAGATCCTGGTCGCCAAGATGCACGAGGATTTCACCAAGATCGTGGACCGGGTCCAGGTCAGGATCTACACGGACAAGGCCAAGGTGGCCGAGCTGGTCGAAGAGGCCAAAGAGGTGTACAGCAACCGCGATGACAAGGTCGGCTCCATGACCGATGAGGATGTGGAGGAGTACTACTCCTGCACCCTCTGCCAGTCCTACGCTCCCAACCACGTGTGCATCGTCACCCCTCAGCGCCTGGGTCTGTGCGGGGCCTACACCTGGCTGGACTGCAAGGCTTCCCATCAGATCGACGCGCACGGGCCCAACGAGCCGGTCAAGAAGGGGACGGTAATCGACCCTGTGAAGGGTCAGTGGACGAACATCAACGCCTACATCGATGTCAAGTCAAACGGAAACTTGAAGAAGTTCAACGCCTACGCCATAATGGAGGAGCCTATGACCTCCTGCGGCTGTTTCGAGTGCATCGCCGCGGTGGTGCCCGAGGCCAACGGGATCATGATCGTGGACCGGGATTTCACGGGAATGACCCCGATCGGAATGACCTTCTCCTCCCTGGCCGGCCAGGTCGGGGGGGGGCAGCAGATCCCTGGTTTCACCGGAATCGGCAAGCTGTACATCTCCAGCCCGAAGTTCATCTCCGGTGAGGGCGGGCACAAGCGCATCGTGTGGATGACCAAGCAGCTGAAGGACGAGGTCGCCGAGCGAATGAAACCCCAGCTGGAGAAGGAGGGTCTGACCGATCTGTGGGATAAGATCGCCACGGAGAAAGACGCGGAGATGCCGGATCAGCTGGTGGAGTACCTCACCAAGGTGTCACATCCGGCCCTGGAGATGGAATCGTTGTTTTAAGCTCGGTGCCTCTCCCGGCCAAAGCGAGACAGAGAATAACAGCAGAGAGAATAACAGCAGAAGGAGAAGTTTATGGCACTAACAGGCATGCAGATCTACAAGAGCTTGCCCAAAACCAACTGCAAGGACTGCGGTCTGCCGACCTGCATGGCCTTCGCCATGCAAGTAGCGGCCAAGCAGCGGGCGTTGACCGATTGCCCTCACATTTCCGAAGAGGGCAAGGAGACTCTCTCCGACGCCTCCGCACCTCCCATTCGTCTGATCAAGATCGGGCCGGAGGGAAAGATCTTCGAAATCGGACAGGAAACCGTGATGTTCCGCCATGAAGAGAAGTTTCATCGCCCCACCGGCATCGCGATCCGCATTCCCGCAACGCTTTCCGACGAAGATGCGGGGGCCATGATAGAGCGGGCCAATAAGAGCAGATTCCCCCGCGTCGGCGCGACCTTGAGGGTTGCCCTCTGTGCCGTGGAGGTGGAAACGGCCGATCCCGCCGGACGGGCCAAGCTGGCTGCGGCGAAGAGCGAGATTCCCCTGATCCTGGTGGGCGGCAAAGCCGACGCGCTCAAGGCTGCGGCGGAAGCGATCAAAGATCAAAAACCTATGATCTACAAGGCTGACGCCTCGAATGTCGAGGCCCTGGCGGAGATCGCGGGAGCCGCCAAGCTGCCTCTGGCCGTCGGGGGAAAGAACCTCGAGGAGCTGGCCGATCTCACCGGCAAGGCCAAAGACAAAGGAGCGGAGGATCTGGTGTTGAGCTTCTCCAGCAACGGCGGCCAGACGATCAGAGATATGAACATTGCCCGCAGGGCGGCATTGAAAAAGCAATTTCGGCCCCTGGGCTACCCTTCGATGATCGAAATGCAGGCGAGCTCTCCCGATATGGAGGGAATCCTGGGCGGGGTGTTTGCCGCCAAGTATGCGGGGATCGTCATTGTCAACGGAATAGAACCGTGGGAGCTGCTGCCGATCATGGTCACGGTCCAGGATGTATATACCGATCCCCAGGTGCCCAACACGGTGGAGGCCAAGTTGTACGAAATCGGTGGTCCCGGCGAGAACTCCCCGGTGATGTTCACCACGAACTTCTCCCTTACCTACTTCAGCGTGGCCGGAGAGGTGGAACGAAGCAAGGTACCGGCCTATATCTGCGTGGTCGACACCGAAGGTCTCGGCGTATTGAATGCCTACGCCGGGGACAAGATCTCGGCGGAAGCTGTGGTGAAAACCATTGCGGCGCAGAAGGTGTCCGACAAGGTCAAACACCGAAAGCTGATAATTCCGGGTCTGCTTCCAATCTTCAGGGCCGAGATCGAAGACACCTCGGAGTGGGAAGAGGTGATCATCGGACCGGAGTCCGCCAGGGAGATACCGGCCTTCTTGCAGAAGTGGCCCAACTTCTAGTGGGGTAAGAAAAAACGCCGCGGATTCGGCAGTCGGAGCCCGAATAAAATTTTAGAGAACGGGAATCAGTCAAAGTATGTCCACCTACTCCGTTACCTTCATTCCTCAGAACAAATCGGTACGAGTCGAGGCGGATACCAGTCTGCTTGAAGCAGCCCTGCGCGCCGGAATCACGATCAACAACCTCTGCGGCGGCGACGGGATCTGCGGCCGCTGCAAGATGATCATCTCAAAGGGCAAGGTCACCGGCAGGGTCTCGGCCAAACTGACCCGGGATGAAATCCGCCGCGGCTTCGTGCTGGCCTGTCAAACCCCGGTCGAGGATAACCTGGTGGTGGAGATTCCGGAGGAGACCTGGGCCAAGGAGAAGCTGGTAGCCGCCAAGGACGCGACCAGGTTCCGCGATCTCAGTGAAGGCTGGGAGTATGAGAAGGATCTGGTACCCGCCCCTCTGGTTACCAAGGTCTATATGGAGCTCAAGAAGCCGGATCTGGCCAACAACATGGCGGATCACCAGCGGGTGGACGATGAAATTCGCAGAATCCTCAAGTACCGCTCGATGCAGATGGGTTTGAAGATCATCAAGAACCTTCCCGAGATGCTCCGTCAGAACGACTACAAAATCACCGCTACCGTGGGACTTCGGCGGGACATCGCCGAGGTGATGAACATAGAGGGCGGCGACACAACCGAGCACAACTACATGGTCGTGGTCGATATGGGAACCACGACGATCGTGGCTCACCTGTTGAATACCAATACCATGGAAACCGTGGACGCCCGGGCCTGCTTCAACTCCCAGGGGATCTACGGGCGGGAGGTAACCCGGCGGATGATCACCGCCGAGCAGAAGGGAGTGGAGGAGCTGCAGCGGCTCCTGGTGGAGGACATCAACGGCTTGATCGACCAGATGGCCGATTCCAACACCATCAGGCTAAAGGACATCAGCGCCGTGGTCTGCTCGGGAAATACGGCCATGGGTCACTTCCTCCTGGGTTTGTGCACGAGGAACATCCGCCGGAATCCCTACGTGGCCGCTACGGTGTCTCCTCCGCCGCTACGAGCCGTGGAAGTCGGGCTGAATATCAACCCCCGCGGTTTGCTGTACAGCCTGCCGGCGGTCAGCGCCTGGGTCGGCAGCGATATCACCGCCGGAATCCTCTCCACCCGGATGAACGAGGGGGAGGAGCTCAGTCTGCTGCTGGATGTGGGTACCAACGGGGAGGTCGTTATCGGAAACCGGGAATGGCTGGTCTCCGCCTCCGCCTCTGCAGGGCCGGCCCTGGAGGGAGCCAGCGTGGACTGCGGCATGCGGGCCGAGGCTGGAGCCGTGGAAAAACTGTACCTGGAAAAGAGCGCGATCAAATACCAGACCATCGACAACAAGCGGCCCAAGGGCATCTGTGGATCCGGGATCATCGATGCGGTAGCCGTGCTGCTGGAGCTCGGCTACATCAACCGCTCCGGTGTCTTCGTGGAGGAGGAAAAACCGCGGGTGGAAACCGTGGAGGGGTTGAAGCGCTACATCATCGCCGACGGCAGGGAGACCGGCACCGGGCATCCGGTTTTCATCAGCGAGTCCGACATCGAGAACGTAATTACCGCCAAGGCGGCGATCTTCGCAGCCATGAAGATCCTGCTGCGTCGCCTGGACCTCACCTTCGACGATATCCAACGCTTCTGCATCGCCGGCGCCTTCGGTTCCTACATAAACATCGAGCACTCCATCGCGATCGGACTGATCCCCGACATCGAGAGAAGCAGGTTCGAGTTTGTGGGCAACACGTCGATCAAAGGTGCAAAAATGGTGGCTTTTTACAAGGAGGCGCTGTACAAGATCGAAAAGATCCGGGAGGACACCACCTACTACGATCTGATGGGCGCCAACGACTACGTGGAGGAGTTCCAAAAAGCGATGTTTTTACCCCACACGGATATCGAGCTGTTTCACGGGAGCAGAACCCGTGCCTAAAAGCATAGCCGTGGCCGGAAAAGGGGGAACCGGAAAAACCACGATCGCCGCCTTGCTGATCACCCAGTTGGTTCTGAAGAACAAGGGTCCGGTGCTGGCCATCGATGCGGATCCGGACAGCAATCTGGGGGATCTCCTGGGGATCGAGCCGGAGCAGTCCATCGGGGATCTGCGGGAGGAGGTGCTCGATGCCATGAAGCGGCTGCCCGCCGGAATGACCAAGGCCAGCTACGTGGAGGCGGGGCTGCACCAGATCATCGCGGAGGCCGCCGGCTTCGACCTGATTACCATGGGACGGGGGGAGGGTTCGGGCTGTTACTGCGCTCTCAACAACATGATCCGAAAATTCTCGGACGATCTGACTCCGTCCTACAAATGGGTCGTGATGGACAATGAAGCGGGACTGGAGCACCTGAGCCGCCGTACGACCCGAAATGTCGACGCCCTTTTGGTCGTGGTCAGTGACAATCCCCTGTCCCTTCACTCGGCGGAGAAGATCCAGGCCATAACCGAAGATCTGGAAGCCCGGATCCGCCGGAAGTACATAATTACCAATATGATTCCCGATGCCAGGATGGAGGTGTTCAAACGGCGCCTGGAAACGTTTCGGATTCCCCATCTGATCGACATCCCTTATGATCCCGAGCTCGAAGAAGCCATATTTCAGGGGGAACCTTTGAAAAATCTCAACGGTTCCCCTATTATGAAGACCATTCAGACCATCATCGAGACTGTTGGAGGAGAAGATGCAAATTCCTGAGGTAATTGAAAAGTGGACAGCCCCCATCAACACCGTCACTATCGGTGCAACCAAGGACCAGGGGGGAACGCGGGCCAAGACGGTGACGGTGGGGGGCCAGACAACCCTTCCCTTTCTCACCTTCGAGGGGGAGCTTCCCCACAAACCCGTGATTGCGGGTTTCGTGGCCGACACGCCCCCGGACTGGCCTGATGTGTTGAAGCAGGCGATCGGCAAGGAGATCGAGTCTCCGACCGAATGGGCCCAGAAATGCGTGCAGGAGTACAAGGTCGACTTGATCAACCTCAAGCTGATCGGCGCCGCCCCTGCAGGCAAGGACGCCTCCCCGGAGGCATGTGCCAAGGTAGTCGAAGAGGTGCTCAAGGCCGTGGACGTGCCTCTCATTCTCTGGGGCTGCGGGGATGACGAGAAGGACAACCTGGTTCTTCCCGACTGTTCCCAGGCGGCCAAGGGCGAGAACTGCCTGCTCGGTTCCGCCAAGGAGACCAACTACCGGACCGTGGTGGCGATCTGCAAGTCCGACAAGCACAAGATCATCGCAGAGGCGCCGGTGGACATCAACATCGGCAAGCAGGTCAACATCCTGCTCCAGGATGCGGGCTTCGACCTCAAGGATGTGGTGATGTTTCAGACCACGGCGGCCCTGGGCTACGGTTTCGACTACGTGTACACGATCCTGGAGCGGGCCCGCATTGCCGGTCTGAAGGGGGACAAGCTCATGGCCTGCCCGCAGCTCTGCGATGTCGGGGGGGAGGTCTGGCGCATCAAGGAAGCGGTGGTGGATGAAGACGTGCTTCCCGGCTGGGGAAAGCTTGCCAAACGCGGACCGATGTGGGAAGCCACCTGCGCCTCGGTGTACCTGCAGGCCGGAGCGGACATCCTGATCATGGCCCACCCGGAAGCGATCAAGAACGTTCAGGCCACGATCGAGCAGTTTGCTTAGCTGATGATTTCCGGGCTGTAGCTGCGCGACAGCGCTCCCGGCTCAAAAGTTTGTAATAGGAGGAAAGAGTTATGATCTTCATCGGAGAACGGATCAATACGGGTTTCAAGGACGTCAAAGCCGCGGTTACGAACAAGGACGCCGACGTGCTCAAAGAATGGGCGGTCAAGCAGACCAAAGCCGGCGCCACCTATCTCGATGTGAACCTGGGAGCGGTGTCGAGCAAGCCGGAGGATCTGTGCTGGATGATCGAGCAGGTTCAGGCCGCCTCGGATCTGCCGATCTCCATCGACACCAACAAGCCCTCGATGCTCAAAGAGGCGGTGCCCCTGTGCAAGAAACCGCCCCTGATCAACTCCACCACCGCCGTTGATGAGAAGATGGAGGTCATGTTCCCCATCGTGGCTCAAGCCGGCGCCTCGATCATCGGACTGGTGATGGACGAGGAGGGGAGTCCCAAGAGCGCGGACAAGCGGGTGGAGAATGCCGGAAAGCTTCTGGCCAAAGCCATGGAGTTCGGAATCAACCCGGAGCAGCTGTTTCTCGATCCAATCGTCATGCCCCTCAAGTACATGCAGGAGCAGGCCCGGGAGATCCTGGGGGCGGCCAACCAGTTCAAGCTGTTCAGCGATCCTCCGCCCCACATCGTGTGCGGGCTGTCCAACATCTCCAACGGCACGACCAAAAAGAAATTGATAAACCGCACCTTTGCCGTGATGCTGGTGGCTAACGGGCTGGATGCGGTGATCTGCGATGTGACCGACCAGGATCTGGTCGATGCCCTGCTCACGGCCGAGCTGGTGATGAACAAGCAGATCTACGCCGACGGCTTTATCGAGGCCTTCCGCTCCTAGGGGCTCCAGATGCGGGCGCTGCAGTTCCCCTGTGATCCGCTCAGCGCTTGAGGCTCAGGTTGCAGAGATAGACAACAGCCAGAATCAGAAATAGTCCCGAGAGGATGAGATACAGCCAGAATCCGCCCTGCACAAGCACTTGACAATATCCGCCGCTCCCGTGTAATTTTGGATTACCCCCAACTCGGGTCTATCCTGCGGGCAATACGATTTCGAGGAGGAATGTGTTTATGAGGGACATAGTGCTCACAGCCGTTTTCAGAAACCTCGATCGCGGATCCTGCAGGGGGCGGTTTCTCCACTAAGCGAATCAAAGCCCATACGACGATCCTCTGTAATTCCGCTTTCGAGACCGGTCTCATCGTTCTCGTGAAGGAGTACGGAGGTATAGAACATGAATCTGCAGCAATTCGGCTGGGATGCCGGATTCAAACAACAATTCGAAGAGCTCGATGCGGATCATTCCTGCCTGCCGGCACGGGTGATCTATGCACAGAGGCAGCTGTACAGGGTGATCGGCGAACGCGGAGAGTACCAGGCGCAGGTCAGCGGACGGCTTCACTATCAGGCCCGCTTCCCCGCCGATTTCCCCACAACCGGTGATTGGGTGGGGATCCGGATCGATCCGCTGGACGCCGACAACCCCGGTACGGTCATCATCCATTTCACCCTGCCGCGAAGAACGTGGCTTTCCCGCAAAGCGGCGGGGGAAAAGGTGGAGGAGCAGCTAATCTGCGCCAATGTCGACACGGTCTTTCTGGTCTCGGGGCTCGACAGGGATTTCAACCTGCGTCGAATCGAACGCTACCTCTCGGCGGTCTACCAGGGCGGGGCGGAGCCGGTGATCGTCCTGAATAAAGTCGACCTCTGTCCGGATCTGGAGATCAAGCTGCTGAACCTCAGGACCGTATCCTTTGATCTGCCGGTGATCTGCACAAACGCCCTGAGCGGTGAGGGGTTGAAACAGCTGGACCCGTACTTCGAGCAGGGGAAAACCGTGGCCTTCGTCGGTTCGTCCGGGGTGGGGAAATCCACCCTCATCAACCGTCTGCTGGGTCGTGACGCGCAGGAAACCCGGGATCTGCGCAGTGACGGTAAGGGACGCCATACCACCACGCATCGCGAGCTGTTCCCGATTCCCGGAAGAGGAATGGTGATCGACAATCCGGGCATGCGGGAACTGCAGCTCTGGGCCCAGGAGGAGCGTGTCGGAGACACCTTTGCCGAGATCGAGCTTCTGGCCCAGCGGTGCCGATTCGGCGATTGCGGCCATGGGGATGAACCCGGTTGCGCCGTTCAGGAACAGATAGCTGCGGGGAAGCTGGATCCGGCGCGGTTGCGCAGCTATCTCAAACAGAAGCGGGAGCTGGAACAGCTGTCGCGAAGCGAGGCTCTTACAAGCCAGGACCGCTACAAGCTGCGCCGCCGAGAGGGGCGGCGGTGGGAGAAGCAGATCCGCCACAGGTTCAAGGACAGATACTAGAAACGCTTCAGAACCAGGTTTGTTTCTTGTAGTCGATATACCTCTGTCCGAAGCGTCGTTCCAGGTTCTTCTCTTCGAAATGAGTCCAGACGGAAATGATACCCGCCCAGAGGATCGTGGAAAGACAGGCTATGAAACTCTTCCAAATCAGGGGACATCCGAGGTGAAGCAGGACCAGGCCGATGTACATCGGATGGCGTATTTTCGAATAGATGCCCGTACTCGCCAGTTCGTCCGCATCCCCAACCCCGTGCTTCTCGAGCTCCGAGTACAGAAACAAACCCAATCCCACAGCCGTCAGAGTCACCCCGACAGGAATGGATACCGAGGAGGGTATATTCATTTTGACCGGATCGTTGCCGCTCCAAAAGCCCCAGCCGAAGTAGCCGAGAAAAGTCACGATGAGGATCAGCCGAAAGTTGATAACGGTGGAGCCCCCGGTGTAGCTGATGACGTGGGCAGCCAGACGCAGGCTGTAGCTGAGCAGACAGAGGGCGGCCCCTGAAATAATCAGAACCAGGGTTGGCAAACTGATGTCTTCGATGACCAGGAAAGACATCAGCCCAATTCTATCCCCCTTCCGTGGTCTTGTACAGTTTCCGCCGAGCCCGGCGCTTTCGAGCGCGGCGTCCCTGTTGCGTCTTGCTTGAAAATCCAACAGCGGGTACAGTGCTCGGTGGAGGAGAACATGAAGGCATCACACACTTTTCCCCCGCCGATCGAGAGGATCATCCAACCGAGGGTGGTGGACCTGGGCGGCTTTACCGTACGCCGCAGCCTGCCGGCCGCAGGGGTACAGGCTGTGGGGCCGTGGGTGTTTTTCGATCATATGGGACCGGCGACCTTTGCGCCGGGCAGGGGTGTGGATGTCATTCCCCATCCCCACATCAACCTGGCTACGGTTACCTACCTGTTCGAGGGGGAAATCGTTCATCGGGATTCTATCGGGAGTGTTCAGACCATCACACCCGGTGCTGTAAACCTGATGGTGGCGGGCCGCGGGATCGTTCACTCCGAGCGCACCGGCCCCGAATTGCGGGATGCCGGGCACCGGATGAACGGACTGCAGCTCTGGTTTGCCCTGCCGGAGGAAGTCGAGGAAACCGAGCCAGCCTTCTATCACTATCCGGACGGGGACCTGCCTCACAGGACAATCGCCGGCGCCGGCCTGAGGGTTATGATCGGCTCGGCCTTTGGACTGCGTTCACCGGTGAAGACATTTTCTCCGACCCTGTACGCAGAGGCGGATTTGCCCCGGGGCTGCGTTCTTTCCCTCCCCACCGAGGTACAACAGAGGGGGGTCTATCTGGTTTCCGGCGCCCTGGGTCTGCGGGACATCGAGCTCGGCGAACGCAGCATGGTCGTGTTCGAGCCGGGAGCCGATGTTCGTCTGACTGCCCTGCAGGATAGTCGCATCGCCTTGATCGGCGGAACCCCTTTAGGCAAACGCTATATGTGGTGGAATTTCGTCTCCTCCAGAAAAGAGCGAATCGAGCAGGCCAAATCCGATTGGAGAGACGGTCGCTACCGGATGGTTCCCGGCGAGACGGAGTTTTACCCCCTTCCGCAGCGGGATGCTTTTTTTGAGATAAACAAAAAAGGGGCCAAACCGACCTGACCCCTATTGATCTATAACAGTGTCGGCTCTGGG
Source organism: uncultured Spirochaetaceae bacterium (assembly GCA_964588525.1). Lineage (GTDB taxonomy): Bacteria > Spirochaetota > Spirochaetia > SZUA-6 > DRHE01 > JAFGQJ01. Next base: position 18,367 of record CAZPQC010000064.1, read on the forward strand.
ATTACCAGCGGTTTCGTGAGCCGCCGCCGCTGCGGGAGCGATCCTCCCGAGGTTTGCTGACGTTCACCGTCAGACTGCGTCCCTCCAGCTCGGTGCCGTTGAGGGCTGCTATCGCGGCCTCGGCCTCGGCTTGAGTGCTCATCTCGACGAAGCCAAAACCCCGCGAACGATCGGTGTATCGGTCCGTGATGACCTTTGCAGATTCCACGGTCCCGTGGGGTTCGAAGAGCTCCGTCAGTTGCTCGTCCGTAACAGAGTAGGGCAAGCCGCCCACGTAGAGTTTTTTGTTCATGTTCTCCTCCTAGGGAAATTCATCATCATCTCATTTGCTGAAGGACCGTCAAAGGAGCAGAACGTGCGTCTGGTCGGTTTACCCTGCCGGTACGAATCGCAAACTCGGAATGATCGGGCCTCATTTTTCATTTTTCCTTCAGGAGACCCGTAGCTGAATGTACTGCTACGGAAAATACTGTATATATTGAGATAAGTCAATCATAGTTTGCAGCAACCGGAGGCGCGCCGCGGGTGGCATGCCCCCATGGCGCGCCAGTCACATGGCGTGTCAGCTACTTGAATTATCCGGTTATCTGCGTTATTCTTGGTCGGTACGGTCTTATTTGAGAGTATAGGTACTTTCGGAGCATTTGACTTAAGTCCTGCTAGAAATACCGGGGATTCCTCCAGAAGAGTATCCCACCCCCTGTCAGGCTGAGCACCGTCTGTCAAATAAAACCTGCGCTAATCCAGGGGGAGCCCATCCCTCTCCCTACAACGACAGGTGGTGCAGCCAATGAAAATTCTGCTAGTTTCCCCGTGTAAGGACCCTCAATTCAAGAAGTCGAAATTCCTCATGATTCCGCAACTCGCGCTACACCTGATCGCCGGTCTGACTCCACCTGAACACGAAGTGCGCATCCTAGAAGAGGAGTTGGAAACCATAGACCTGGAAGAAGATTGCGATCTGGTGGGAATCAGCTGTATGACGTCGAATGCCACCCGGGCCTACGTGCTGGCTCGTGAGTACAGGAAGCGTGGCCGTTCCGTGGTGCTCGGGGGAGTGCACCCAACCCTGTTGCCTGACGAAGCCCTGCAGCACTGTGACGCCGTGGTGGTGGGCGAGGCGGAGGGGGTGTGGGAGCAGGTGGTGGCGGACGCCAAGGCAGGGAGGCTGCAGAAGTTGTATCACAAGCCCTATCCCTCCTTGGATCGTTATATCGGCATGGGCAACCGCAGAAATACGAAAAAGAGACTCTTCGACGTCGTCCCGGTGATGACTACCCGCGGATGCCCCTACAACTGCGAGTTTTGCTGTGTACACGATATCTTCGGGCGCCGGATCAGGCATGTGCCCGTGGACAATGTGGTTCGGGACATTGAAGATTCCGGCGGCAGGATCTTCATCTTTCTCGACGACAACATCATCGGTGATCCCGTGTACGCCAAACAGCTGTTTCGGGCCATCAAGCCGCTGAAGATCAAATGGGTCGGACAGGCATCCCTGTCGTTCATCAAGGACGAGGAGATGATGCGGCTGGCCAGCCAGAGCGGCTGCAAGGGGTTGTTCTTCGGTCTGGAGAGCGTATCCCAGACTCAGCTGAACCGGATGCGCAAGGCGATCAAAGAGATAGACAAGATCGGCGAGGCTGTCCGGAAAATAAGAGACTTTGGTATCTACTTTCATGCCTCCATGATCTTCGGCTTCGACAGCGACACAAGAGACTCTTTTGCGGATACCCTCGATTTTCTCGAAAAAAACCACATCAGTTCGGCTTCGATCAACGTGCTCACACCTTATCCGGGAACCGAAGTGTTCCGGAGTTTCAAGGAAGAGGGACGATTGCTCACCGAAGACTGGCGTTACTACGACCACTCGACGACTGTCTTCCAACCGAAGAATATGTCTCCCTTCGAGCTTCAGGCCGGCAGGCTTTGGGTTATGAAGCAGTTTACCCGGATGTCGTCGATGCTCCGGCGCCTGCCCAACCATCTGGATTTTCCTCTCCTGCACATGGCCATGAACCTGGGATTTCAGGGCGCCTGCAAGCACGAGCTCCGGGAGCTGCCGGAGTTGGCGGCTCGCCTGTTTCCGGTTCCGGAGAGCGAGTTGTCAGAGCAGCGGGGTATCCCTCTGCGGAGTCTGCGATTATCGGATCTGACGGTTCGCGGTTTGCTTAGAGCTGAAGAAAGCACCGGAGTCTGAAGGAGGATCTGTCGATGCTAATCAAAAACATACTGTATCTAGTAAATGTTCTCGTCAGAGCTTTCGAGCGAACCATCGGCTGGGTTGTCGGAGTAACGGATTCCCTCGGCGTGGCCTACGGCCGGCGGATTGTCGTGGAATTGGTACTCGAGATCCTCGATTGGATAGACCGGCTGCTTCTGGTGGGAAAGCGATACCTCGAACGGGTGCGCACAACACTGAGGTATCGGTTGTACTTTGAAGCTGTCACCGGGCCCATGAGAACCCGCTACCGGGAGTTGAAGAGGCGATAGAACCCCAACTCCGTCATTTCCTCTTCCGCATTGATCCACATCCTTGAATATTTGCGCACGACATGATGTATTGAGTGAACCCGTTTCTTCGCGCAGATGATGAGGTGCACGGGCGTATCGAAGGGGTAAGCTTGGGGGCTTACAAAGTGGGGACGTATCGACTGCAAAATGGTGACCGGGTCCAGGCGGTGATGGAGCAGGACCGGGATGCGCTGTTGATCGCGACTACGGGGGAGGGATATCTGTTCGCATTGAACGATAACGAAGGGCTTGTCGAGGCGGTGTCCCGGTTCATCGAAGTCGAAGCTGGAGAGCTCAAGCTGCGCAACTAGCCATCCGTCAGCCATCGGCCGGCTGGATCAGCTCGATGCGCTGCCACTTGCCGCCGCGAAAACGCAGAAACATCACGATTCCCAAGCCCACGACAAAGGTGATGAACACCAGCCAGACCGTAACCGGATCCGCCTGAATATAGCGGATCAGGAAGATCGCTATCCCGGAAAAAATCCAATGCAATCCGATCGACATGCGCATTACCCAACGGGTGTCGCCGGCGCCTCTCAGTGCTCCTGTGAACACCAGCTGTGCGGAATCGGCCAGTGTGTACAGCGCGGCCAGCCTGAGCAGTACGATCGCCAGAGAGGCGATGTTTTCCGCCCCCGCCCCGAACCCGGAGGCAAAGGCACCCACTAGATAACGGGTGGCAAAGACGAACAGCGTAACCATGAGCCCGGAATACACCCAGGCGACCCGCAGGGCCACGTAGGTCGAGCGCCTCGCCTCCTCGCGATCCCCCGCCCCGATGTTTTGACCGACCAGGGCGGTGGTGGCGTGACTCATGCCCAGCATGGGAACAAAGGCGACTATGTCCCAATTGAAGGTGATCGTAACCGCGGCCGCCACGTCCGTGCCGTAGGAGTGCATGAACTGCACGAAGAGGTTGAAGGCGGTTACGCTCAGAAACATCTCGAAACCGGCGGGTATACCGAAGTGCACCAATCGACGCATGATTTGGGGCCGAAATCTCAAGGAACGGTTCGTTTCGAACTGCGTACGATTCGCCCCCCGCAGGTAGAACAGCAGGAGGATCAGGAAGATCGTCGCGTTCCCCAGTATCGTGCCGATGGCGGCACCCTGCAGACCCAGAGCCGGAAAGCCCAGTTTGCCGAAAACGAGCACGTAGTTGGCCGGAATGTTGATCAGCATGCCGGCGAAGTTCGACAGCATTACCACCGTGGTTCGCCCGATGCCGAGGAAAAAGCCCGCCAGAGCGTAACGCAGCACCAGAAAGACCGATCCAAAGACCAGGGTCTGGAAGTACAAATATCCCAACTCGATCTGCCGAGGCGCATGTCCGGCCAGCACAAAGAGATATCGCGCCAGAGGGGACAAAGCCAGCAGGATCGGGTAGCAGAGCAGGGCGATCAGGATCGATTGAAAGGTCGCCTCCCCGCACTGGGGGTAGCGTTTCGCTCCGTAGTACTGGGCCACAATCGCCGTTACGTACCCTACGGTTCCGACGAACAGGGAGCTCAGCATGAACATGGTCAAGCCCCCGGCCATCGACGCCGACAGT
>CAZPQC010000065.1:0-14649 GCA_964588525.1 uncultured Spirochaetaceae bacterium
CCACCGGATTCGTCCTGGCCATCATGATGGCCAACTCCGGCGGGGCCTGGGACAATGCCAAGAAGTACATCGAAAAGGGCGCCCACGGGGGCAAGGGCTCGGACCCCCACAAAGCGGCTGTTGTGGGCGATACGGTGGGGGATCCTTTCAAGGACACCTCCGGCCCGTCTCTGAACATCCTGCTGAAGCTGATGTCCATGGTGTCGATCGTGTTCGTAACGGTCTGCATCACCCTGAACAACCATATCGTGGGGCTGCTTCAGTAACGTAATTTTGAGGCCTGAAGGTCGAAATCCAACCCCAATATCCTCTGATCTGTGGGAAATTCTGCAAATCCTGCATGGATATTCTTGCCAGTTTTACGACTGCGGGGTAAAGTGATAGAGTCATGGATGTTCTGGTCATCGACGACGAATCATCCGTAGGAACGCTGCTGCGCTTCAACCTTCGCCAGAGAGGGTTCGACGTCGATACGGCGGCAAGCGCGGCAGAGGGCTACGCGAAAGCCCGGGCCAAATGCTTCGATCTGGTCATCCTCGATGTGGCGCTGCCGGGAATCGACGGGATCGAAGCCTGCTCGATGCTGAAGGATCTGGAGGATTACGAGGAAACCCCGGTCATCATGATTTCCTCCCGATCGGACTCTGTTACGATCGACCAAGCCCGGCGGGCCGGTGCCACGGATTATCTGGTAAAACCCTTCACCTTCCAAGAGCTCTTGGACAGGATCGAGGATCAGCTTTCCCGTCCTTACTTCGTCTGAGCTCGATTGACTAATCCACCTCCCACGGCTGTATATACGGTGACGGCTTTCAAGTTCAAAACCCTTGGGCTGGTACGGGGCAATACCATTCGGGCCCGCCATCTCGGCCACGACTTCATGGCGTTTTTGAAAAACATAGTAGGCGGGGAGATCATAGACTACACCAAGATGATGGCGGAAGCGAGGGAGCGGGCCCTGGATCGGCTGAGCGAAGACGCGGCGTCCCTCGGGGCCAATGCCGTAGTGGCCCTGAGAATCACCACCACCATGATGATGCAGAGCGCCGCCTAGTTCCTGGCCTACGGCACCGCGGTGGTGGTCGAGGAGTAAAAGCTCCTCTACTTCACGATCAGGTAACCGACGCCCCGAACCGAACGGATGCAGGCCCCGCTCTCGGGAAACAGCGCGCGGAGCTTCCTTCGCAGGGACGCGATATGCATATCCACCGCCCTGCTTCCCTCGGCGGCGGGTCTGCCCCAGATTCCGTAGTACAGAGCTTCCCTGGATACCGGCTCTCCGGAGTTCGCGGCCAGCAGCCGCAGAATGCTCTGCTCTTGCGCGCACAACGCACAGCTCCCGGCCGGGGAGCCGATTGTCTGGCTCTGAATAGTAAATCTGCCCCAGGAGAAGCAATACAGCGCCTCCCTGTCTTTACAGAGTTTGCGGACCCGCCACTCCAGCTCCTCGGGAGACCAGGGTTCTCTGAGATACTCGTCGCAGCCGGCCAAAAAACATCCCTGCAGCAGCTCCGCCGCCCCGAAGCAGATCAGGCTGCAGCCGGCAGCGCGGAGACGATGGATCGCCTCGGTCCTCGGAAAAGCAGGATCCAGCAGCAGGGTCGCCGGGAGCAGGACAGCGTCGAAGTCGCTTCGAGCCGGCAGCACCGCCGAGGGGATTATCGAGATCAGTGGATTTTTTGAACTGTGAAGCCTCAGCCGCTCGATCAACAGCGGATCTTGGCATACCAGGACAACGGACAGAGAAGGCTGGCTATCTTTCCGTTTTCTCGTTTTTATCGGTCTTGTCTTCCAGCTGGGCCATTTTGGCCTTCAGATCTTCCAGAAGCTTGTCCGCAGAAGAATCGGAAGCCTCGAGGGCCTGAAACTGCCTCTCCAGAGAATCACCGCCGCTCGATGCTTCGATCTCCCGCATGGCGTCGACTTCCGCTTCGATCTGTTCGACTTTCTCGCTCATTCGATCGAAGACCTCGAAGGCAGAGGTGTCGGCCATGCTGCTCATGGTCTGCTGCATCCGCTTCTGCGCTTCCGCCCGCTTTGCTCTGGCAACGAGCAGGTTCTTCTTGCGTTGGGCTTCCTCGATCTTCTGCTGCAGCTGGCGCAGCGCGCTTTTCAACTGCTCCACCGATTCGTGTTGAGCCTGCCACTGGGTCTGATACTGACGGGCCGTGTTGTCGTACTCCTGCTTGCGCAGGAGGGCCTCTTTGGCCATATCATCATGCCCCGCCTTGACGGCCAGCATGGCTTTCCGCTCCCATTCAGCGTCCTGCTCCCTGTTCATCGCCATCTGGCGTTCCATCCTCTTCTCATCGGCGATGGCCGCAGCCACGGTTTTCTTCGACTCGATCAGCTGCTCGTTCATCTCCAGGATAAGCTGGTTGAGCATCTTCTCCGGATTCTCCGCCTTGCTGATCATATCGTTGATATTGGATTTAACGGCTCGTTTAAAACGACTAAACAGCCCCATAGCAACCCTCCCTAACTCTTCTCGCGATAGCGACCGAGCAGCTTGTAATGCTGGACCAGAGCCAGCCCGATCGCTTCGAAGGATGCCCGCAGTTCCTCCAAGTCCAGGGTTTCCAGTTCCAGAGTATCGATCAGGATCACGTGGTCGCCTTCCAGGGCGTAGGCTCCGTGGACCAAATCCTCCGCATTCAAGCGCAGCAGTTCTTCGTACAGCGACTCTCGATCCTTGTTCGGCGTTTCCATCACCTTGACCCGGACAATGACCAGGGGCTCGCTGACCATGGCCACGATATTCTTGAGACCCTTTTCTTCATCGTTGATCAGAAAGGTACCGTCTCCGACCTCTTCGTAAGACAGCCCAAGGTTAAGCAGATACGAACGGACCTTATCCTCGCCACCCATAGCCAACTCCTGTTTCTTGGGGGGATTTCGTAATCATGGTTCACGTTCCAGATTTGTCTTTTTGATACGTTGTATACGGATATCAGCCGAGCAAAACCTGACCGGCATTATCAATTGCCAAAATGGTTTTGCACTCGGAACAACGGAACCGTCCGGACTTGGTAGCCTTGAGTTTCTTGCTGCAGATCGGGCATTTGAAGATCTTGGGAAAAGGACCGGCTTGGGCGCCTTCCCCTTTTTGGGCAAAGAAGGCGACGGCTTCCTCGAGGTTCTCCTTGATGTTGAAAAACTGGGAAAAACCCAACAGTTGGAAGACCTCATACACCTTGGGCTGGATTTCCAAAAGAACCAGGTCCCCCCCGCGAGGCTTGACGGCTTTCAGAAAGGAGGTAAAAGAACCGATGCCCGTGCTGGACACGTAGTTCAAACCGGCGCAGTGGAATATCAACCTGGTGAAGCCCGATTCGATGGTTTTCGATACGCGTTTCTGGAAATAGTTGGAGTTGTATGTGTCGATATAGCCGGTGAGGTAGAGGACAAGACAGCCGGGGACCTCGTCTATCTTCTGAAGTCTTACCTTGAGGCTGTCGTCTTTTTCGTCGTCAAATCCCGGTACGATATCGTTATTCATCATTACTAGACTACCACCGTGTAATTTGAATTAATATTATACAAATACTCGATCCCTTGTCAAACAGTTCCTCACGATAATATTGGTAGTATGCGGGTCCTTTCAACCCCCCGATAGCACCTCGAATATATCACAATTCCCATATAAAACAGAGATATCCCCACGTTCGTTCAATGTATCGGTTCTCCAGGGCGTATTGACAACGGTATCTTGAAAAAAACAAGATAGCAGAAATGACCGCTCGGAATATCCGGATTGTACTGGTGCGACCGAAGGAGAACAAGAATATAGGGTCCGTGTGCCGGGCCATGAAGACCATGGGCTTCGGCACCCTGTACATCGTGGGGCATCAAACGATCGATCGCAGTGAGGCGGCGATCACCGCGGTTCACGCCGTGGATGTGCTGGATCGGGCGGTGCGCTGCGAAACATTGGAAGAGGCCGTTCAAGATTCGGTGCTGGTAGCGGGGTTCAGCCGCCGCCGGGGGAAGTGGCGAAAATATTTCGCCCTGACTCCCGAACAGCTTGCCGAACGGCTCGCCTCGATCCGACGGGGAACCTGCGCCCTCGTGTTCGGCAACGAAGCATCCGGATTGAACGCCGAAGACCTGGCCAGATGTCATATAGCGGTTCGAATCCCCAGCTCGCCTCGGTTTCCCTCCCTGAACCTGTCCCACGCGGTCCAAATCATCACCTATCTGATGCATCGCCGTCTGAGTGAACCGCGGGAAGCCGAAGGGTTTCTCCCGATATCCTCAAGGCACCTAGACGCTCTGGTCTCCCTGATGATCGCATCCCTGACCAACATCGGCTTCTTCTCCCAGGGAGATCCCCGGGAGATGTCGGTATTCTTGAGGGATATTTTTACAAGGGCAGCCCTGGAGCAACGGGAGGCGGATCGGTTGGCCCGGGTCTTCGAAAAGATCAGCGGACTGATTGCCGGCAGCAGAATCGATCCTTGACCTTAAGGAGCGGAAGCATCTAAACTTCCCGGTATGAAACGTGCAATTGGCGTCCTCCTTGTTCTTATCCTGTGGGCTCCCGCCGTTTTTTCCATAGACGCCGGAGATTTCGATGCGGTAGCGGACTTCTCCGTCACCATCAAAACGCTGAGCCAGCTGGACGAGGCTGCCGCAACGGCCTATGGATTGATGGACCGTTTTCTGCTGCTGGACGGCACGGTCACCAACATTCTCGTCTTGGATGCAAACGAAGAAAACTACCTCGTTCAGGTCGAGCTCGTCTCGGGAGAATGGATCGGTCTGGATGAAGTTCGAAGCTACTCCTGCTGGGTGCTTTTCTCGGGACCCCGTTTTGCCGGTGTGTTTCCCGCCCGGGTTCCCCGCAATCCGCCGCCCGGCGTCATTGCGGCCAACGATCAGATCCTGATCGTCGCCATACCGCTCCAAACCGTGGAGATCGCCGAGGGTGAGACGGCTTGGGTCCTGGAGGGAATTTACGCCCGCCCGCTGCGATAGCGTCAGTAAAATTGTATATCCCTCGCCTGGATCTCATCACCCTCCGTAAGAACCGCAGCTCTTTCGATCACATTGCGAAGCTCCCTGACGTTGCCCGGCCAGGAGTGGGATAGAAGCTTCTCTACCGCCTGGGGATGAATTCGTAGATCCGAATGCTCAGCTTTCAGGAAATAGGCACAGAGAAGAGAGATATCACCATCCCTTTTACGCAGCGGCGGAACGTGCAGGACCAGCACGTTGATTCTGTAGTACAGATCCTCGCGAAAGCGGCCCGTCTTTACCTCCGTCTTCAAGTCGCGGTTGGTGGCGGAAAGAATCCGGATGTTCAGCGGTATCGAGCGGGTTCCGCCCACCCGCTGTATCCGCTTGAACTCCAACACCCTCAACAGCGTGGTCTGTGCCTTGGGCGGCAGTTCCCCGATTTCATCGAGAAAAATCGTCCCGCCGTCGGCACGCTCGAAACAGCCGGCTCGACTGGTGGCGTCGGTGTACGCTCCCTTTTCGCTTCCGAACAGCTCGGCTTCCACCAGGGTTTCCGGGATGGCCCCGCAGTTGATCGCCTCGAAGGGTCCTTCCCTCCTCGGTGAAAGACGATGGATCGCTTCCGCGGCCAGCTCCTTGCCGGTCCCGCTCTCCCCTTGGATCAACACCGGCGAATCTCCGGCTGCAAAACGGCCGATCAGTGCTTTCAATCCCTTGAGCGCTCTACTCTCGCCGACAAGCTTGCCCATTGCCTGCGGGTTTGCATGCACGGTGCCCGCTGTACCGGCCGCGCTCTGAACGTAGGCGCGTCGCAGGGCGATATTTTCTACGGCTCTACGGATCGTTCCCTCCAGATGGTCCAGGGTGTATGGTTTGAGAATGTAGTCGTAGGCTCCGGCCCGGATGGCCCGCTTGACGAATTCGACCTCTCCATAGGCAGTCAGCATTATCACAGGTGGAGCAAGCGGCTGCTTCAGGATCTCATCCAGCACGTCGAGCCCGCTTCCGTCGGGCAGATTGATGTCCAGAAGCACCACATCGGGATCCGTCTTGTTCAGGATATCCAGCCCCTCGGCGGCGGTGAACGCAGAAATAAAGACGTAGCGCTCCTGCAGCACCATGGAGAGGGTCTTCTGGGCTTGAGGATCGTCGTCGATGAACAGAATCCGAATCATTGCCAGCCCCAGGACATGGTATTGTATGACCGCGGATCCTGCAAGTTTTTCTATACGGCGCTCAGCCCGAGCATGATTCGGTGCGGCAACTTTCACGACCCATCGCCCCGTCCGCGGTCGCCGGACAGGACCTAGAACCGGCAATGAAGAAAACGGTCCCCGAGCACCGCGCCGATCAGCATCGCATCTCGATACACCGCAGCAACTGTAGAGGCGGACAGCGTCTCTCCCAAATCGAGGAACACCTCCTCGACCAGAGCCGGTTTGTGCGGGCGGAGGGTAATCTTCAAAACCTGCGAGGGGGACGGACGGGAGGGATCGGCGAGGTGTCTGGCAAAGGTGAGAAGCCTGGGGTGACAGCCCACCCACAAGCGCCCCAGGGGATCGACCTCGATGTTGTCCACTCCGGTCCGCAGCTTCAAATCGTAGTCGAAGGTCAACGCCCCGGTGTCGGGATCTCGCCGATACACTCGAATCCTCAATCCGGTGGTGGACGCCACATAAACTTTGCGACCGTCGCTGCTGCTGTTGATGCCGTTGGCGTAGCGGATTCCCCCGGCGGCTTCGGCGAAGCGGGAGCCGTCGAAATACACGACGTTGCTCTTGGGCAGCCGCAGGTAATCCTCCAGATTTTGGCCGAGGGAGGTTGTGCTGCCGTGGTCGTTGGTTGCGTAGAAGCGATTCGGGCCGACGGCCAGAACATCATTCGGACTGGAAAGAAGCTCCCCCTGAACGGTGCGTAGGTGGTGCAGCCCTCCGTCCAGAACATCGAACACTTCGATGGCGTCGGCACCGGCTCGATGGTTGACCACGAACAAGCGGCTGTAGCCCGCCTCTGAATACAGGCTGATCCCATGGGGATGAAACGTCCCCGGAAAATCCCGGGTCAGGTTGATGAGCTCGGGATCCGGGCTGCCGAGGTCGTAACCGTACACATCCCCACGCGCCGGCCCGTCCCCCCGGGCTGCCGGCCGGACATCGGAAGACACGTAGGCCATGCCGCTCCGGGGATCGATCGTGATATCCTCCGGACCGGGGATGCCGGTAACCGCTTCCCGGGATCCGGCAAAATGCGGTAGCAGTCGCTTGAACTCTCCGGCGATGAAGAGGGTTTGGAGGGCGAAGATACCTGCGATGATCGCGAGAGCGCCCACTGCAAAAAGAATCCACTTCATCTCACACCTCTGCACGAGATGATAACCCAATCGTCGCCCCGGCTCCACCCGCACACCGAGCCGGCTGAGGCGTAATCGTGCCGGGATTCTGTGAAAAAGCGCTAATATGTGTTACTTTTTTATACGACGGAACTAGAGGACGACCTATGCGGATCGGAACAGTACCCATTTTCATACTCCTGCTCGCCCTGGTGCTGATCGGGTGCAATCAGTCCCCCTTCCGACCGGAGGATGAATGGTCCACCCTTACCCTTTCCCTGTCTGGAACGGCCCTTACCGACGCGGAGATCACCGTGCAGACGGATGTAGAAGGAAGCTCTAACTACACGCTGCTTCCCGGCGATCTTCCCTGGAACTACCACCAGTTCAGCTTCTTGTACGATTACTCGATTCAGCTTCATTGCGATCCGGAATTGGTTAGCACCACCGGAACGACAACCGCAGCCAGCAGCTCCTACAATACGGGCACGCAAACGATCTACAGGGTCACGGATTCCTCGGCATCATTTACAACCGATGCGGCCCGACACGATATCATCTTCAACGATGCCGCCGGCACTTCCGCGAGTATTTTCGGCGTGATCGACAACAACAATCTCTACATCTACGGGGATGAAAACGATCAAAACATCTTCGATCCGGTCCTCTATCCTTTTCCTCCCGGTCGAAACTACACGATCTATTCCTCCCATGAGCTCTGGTTCCAGGTGATCGTAACCGACAGCGAAAACAACAAAACCGATACGACCTACAAACTGCAGGATTACACAATCGACCTGCAGCTGACCGACTAGACTAATGGAGGATGACCAGGATTTCCGCAGAAAATACGAAACCCGGGTACTGCCCTTCTACGGCAGCGGGCTTTTCGGAGAGTTTTCCGGGGTGGGAGGACTGAAGATCCGCACCGTCGCCTTTGAGAAGAAAGACAGCTCGGGTGCTTTGGTGATCCTGCCCGGCAAATCCGAGACCTACCTGAAGTACGCCGAGTTTTTCTACGACCTGCAGGAGCTTCCTCTGAGCCTGTACGCGCTGGATCACCGGGGAATGGGGTTCTCCGAACGCATGCTTCCGGACCGGCTGAAGATGCACGTGCAAAGCTTCGATCACTACATCGAGGATGCCAGGACCTTTGTAGAGGATGTTGTAAAAGCCCGAGGGCACGACCATCTATTTATATTCGGTCACTCGACCGGGGCTCTCATCGCCGCGCTGTATCTGGAAAACTACCCGGAGATCTTCAGAGCTGGAATACTCTGCTCTCCATTGTTTTATCTGAACGTCGGACCGATTCCCGGTTTCGCACTCCGCGCCCTGACCCGCCTGCTGGACCGGCCCGGGCGGCGGGAGGAGTACGGTCCCGGGCAGCGGGATATCAAACGCCCCGACTTCCAGAATAACAAGATCAGCCACAGCTACGCCCGTTGGTCGCTGTGGGAGCAGGAGATCATCCCCGACATCGAAGCGGTCCAGTTCGGAGGGGTCACCAATCACTGGCTTCGGGAGAGTCTGGTCGCCGGACATCGGGCAGTTCAGGGAGCCGGGAAGATCAACGTGCCGCTTCTACTGCTGCAGGCCGGACAGGACAGCATTGTCGGGTTGGGCGCCCAGGATCGTTTCTGCCGACGGGCTCCCCGGTGCGCCAAGGTCCGGATCCGGGAAGCGAAACATGAGATCCTCATCGAGCGGGAGGACATCCGCACGGCGGCGATCGCCCGGGTCAAAGAGTTTCTGGCACGCCGGCTGCAAGAGGCCTGAGAACACCGCCTTCCCGACAGAGCTTGTCCAGCCCTATCGGCCGTGCTACTATGCTGAGCATGGATCAGGCCAAGTTCTTCGTCCGCTTCCTCGACAGGACCTTCATCACCAAACTGCTCATCCTGGCCCTGCTGTACTCCCTGCTGCCGCTGGCCGAGATCTTTCTCATCATCTACCTGGGGGATTGGCTCGGAGGTCATTTCATTACCCTGGCCCTGGCCGCCTTTACGGGGTTGATGGGCATGCTTTTCGCCCTGCGGGGTTTTCAGAAAAACCTGGTTTTGCTCAAAGAAAAGATCAAACAGGGCTCGTTTCCCACGGAGGAGTTCATCACTCTGACAGGAATCTTCGCCGCGGCTATACTGCTGCTCACCCCCGGATTCATCACCGACCTTCTAGGCTTCCTGCTGTTCATCCCGGTGATCCGCAGCACCCTGGGCCGTTTTATCATCCGCATAACCCGGGCCGACTTCAAAGAGCTCTACGAGTACCTGAAACTGTACGATTATTGACAACCCGGGTATTGACAACCCGGGCGTACAAGCAACCTGGTTGCCAGCCGGCGTTGCTACCCTATCGTTTGAAGATCTTGGCCAAAAGCACGACCAGCCAGAACCAGCAAACCGAGATCACCGACGAGCCTTCTGCGGCCAGCCGGCTTATCTGCCGCTTGCCGGAAAACACCTCGAAGCAATCCCCCACCCAGATGGACACACCGGGATTGAGCTCGCGCTTTTTCCGCAGGATCCAGAGATCTCTACCGGGAAGCCCGCTGCCGACCATCAAGAAGGACGGAGAGGCTTTCTTGATAGCGGTGAGAACCTGCTTCTCCGCCGGCTTGTCAAAGTACCCGGAGAAGCGTCCCACCAGGCGCAACCGGGGATAGGAATCCCGCAAGTTCCGTTCGGCTCGTTCGATATCCTCTTTCCGCGCCCCGAGCAGATAAACGGTACGGTTCAGCTGCTCGCTCAGAGAAAGCATGCGGATGATGAAGGAGAAAGGAGAATACACGGTCAGCTTGAGCTTACGCAGCCAACGGGTCGCCCGGGCCAGCCCCGGATGCACCGGCAGGATCAGGGAAGCCTCCCGCAGCAGACGGCGGAACTCGGGGTCGCGACGGCCTTTGAACAGGTTCTTCAAGTTGAGGAAAACGAGTTGATGCCGCTCCCCATCCGCCAAGAAGGCAGCGATGGCCTTGAGAGCCTGCTGCTCGTCAATACAATCCACGGGAACATCAAGGATACGAATTCTGTTCGTTGCTACGTTGGCTCCCACGCGTTCCTCTCATGCATCACGATTTGTACGGCCGCGATGGCGTACAGCGCGGCGGTCTCGGTGCGCAGCACCGTGTGACCGACAGTGATGGGCACAAAGCTCTTTGTCCGGAGCAGCTCAACCTCTTCCCGGGACATCCCCCCCTCCGGACCAACCACCAGTGTAATGATTTTTACGCTTTTGGAAAGACACCGGTGAAGCGTATCGGCTCCCTCCCTGTCCTGGTGAAAGAACAGCCGGACCTCCCCGTCCTCTACCTGGTTCAATCCTTCAAGCAGGGATTCAAGCTCCCGGGGAGCTTCGATATCCGGCGGACGGGGGGCACCGCTCTGCTGCACCGCCTGTCGGGCGATTCGCCGCCAACGCTCGAGCTTCTTTTCCGCCTCCCGCAGGCCGCCGAGCCCGACCTGGCTGTAGCGACTGAATACGGGGATCACCCGCCGCACGCCCGCCTCGGTGGCCTGGCGAACGATCAGATCCATCTTGGTCGCTTTGGGAAGACATTGGATCAGTTGGATCGACTGCTGCTCAGGCCCGGCAACGGACGCCGCTTCCTCCAGGCGCAGGCGCAGGGTAGAGGGGCCGATGCACACAACCGTGCACAGCCAGCGACCGCCCCGGCTGTCGCTGCCGGGGAACCGCTCGCCCACCTTGACCCTGCGCACCCGGGCCAGATAGTGATAGTCTTCTCCCGTGAGATCTATGTACCGTCCGAAAGGTGGATCTTTGGGGAGGATGAATACCCTCATTAATCGCTGGAGCCGACCACGTGCACCAGGATCGAGCGCCGCCGTGGTCCGTCGAACTCGCAGAAGTAGATCCCCTGCCAGGTTCCCAGGCTCATGCTTCCGGAATCCACGATAATCTGCACGGTGGAGCCCATGAGAGACGCTTTGATATGAGCCGCAGAGTTTCCCTCCCGATGGGCGTAACGATCGTTGAAAGGAACGATTTTTTCCAATTCCATGAGCATATCCCGAACCACGCTGGGATCGGCATTTTCGTTGATCGTCACGCCTGCTGTGGTGTGGGGCACGAACACGGTGCAGAGCCCCCGGGAAATACCGGCAGCCCGGACCGCTTTCTGCACCTCGGAGGTGATATCGATGAACTGACAGCGGTCCTTGCTGGCCACCTGAAAACGGGAAGTCATGATCGCCTGCTCAATCCCGCAGGTAGTTCACCGCCTCCTGGAGAACCAGGTCGAACTCCAGATCGTACACGGGGGGATTGTTGTTGGTGCGGTTCAGCTCGTTTCGGACCAGCCGCCGGATGTAGCGATCGTCCAACCGGATGTCCTTGTTGGCCAGCTCCCGCTCGAAGGAGTTGATATTCTCATCCGTGGGGTTCGGATACCGGCTCAAGAAATCCTTGATCAGCTCTTCCTCGATGATGCGCGACAGAGCCTGCTCTTCCTCTTCGCTGAGCTCCGGCTCCTGGATCGGAACGTCCGGTGAAATCCCGATATGGTCGATGTTTTTCCCCAATGGGGTGTAGTAGCGCGACATGGTCAGGCGGAAACCGGCATCACCAACGCGCTTGATCTGCTGCACCGATCCCTTCCCGTAGGACTTCTCACCCATAATCGTGGCTCGTCCCGTATCCTGGAGCGCGCCGGCCAGGATCTCCGAGGCGCTTGCCGAGCCGCGATCGATCAGCACGACGATCGGCAGATCCGCCGGCACCATGGTATTTCGGGAGGAGGCGTAGAACACATGGTTCTCCGAGGCGACCCGGGAGCGGGTGCTGACAATCGGTCCTTTGGAAAGGAAGAAATCGGCAATATCGATCACTCCGGAAAGCAGTCCGCCCGGATTGCTGCGCAGATCGATGATCAGGGAGCTGTAGCCGCTGTCGGCGAACTGCCGGAGGGCTTCTTCCACCCGATCGACTGTCAGGGGCGTGAACTGGATGATACGCAGATAGCCGATCCCGCCGGGAATCATGTCCTGCCGGACCGTGGGAACTTCGATCAAATCCCGGACCACCCGCACGTCGAATCTCAAGCTCTTGCCGCGGATGATCGTCATGGTAACCGAGGAACCCGGCTCCCCCCTCAGAACGGACAGAACTTCGTCGATGTTCAGGTCCACCACCGATTCTCCGTCAACCGCCACGATCAGATCTCCGGCATTGACTCCCGCCCGGTAGGCGGGGGTGCCTTCGATCGGCGCCACCACCTCGACACCCCGATCGATCTTGGAAATGATCAGTCCGACCCCGCCGAAACGGCCCATGGTGGTATCGTCGAGGTCTCGCATCTCCTCCGGGGAAAGGTAGGCGGAGTGGGGATCATCGAGGGCTTCGAACATGCCCCGCATCGCACCTTCGATCAGGTTGTTCGGATCGACCTTGTCCTCATCGACGTAGTGCTCCTGTACGAAACGGAACACTTCGAAAAACGTACTCAGAAGACGCTGGGTTTCCGCCTCTTGGTTTCCCGCCAAAACCCGTGGGGCGAAACTGAGAAGCACGATCACGGCGGCCAGGAATGCTGTAACGACGATCCAAAGGGTGCGCTCTTTGAAGAACTTGCGCTTTTTCTCCATCGGTTGACTCCAGTAGTTAAAGTGTAGAATTCCGAAAGCTTTGTCAATTGTATATCCCGTGGTCCCACGGCTTGTTGACCCAAAAACACAAGCAGGGCTACACTTGGGGCTCGAAGCGTACAGATCATGAAGATCCACAGGGTATTATTTCTAATCACCGCGATTTGGGAACTGCTGCGTTTTTGTGCCATCTTTCTGGCCGTGTGGATCATCTTCCGCCAGATTCTGGAAACGAACAGCCAGGGAATCTACTGGCTGCTGGTGCTGGGAAACGGCGGACTGCTGGTGACGGCCTCGCTTCTGTTTCTCTACGTGGATCCCCGGCGCTTTCGCGTCCTGCTGAACCTGGTCCGGCTGGGCAAGATCCTGGGACTTTTCAGCGCCCTGCTTCTCATCATCCTCGAACCCATCGGTACGGGCCTGCGTTTCCTGTACATGGAATTTCTGCCCTATCGGATTGCACCGTTCTCTCTTCTGCTCATTGTCTCGGTGGCGGACCTGATCTTCCTCTTTCTGCTGTTTTCCTATCAGATTGAGGAAACACCCCCCTCTCCGCCGGCGCCGGGGAAGCGGGAGTAGTAGCCGCCCCTGCCTCGGTAAAGGAAGATCATAATCCGGAAATCTTGACAACCGGAGCTCTGACTTGCCGGTTGAGCCTGCATGTCCTAAAATGCGGAGGTGGTCAGCCCCTTCTTCGAAAACCAGCCCACGCCGCTGAAGGTGCTTCTGGACCATTACCAGGTAACTGTGAAGAAGTACGGTGTCGACGAAACCCCCTCGCTTTTCCTGATCGATCCTCAGGCGGGGTCGCTCTCAGCCCACGGGCAGGACGAACGCACCATAACGATCCTCTACTCCTCCTCCCTGAACGGAAACCTCGACGGCTGTGACTGCAAGGGTCATCCCCGGGGCGGTCTGGTCAAACGAGCCGCCTGGCTGCGGACGCCGGATCAGCCGGAACGGATCCTGTTGGTGGATGCGGGAGATCTGCTGGATCCGTATCCCGACCCGGATCTGGCCACGGCGATCTTCGATACCTACCTGGAGCTGGGATACACGGCAATCGCCCTGGGGGACCAGGAGTTCGCCAACGGCCTGGAGAGCCTCCTCGAGCACAGCAGTAGGTTTCGATTGTTTTCATGGCAGGATGACCCCGATGATCCGGCTGTGCGCCGGCGGATCGATGAGTACAAACATACGTTGAGGGAGCGGTTGAGCTCCCGGTAGAGAGTTCCATGAATCTGATCGTTCTGATCCTGACGCTGCTGCTGGGGGGCGAACCCCCTCTAGTGCTCACCCCCGTGGAGTGGAATCTCGGCAGGATCGAACGAAGCGGCGGCACCGTGACCACCGAGGTGGTTGTGGAGAACATGTCCGGGCGGGAGGCGGAGATCGCCATCATCAGCACCTGCGAATGTCTCTGGATCACTCCGACGAAGCTGCAGCTGGCACCGGGAGAATCGGCGCATATCGAGCTGACCTTCGATCCGATCGAGGAGCCGGGCTCGGTACAGAAGGACATCATCATCCGCACCAATCTGGATCGACTGCCCAAAGCCCTGTACCTGGTATACGGGGAGGTGACGGGTGATGCGCCGGAGGCGGGAACAGCCGGGGCAGCGGCCGAGAGAACTCATCAACAAGCCGGCTCGCTGGAGGATAGCCTACCAGAAGAGCGCCTGCCGCAGGATAGCCCGCCGCTGGAGCGCCTGCCGGTCGACTTTTACGCATCCCCCGGGTGCCGCAGCTGCCAGCGCC
>CAZPQC010000065.1:14749-22137 GCA_964588525.1 uncultured Spirochaetaceae bacterium
GAGCGCCTGCCGGTCGACTTTTACGCATCCCCCGGGTGCCGCAGCTGCCAGCGCCTGCTGCGGCGGATCATTCCCAGAATAGAGAGACGGGCCGGGATACCCATAACGGTTAGAGAGCACAACATCTTCGATGCGCAGCAATACGCCGCTTACCTGGAGATACTTCGCGAGGCGGGACAGGAGGAGAGTGCCTATCCGGCCCTGGTCGTCGGGCGTACGGTCCTGCAGGGCGAGACGGCCATCGAGCAGCAGCTGGAGGATCTGCTGACAGGACGATCCCCCCCTGCCGTTTCCGATTCGGCCGTCACCCAGGCTCCCGCATCCAGGCTGGCCTTGATCCCGATCCTGGCAGCGGGACTGCTGGACGGCATCAATCCCTGTGCCTTCACCACCCTGGTCTTTTTGATCTCCGCCCTGGCCGTGGCGGGCCGATCCCGGATCCAGGTGCTGCAGATCGGTCTGTTTTTCTCCACCGCGGTGTTCGTTACCTACCTCATGATCGGGCTGGGCTTCTTTCAAGCCATTCGCTTGGCCTCGGCCTTCCCCATTGTAGCCGCCGTGATCCGTTGGATATTGGTTGCCGTGCTGCTGGCTTTCGCAGCCCTGAGCTTGTACGACTACTTCCAGCTTCACTCCGGAAGAACGGACAAGGTGATGCTTCAGCTTCCCCAACCGATCAAGCGGCGCCTTCACAGAGATATCAAGAGCAGATCCCGTTCGGCAGCGTTGATAGCCAGCTCCCTCGTGCTCGGTTTTTTGGTGTCGATATTCGAGCTGGCCTGCACCGGACAGGTCTACTTTCCCACGCTGGTATATCTGCATCAGGTCAGGCGGGAGGTCGGCTCCTTCTCCTACCTGCTGCTGTACAACTTCGCCTTCATCCTGCCGCTTCTGATTGTTTTCGCCCTGAGCTACTGGGGCATCAGCTCTCAGAGGCTAAGCCGCTGGGTCCAGGGAAGCATGAAGCCGGTCAAGCTGCTTCTGGCCGGCCTTTTCCTGGGTCTTGCCGTATTGACGGCCCTCACGTAACATTTGGCGTATGATGGAACCGGTTACGGTAAACGGCAGCCTGGAGCTTCAGATCGCCGAATCGGCTCTGGAAGCCACCCTAGTGTTCTCACCGGACCCCGAAGGTCCGCAGTGGGACCGGCAGAAGATCAACGCCCTTCTCGAGCAGCGAGGCGTCCGGGAGGGGGTCGAAAGCAAAGCTCTGGATGTGCTCTTTGATCCGGAGAAGGGCGACAGCAAACGGATCATTATCGTTGTCCGGGGCAGCGAACCTCAGGAGAGCCGGGCACCGGAACTCAACGTGGAAAGACTCGCCATTCCAGAAGCCCTGAAGCCCTATGAAAGCCAGGTGATCCCTGCGGATCGACCTCCCCGGGTGTATCACCGCACAGTCGAAAAAACAAAAACCGAAAGAATCGTCACCAAGAAGTCCAAACTCCCCTTTCTTCCGGCCAAGGAGCAGAAGCAGGTCGTGTGGGAGAAGAGCGAAAAGCTCACCCCCCTGGAACAACCGGGAGAGGAGCTGGGCAGCGGGTACGCCCGCAAGACGGATGTCGTGGCCACCATCACTCCGGCGCGGAGGGCCCGAGCCGGTCGGGACATATTCGGAAAGGAGATACCCGCGACCGTATCTGAGGAGCCGGAAGGACCGTTTCTAGGGGAAGGGCTGAGGCAGATGGGAAACGAGATCCGAGCCGACACGGCAGGATTTTACAGATACGGGAGCAACTGGATCGAACTTTTTCCCTTTGCCCTCCATGGACACAGAGTCTACCCCTCCGAGAACAAATTGACCTGTCTTATGGATTTCCTCCCCGGCTCCGACCTGCCCGCCCCGCCCACGGCGGATCAGATCCTCGGGGAGGCCGCAGCGCTGGGATTTCCCAAGCAGGAACTGCTGACGGTGGAACAGCTGGCCGATCTGCTCAGCCGTGCCCTTACCGACAAAATTGCACTCGAGGCCGAGCCGGTGAGCCTATCCGCAGATGCGGAGATCCGGGTCGTTGTTTCCGAGGACAAGCTCAAGGCTCATCTGAGCTTGAGAAAGGGAAGGGGCAAAGGAAAGCCGCTGAGCCTCAAACAGGCGGGGGAGGCGATCCTCAGCCGTAAATTCAAAGGCATGGATATTCCCCGGACCCAGGAGGACATCCTCGAGTTCAACAGAGGCGAGCAAAGCAACCTGGAGAACTACCTGCTGGTGGAGGGCCGTGAGGCGGAACGGGGCGAGGACGGGCGTATCGAATGGAGGATCTCCTTCCTTGCGGATGAGCGCGTAGCCGAACTGAAAGAGCAGGTAGGAGGCCGTGCGGAACAGTTGGGGGAGTTCTCCTCTCTGGAGACCTTTCCCGTAGAATCCGTCCAGGCCATGGCCGAGGTCCAGCAGAGAGCCACGGTCGCGGAAATCATCGCGGCAACGGCGGGAGCCCCTGGGGTTGATGTCTTTGGAACGGTACGCCCGGGCATCAAGGGACAGGAAGTCCAGTTCGAGCTGTTCGAAAATCTCAAGCAAGTCGGCAAGGAAATCATCGCCACCCAGGGTGGGCTGCTGGACACCGCAGAGGTGGAAGGCACTCTGTTGATGCGGGTGCGTCCGCATCAGGACCGGGAAATCCAGGTATCCCTCACCGAGGACCGCATGCAGGCCTACCTCACCCTACTGCCCTCCGAGGGTTCGGGGCAACCTCTGGATCCGGAGGAGGTTAGGCGAGTGATCGACGAGGCCGGAGTGGTGGAGGGACTACAGACGGCGCAGATCGACCAGGCACTGGAAAAGGCCAAGGGGGGAGAACCGGTCCGGGACATCTTGATCGCTCAGGGACAGGAATCTCAAGACGGCCAGGACACGGAACCGGAGATTCAGGTACAGATGGCCAGCGGCCAGCGGCTCACTGTTCGAGAGGATGGCCGGGCGGACTACCGCAACCAGGATAAAATCACGGTGGTCAAAGCCGGCGCCCTGCTGGCCCGGCTGAATCCCCCGACAGCTGGCACGGACGGCCGGGATGTCACAGGCAAACCGATTCCCGCACGCAGAGGATCGGCCCGTTACGTGCACGTGGGCAAACATGTAGAGTGCCGGGAGCAGGAGGACGGCAGCCTGCAGTACTACGCCAAAATCGACGGAGAGCTCGACTACCGGGGTAGCTCCATCGACGTTCTGCAGGTTCACACAGTCGAGGGCAACGTGGGCCTGGAAAGCGGCAACGTGAACTTTTCCGGAACCGTTCGAGTCAGGGGCTCGATACAGAGTGGATTCAGCGTCGTGAGCGAAGAGAGCATCTACGTGGAGGAAAGCGTGCAGGGTGCACTTCTGTCCGCCGGGGATTCCATACGTATCGAAAAGGGGATCGTGGGGGACAACAAGGGGGTGCTGCGGGCCAAGAAATCCATCCGAGCCCGGTTCGCCGAACAGGCCACTCTGCTGGCCGTGGAAAACATCCACCTCACCAATGCCTGCCTGCGCTGCACCGTAAAATGCAACGGCAAGATGATCCTGGAATCGGATAAGGGTAACATCGTCGGCGGCCGGGTGTATTGCAAACTCGGCCTGTCAGCCATGAATGTCGGCTCGGAGAGGGAAGTTTCCACCGAGATTCACTTCGGCCAGGATATCTTGATACAGGACCAGCTGGAGCGGGAGCAGCGAAAGACCGAGCGGCTGAAAAAGCGAAACGCAGAGATCGAGCGCTCGATAATCCATCTGAAGCGCACATCCTCGGGAGACCAGAAGGCCCCGGGACAGCTGCACGCCGAAAAGCGCCGGAATCTGCAGCAGCTCGAGATACATTCCAAACGGATCTTCATTTTGGCCGAACGGCTCGAGCAGCATTTCCCCTCTGAGATCGTAATCCGGGGTGTGATCTATCCGGGAGTGGTGCTGAAGAGCCACGGCCGGAAGCGGGAGGTTAAGACCGCCCTGAGAGAGGTTGTTTTCTTCTTCAACACCGCCGCGGGAAGGATTGAAGAAAAACCGCTGAACGAGTAAGGTACAGCCGATGCAGATCTTGAGTTATCTCTTTTTTCCGACGTGGCTGCGTCCGGAAATCATTCCGGGACTACCCCTACGCTGGTACGGACTGATGTACCTGGTGGCCTTCTTTGTCGCCTACCAGATGGTCAGGATCCAGGTGAAAGAGAAAGCCCTGGATGTCCAGAAGGACGATGTATTGAACATGTTTTTCTGGGGAATCGTCGGTCTGCTGGTAGGTGCCCGCCTGTTCGCAGTAATCATCTACGCTCCGGCCGGAGAGTATCTCAAGGCTCCCTGGAAGATCATTCTTCCGGTAGCCATCGAGGGAGGGAAGCTGCGATTCACCGGACTGGCCGGGATGTCCTATCACGGGGGATTGCTCGGCGCCGTCGTGGCAGTTGTCATCTATCTGCGGGTCAAGAAGTTCTCCATACCGGAGTGGGGCGACATGATCGTTACCGGATCGGCTCTGGGATACACCTTCGGCCGGCTGGGGAACTTCATTAACGGGGAGCTGTACGGCCGCATTACAACCCTGCCATGGGGCATGATCTTTCCCCGCCAGGAAATCATAAACGGGCGTTTCCAGGGCTCCGTGCCGCGCCAGCATCTGTATCCCGCTTCCGAGCCCTGGGTGCAGGAGATGGCGGCCAAGGTGGGGTTGGATATCAGCGGGATGCGTATGGTCAATCTTCCCCGCCACCCCTCCCAGCTGTACGAAGCCTTTTTCGAGGGAATCGTCCTCTGGGCTATTCTCTGGTTCGGCTTCCGGAAGCGCAAGGCTTTTCCCGGTCAGATGATGGCCGTGTACGTCATGGGCTACGGATTCTTACGCTTCTTGATCGAGTACGTCCGCCAACCGGACCTTGGCATGGATTTCCCGATCCAGCTGGTGAAACTGGCCAATCCGGCCATTCAGTTCAGTCCCTTCAACTTCACAACGGGGCAGATCCTCAACTTCATCATGATCCTGATCGGAGTCGGCCTGTACTTCTTCTACAAAAATCGGGCCGAGCGAATGCGGGAGCAGGAAAGCGCCAAAGCCGAACGCCCCAAGGGAAGAAAACTCCGCAAGAAGATTCGCTGATGCCCGGTGTCGAGGACGGCACGCTTCAGCGCGGGTGACCGCCTGGATCTACCGCAGGTAATCGCCACGATCAGCATCAACTATTATGAAAAAAACGTATCATTAATCATACAATGTTGACGGCTTTTCCTATCCTGTTTTAGCGGCGGCCAATATTTTTATACTCTACATAAAAATAGAACAACAAACGGAAGCGAAGGATAGGTCTAATTCTTGCATTGATAATAACTGAAAGAGAAAACGAAAACGATGGACCGTATTGCATCCTTAGTCAGGCCGATTGTAAACAAAAAGTACTTGTCCGTGCCTCAGGCTTTTGAGGGCGAGATCATACGCAAGGCTCTGCATCTGCTCATAGCCTTCGTACCCCTGCTGGCCGGTGTGGATCTTAGAGCGACCATGATGCTTCTGGCCGGAGGCACCCTGTTCTATGTGTTCGCCGAACGGCTGCGCATCGAGGGTCGTCCGGTGTTCGTGATAGCCGACTTGACGATAATCGCTTCCCGCGAACGGGACAAGGGCCGTTTCGTACTCGGTCCGGTGACCCTGGGTGTGGGAGCCATGCTTTCGCTGCTCCTCTATCCTTCGACCGCCGCGGCCATAGCCATTTACGCGCTGGCTTTCGGCGACGGCTTTGCCAGCCTGGCCGGAAAACTTCTACGCAGTCCGTCAATCCCCTTTACGCGAAACAAGACCCTTGCCGGTACGGCTGCCTGTTTCATCGCCGTGCTTCTGGGTACCTGGAAACTGACCGAACGGCTGTCTATCGCCTTTGCCGTGGCCGTAGCAGCCACGATGCTCGAGCTCATCCCGATCCGGGACTTCGACAACCTGATCCTTCCGGTTGGAACCGGCTTCGTGGCGGCCTATATCCTGCAGCTGTAAATATAATTACCCCAAAGCTTCAAAACCCCAGGTAGAAGACAACGATCTGTCGGACGAAAACCACGAATCCGATGATCAACGCAGCCGTGCCAAGCACAACCGGCAGGGGCGCGATGCCGTACTGGAGCAGCTCCCTCCCGACGAACAGCAGCGCAGCTGCGCCCGCGGCCGCGGCGAAACGACGGCTGCGGCGTACCCGCACCGCCACCACGAAGTTGATCACCATGAGCAGTGCCAGGATCAGCCGCACAAACAGATAGCCTTGCCGGTCTCCCAGCTTGTAGAGGAAAGTCGGCTCATACAGGCTGGTATCCAGTGGCAGAACGCCCGCCAGGGTAAACGCCAATACCGCCATTCCGCCGATCAGTACCGAATACTGGGCGTATTTCATGCCTACTGCATACAGACTGGCCACCAACAAACACAACAGGCCGAAGAAACGGGAGAACAGCACCAAGCGCGTAACCACCACGTTCAGATACTGAGACAATCCGAGAGCCGGGAATACCAGGTTACCGAGTCGCCAGGTTTCAAGACAGAGTGACAGACAGAAGAGCATGAGAAAAAGAAGCTCCGCCGAATCGGTTCGACGGTACAGCTTGCGCACGCCCAGGTTGGCCAGGACGGCAAACACGAGCACACAGGCGATCCCGGCAATAGCGATGATGCGCAGGAAAGCCGGTTCCGGCGTGCTCAGGATCAGCAGCCATCGAGGAAGCGGCTCGGCCAGATCGCCCAATACATCCGGCAGGATATTCAGTTGGAAAATCACGTAGACTCCGCCGACAAACACGAGCAGATGGAACAGCGAGATGACTACAACGGAGACGATCAGGTTTCGGTGAAAGCTGGCGTACATACTTTCTATAGAATCAGATTTTTCGGTTCTGGTCAAAAGACGGAGTGGAAATCAAGTGGATCTGCCGACTAAGCGTTGCCGCCCACTGGAAAAGAGGAGGTGAAAAAACCTACAGAAAAATGAGAACTGTACGATACTGTCTATAGGAGTTCCTATGCGCATTAGAGGTATCCTGATTGTCGTCTTTTTTGCCGTCTGCGGCCTGATTTTCGCGGGTGATTTCGCCACCTTTCAAAATCTCGGCTTTTCGGCGGACAGCAAGTACTTCATGTTCGCCCAGTACGGGGCTGCGGAGAAGACCGCTCTGCCGTACGCCGAATTGTTCGTGGTCGACGTGGCGGCCAACCGCTTCGTCTCGGGGGGTGTGGAGAAGGCAACCTACAACCACCCGATCCAGCCGGGGATAGACGGTCAGGGGGCGCTGTTCAACCTGCTCACCGATTCCGTTGATCTGAAAAAACGTTGGGGAATCAACCACGCTCTGACCGGGCGGTTGGTGTACATCCTGCTGGACGGCGCCGAACCCAAGAGCCAGCTCGAGTTTCGGGATTTCCAGGACAAGAAGAAGTACCGCATCA
>CAZPQC010000066.1:0-22028 GCA_964588525.1 uncultured Spirochaetaceae bacterium
ACCAATACGACAAACTCTTTGTCGTTGACCGTGATGTTGGCGTTATCCACCGCCAGCACGCCCCCTTCATAGATCTTTTTGACGTTTTTCAGCTCAACAGTAGCCATAAACGCACCTCCAGTAAAAGGTTTATCTTATTGAGATAAAGATTACCGCATCACTGAGGCGGCTGTCAAGGCCGCACTCCACCATGAGGCGATGAAGGCCTGATTCGACTAGGGTGAGCGGTACCCCATAAGGCGCTGGGACAGCAGTTCTTCATCGGCTCTACCCGTTACGTAGCTGACCAGCCAGGGAATAACGACCTGTTCTTTTCGTTCGCCCCAGTTCACGGGCAGAGCCTTGGAGAAAACGAGCATCTCTTCGGGTGGAATCCGGCCTAACAGCGGCCTGTACACGCGTGGGAACTCCCTCTCATTAACGATCCGCAGGGACGAGAAACCTCCGGCGACGCCGAAGGTATCGAGACGCTTCTCCTGGTTGATCTCGAGCAGCCTTCCTTGAGTTTCCGGCTGGAACACCCAGGTAAGGAAAAGGCGCGCTCCCCTGCGGTTCCGCGATCCTTTGGGGATCCCAAAGAACAGCACTTCTTCCTCTGCGGGGATACGATTTTCGGCCCCCAGCCAGCTAAAATCCACCACTTCCGCCTGATCCTCCAGATTTCGAAACAGCGAGGAGGAGTCTGTCACGTAAAAGAGGATCCGCCCGGAATCGAGGAGTTTCGGCATGGGCTCATACAGATACTTTCGCTGAAACTGGCTGTCCTGTTCGTAGCCCAGATTGGTTTCTGAAATCCAACTCGCACAGAACTCTCTCATGTCCTGCAGGCGTGCCGAGTTCCAATGAACGCTACCTTCAGGGGTTTCACGGAATTGAGCCCCGAAGATCTGCGCAGCGCTGTAGAGAAACTCCGGCTGCCACAGAGGTGAGAAACCTATACGCACAAGTCGATCCCTCACGCTCTGATTGAAGGCAACTCCCTTTTCCCTCATGTACTCCATGGAGACCATTAACTTCGGTGCATCCGCCGCCAATGCTCCGCTCGGGAATACGACCGCCGGCATGTTGAACGAAAAGGGTAACAACTCCTGTCTGCCCTCCCACATCCCCGCGTTCAACAAGCCTGAGTAAAAATTATCCCGGTTCAGGTACTCTCTGTTGAACAGAGACTCCAGGGATTCGAAGTGTCGGCGAGCGGCGCTACCGTTGAGCCAAGGGCCCAAGATCAGGTCGGCATCCCTGCTCCTGAGGATCACGCTTTCGGCAGGATTGGGCTTGTAGCAGAGTATCACCCGGTAATCGGCGGTCAGGGTGTTGAAGTACTCCACATACGCCGCCATCTCCGGTCGATTCGTGCACAAGGTTATCACCCGAGGTTGAAACAGGCTGCAGCCGGAGAACAACAGCAGGAGGGGGAGGAGGAGAGATAGTCCCAATGGGAGGCGGCGAGCCCTGAAATCTTGTTTCACCGATGCCACATTAGGGGAGTGGATACCCTCTTGTCAATCCCGACGACCTGTATATGATTCAAGAAGTGGCGGAAAAAAAGAGACCGTTTCTCAGTTATGCTGCCTATTTGAGACAGAAGTACGATCAAGCTGTGTATCGGGTGTCGGTGGACGCCGGCTTTTCCTGTCCCAACCGCGGCCCGAACAGAAGCGCACCGGGATGCCTGTACTGCGACGAACGGGGTTCCCGCGCCCCCTACCTGGACTACGCAGGTGCATCCTCGGGACAGAGCGCCCCGGGAGAGGGGACAGGCTGGCGGCAGGACCTGCGGAGACAGATCGATGCGGGGCGGAGATTTCTGCGTAGCCGCTACGCAGCCGATCTGTACATCCTCTACTTTCAGGCTTTTTCAGGCACCTACGCCCCGGTCGATACACTCCGCACAATCTACGACTTTGCCCTGGGTTGTGCTCCTTTCCGGGAGCTTGCCGTCTCCACCCGCCCGGATTGTATCGACCCGTCCAAGGCCGAGCTGCTGGCCTCCTACCGGAAGGAGGATTTCGACGTATGGGTGGAACTGGGACTCCAGTCGGGGAACGAGGAGAGCCTGCGCCGGATCAACAGAGGCCACACCGTTGAAGATTTCGACAAAGCCTTTCGAATCTGCAGAGGCTTGGACCTCAAGGTAACGGTGCACCTGATATTCGGGCTTCCCGGTGAGGGGATCGCGGAAATCCGGCGGACAATCGACCACGTCGCCGGCCTGAAGCCCGAGGGCGTGAAAATACACAATCTCCACATCCCAAAAGGCTGTCCCCTGTACGCCGAATATCTCAGCGGGGAGCTGAGCGTTCCCTGCGCAGACCGGCATCTCGAATACATTATTCAGGCCCTGGAACGGTTGCCGCCGGACACGGTGATCATGCGCCTGACCTGTGACACCCCCGAAGAGCTGCTGGCCGCACCCCGGACTTTTCCGGCCAAGGTTCGCTTTCTTTCCCGCTTGCGAAAGGAGATGGACCGCAGGGGCACCTGGCAGGGCCGGCTGAACGCCGATTGGGAACCGAAGCAGGTCAGCGCAACGCGGACGCCGCTGTCATGATTGTCGTGTACAGTTCTTCGAGCTTCTCCTCGTCCACGCTGGAGTACGCCACCCGCAGGTAACGATCCTGGATCGAAATGGTGCCGACGCCCTCTTCCTTGAGCAATTTCTGCCGCAGCCGTTCCGCACTCAACTCCGCTGTATCAAAACAGAGGAAATAGCCCGAGTTGAAGGGAAGAACCCGCAGAGGACCGTTCAGGGAATCGAGGATCTCCCGAGAACGCCGATATCTTTGCCGGAGTATGGCAAACACTCGTTTTTTCTCTTCGGCATAGATCGGGCTCTGCATCGCCCCCAGCAGAAGGCTCTGGCTCAACGTGCTGGAATTGGAAACCGAGCTGCGCACGGTGCCCATCACCTTCTGAGTCAAGGCTTGATAGGCCGCATCTTCGGCCCGCAGACCCGGGGAAGCGAAGGTCAAAAAACCGACGCGAAAGCCCCAAACCAGATTCTCCTTGGTAGCGCCGTCCACCTTCACGGCAAGGATATTCTCGTGAAGGTCCGAGGCCTCGGCAAAGATCGACTGGGGATAGATGTCCGGTTCGTAGAACAGGCCAAAGTAGGCATCGTCACAGATGAGAAGCAGCCGGATTCCGGAGTCCGCCGTCCCCCCCAGCAGGGCGAGCAGCTGTGCCGCTTCCTCCGTGCTCGGAGAGTACCCGGTCGGATTGTTGGGGAAGTTCAGCAGGAGGATAACCTTGCCGTCCCCTTGCCCGCCGGCGGATGATCGCGGGGCGCCGCCGGGGGGAACCAGGGAAGCGAGCAGCTCGGCCAAAGCGCTCAGGTTGAGGGTCCCTGCCTGGCTGAAGAAGGGGAAGGTACGAATCTGAGCCTCCATCCTGTCCGCGAAGATCAGCCGGTAGTTGCCCCAGAACAGGTCGGGGAGTACCACCGTGTCGCCGGGCTCTACAAACAGATCCGCAAGCACCGCCAGTCCGTGGGTCAGACCGCTGACCACGGCGGGGAGAGTGGTTTTCCTGCCCTTCAGGGAGGGATTCTTCTCCATCATCTCCTGCAGCCACATCGCCCTCAGTTCGGGAAGACCGGCAGTGGGGGCGTAGGAGAAGATCTCCGCGGGCTCGAGCCGCGGGATATGGGCTCTTATGGGTGACAGGAACAGCGGCTGCCCGTCTTGAGTGGCGATTCCCGCCGTGGCGTTCAGCCTGTGGGCATCCTTCTTGGCTTCTGCGGATTGAGCCACGATTCCGCGGGGAAAGTACATGCGTCTACCCCTGGCCGAAAGGAGTGCTCCTGCGATCGTGCCCTCCAAAGTCTCGTTCAGTTTTCGGGCAATCTCATTCATGCTCCAGATAGTACGGATCGGGGGCCGCGCCTGTCAATGCCTGAAGCTGCGTGTTCGAAGATAGGGTCTACTCCCGAAAGAAGTGCCGGTAGGAGGCCTCTACCCGCTCCATACAGGCCGACACCCGCTGCAGGAACTGCGGCGCCCCTGCCTCCGGTCCGAGCATCCTCCGGGACAGGGCTTGAAGCTCTTGATCGTCCCTCGGCAGAGTGTGGGTCTGCCTGTCCTCGAAGATCTGCAGGTAGTGCTCTATCCTGCGCAGGAACAGATAGTCCCGTCGCAACGTTTCCGCTTCCAAAGCGGTTAAGATGCCCGACTCTTTCAGGGCCGTGAGCGCCGCCAGGGTATTCCCGCTCAGCAGGTTTGCCCCCTTCCGGATCTCGCTTCCCTTCCCGGCGTGGATGAGTTGAAGTCCCTGCACCAGAAACTCCAGGTCCCGGATACCGCCGCTGCCGAGCTTGATGTTGCGGCCCGATTCGATTCCCTGATTCAACCTTCCCTGGGTCGTCTTTCGCATCTTCTCCAGGGAGGCGACAATATCCTCACGGGCGCGGGGCTCATGGAAGAAGGCTTTGCATTCCGCCAGGAAGGCATCGCCCACCCGTCGGTTCCCGGCAACCGGCCGGGCCTTGAGCAGAGCCTGGAGCTCCCAGACAGCCGCCTGATCGCGGTAGTAGCGGATGAGCCTGGGCACAGAGCTCACCAGCTCTCCGGACCTGCCGAATGGTCTGAGGCGCAGATCAACCCTGTAGGCGGCACCCTCTTCCGTGTGCGCTGAAAGATCCTTCCGCAGACTATCCACGACCCCTTTGAACAGACCCTCACTCTTCTCGTCCAGGGGGTTGCCGCTGATCGCCAGCAGATCGATATCGGAACTGTAGTTCAACTCCCGTCCCCCCAATTTTCCGAAGGCGAGCAGGCAGAACGCATCGCCCTGCTCCTTGGCCCCGAGCATCTCCCACAGCCTCTCCAGCTCGACCTCGAGCAGCGCCTCGGCCAGCATGGACAGCTCCTCCATGATCTCCTCTATGGGTACATCCAGGCAGATATCCCG
The DNA here is from genome assembly GCA_964588525.1 of uncultured Spirochaetaceae bacterium. Classification (GTDB taxonomy): domain Bacteria; phylum Spirochaetota; class Spirochaetia; order SZUA-6; family DRHE01; genus JAFGQJ01. The sequence continues at coordinate 4,909 of CAZPQC010000066.1, forward strand.
GATTCCGATGCGGAGGATTTCCCGCCTCTTGAACCGGCGCAGCTGGTTGCGCCATTGGCTCGTGGAAGCCGCTGTCCGAGACAGCGGCCTGTAAACCGCTTCGACCTGATCGCGACGACGAAGCGAGTGCAGATGATCCGGCATGGTCGCCCACTCGAAAAAGTCGGGGTCCCGGATCAGGGAATCAGACAGAAACTGGCTGCCGGCGAAGATCCGCAGCAGTATATCCAGGCGCTTCGGTTGGGACAGAAGCAACCGGAAATGTTCCTCGGGATCCTCCAGCGCCCCCAGGAAACGTTCCCAGTTGTTCAATGCCATGTCCGGATCCGGCTGGTTGCGCAGGAAATCCGTAGCCAGAACGGCAAGACGGGCGAAGGAGACCGGAGAAGCCCCGGCGGCGGCCAGACTGCGGAGATTGACGAGAGCCCGCTCCGGATTTTCGAACCCCGAACGAAGAAGAATCTTTGTGGCTTCCTCCCGGGACAGAGCATCGGAGAGAATCAGGTCGGCGATGTTGCCGACCCCGGGAACCGGCAGAATCTCCCTGCCGAAATGCTCCTCCACGAAAGCCCTCACGAAGGCGGTGTGGGTGTCGAAATCCAGACGGAGCCTCTGGACCGGTGTCAATTCCTCGCCTGCGGCGTAGCCCATCCGGCGGGCCAGATGCAGATACTCATCGGAACCCAAATCCGGCAGGAAAAGATCCAGGGCCGAGCCCCGCAGCATGCGGAGGCTGTTGATCAACCTCCTCAAGAACTCGTAGGCTTCCACGAGTCTGGATGTCTGCTCTTCGGCCAGCAACCCCGCAATCTGCAGATGCTCCAAAGCCTCCCGGATAAATGGTGTGCGCAGCTGCCCTATGTTCGCTCCCGAAGCTACCTGCAGCAGCATGACCGCGTACTCGAGATCGAGGAGGGCCCCGGGGCTGAACTTTGCGTTCAACTCGCCCCGCCGGGTCCGATCGTCGATCTGACGCCGCCGAGCGGCGCGCAGCGCCTTGAGGTCGAGAGGTTGGCCCGTGTACAGCATCTCGTCCCGCAGCCGCTCCACCTGCTTCCCCAGGTCACGGTCGCCCCCGATCGCCCGCAGACGCACCAGGGCCAACCGCTCCAGCGGATGGGCCTCTCCGCCGGGACCGTAGTAGCGACAGAAGCTCTCCAGGCTGCAAGCCATCGGTCCTGAGGCACCGTAGGGCCGCAGCCGGAGATCGACCTCGAAGATCCCCTGCTTCTTGGCGTGGATCGCCGCGCTGGTCTCCCGTACCAGGCGATCGAAAAATTCTGCGTTCGGGATGCCCTCACTTCCTTCGGTCGTTCCATTGTCGCTGTACACAAACAGCAGCTCGATATCGGAGGCGTAGCCCAGGTCCCCTCCGCCCAGCTTTCCCAGCCCCAAGAGGCAGAATCGTGCCGGCAGTCGGCCGATGGTCAGCGGTCTTCCGTAGCGCTGGATCAGCCGCTCGAAGGTGAACTGTACCGCCCTGTCCAAAACGACTTCGGCCAGCCGGGTCAACCCTTCGCTCAAGGTTCGAAAGCTCGCCTCCGAGGCGACGATATGGTCCAGCTCCAGCAGAAAAATCTCGTGATCTTTGAACTCGTTTAGGATCCGCAAGCGTTTCTGGACGGATCTTGCCGAACCCAGCGCTTCATCCAATCGATCGGAGAGCTCTTCGGCAGGAGCGGAAAAACTCTGCCCCAGGAGGTGGGGCTCCAGCATCGGAAGCAGGGTCTCGTACTGCAGGCGGATAAAATCCTCCCAGAGGTAGTCGCTGGCACCCAATAAACGAGCCAAGTCCCGGAGAATCAGGGGATTGGACAGAAGCTCGGCCCACCGTCCCTGCTGGGGAAGCTCGAACACCCTCTCCACGAGCTGCTCGAAGCGGCACAGGGCCGCATAGGGATCCGGTGCACTGGAGAGGAAATAGGTGAATTGTTTCGTCAACAACACGGAGAACTTGACCTGATCGAGCTTGTCGGCATCGGTAATTTTCTTGCCCTGGGCATCGAGAAAAGTAAACTCGTCCTCAATCCTGTTTGTCACCGTGCGGATGTGAATGGACTCGATGTAGATCGAGCGCAGAGCCAGGGCCGTACTCAGCGCGTAGAGAAAAAATGGGGTATCCTGGGCCACGACCGTGACGCTGTATGAATCCGCTGCTGCCGAGCCGACTTCGATCTGGACGGGAAATAGAACCGCCTCAGCCGGCAGATGCACCGAAGCCAGATACTGAGCCACCTGCTCATTTACCCGCTGCCGTGCGAGCTCCAGGGATTCCTCGTCCCCGCGTTCCAGCAGGGCGATCGTCTCCGCCAGATGGTTCTGCAGTTGAATCTCCCACATCTCGGGGGCCAGGCGGCTCGCCACGTTCCCGAAGAAGTGATCGATGATCCTCCGCCTGTGCAGGGGATCGGTCCGGATGGATCTGCTCTTTCTCAAGCGCGAGGCGAAGGTGCTGCGCCTTGCGCCGCCGGCGTCTTCGGTTTCAGAGGTTGGCCGGTATTGGCTGTAGGTGTACACCTCGCCGGAGATGATATTGAATCCCGAAGCGGCCAGGACGCCGGTGATCAGGGAAAACTCGCCGGGATAGTCGAAGGCCAGCACAGTAATTTCCAAGCGGTCCTTCTCCCGGGGTTGCACCAGCGTCTGCACGGGCAGTTCGGAGGACAGGCGCCCGAGCACCCGCAGGTGCTCGGCGACCGTTTCCTCGGAGAAGTACTCGAAATAGCGATCCTCGAGCCGGGCAAGGTGCTCGCGGATCAACTGTTGCTCCGTTTCCGGACACAGAGAACGGAGCCGGGCTAGAGATGGTTTCATCGGCAGGTAAAAAATAAACCTACCGGTTTGTTCCGATAGGTTTGTTTTCCCTCAAGCGGGAAAGCGGATTCTTGTCAATCCTGAGGCTCAAAATCCTCCTTGCCCGCACCGCATACGGGACAGACCCAATCATCCGGCAGGGCTTCGAAAGAGGTCCCGGCGGCAATCCCGCCGTCCGGATCTCCCTCTGCTGGATCGTAGACATAGCCACAGACAGTACAAACGTATTTCTTCATCTTCCCGCCCTCTTTCTTTGAACGTATGGATTCGGCATCATAATATCATACATGTGTTTTTTTTCAAGGGCTACAGTTCTGCGGGAAAAAGGCTGTTCCCGGAAGAGCTCCAGAAACAGCCTCGGTTTCGCAATGATCTTTGATGGACTGCTTGTATGATTGAACCCTGTGGCTGCTACTCCCGCTTGCCCAGTGCATTGTCCAGCATGAACAGTCCGTTGGCGGATTCCTTGATCCTCTTCAACCTTTCGGCGATTTCGCTGGTCGAGGCTTCCTCCTCCACCTGCTCATTGACGAACCAGGCCAGCATCACCTCGGCGGCTTTGTCCTTTTCGCTGCGGGCGATGTCCACCAGGTTGTTGATCATGGCGCTGACCTTCTGCTCGTGCTCGTAGGCGGCCTGAAAAGCAGCCGCCGGACTCTTCCATTCTGCCGGCGGGGCATCGATCGCCTTGAGGGTAACCCTGCCGCCACGGTCATTCACAAAATCGTACAACCGCTTGGCGTGCTCCGTTTCCTCTTTGGCCTGGACTTCCATCCAACCGGCCATGCCTTTGAGGTTCTGAGACTCGAACTCCGCCGCCATGGCGAGGTACAGATACGCGGAGTACAGCTCGGCGTTGATCTGTTCGATCAAAGCATCTTGCATCTTTTTGCTGATCATATTGTTTCCTTTCTGCGCGATAAACCCGGTCAGGATTTGATATTAAGATAGTAACGGAGATACCGGCAGTCAATCTTTTTGCTATTCCGCCTTGGGGAGCCGGCCTTGGGAGTGACGCAGCATGAACGCCTGCTGGACGATCCGGATCAACTGAACCGCAGCCTGAAATACCCGTTTCAGCGACTCGTTGATCCGCTCCTCCTCGGCCTCGTCGATCAGATCGTCTTCCAGAAGGGAGTCGGTGATGGCGATGTTGAGCTTGGCCACTTCATCCACCAGGATCGACATCTGTCGGGACAGGGCTTTGTAGGAGTAGCTGATCTTGGCTTCGGTGAGCTCAGTCAGGGCTTCGATTTGGGCGATGATGTTTTTCAGCACGTGCACCAGTCGGGGATTGGGATTGCGCTCCACCTCCACCTGCCAGTTTTCCAAACGGGTCACCGTCATATCCACCAGGCGCTTGAGCTCGGCGTTGGTGGGCAGCTCCTGGGGTGCCAACCCACCGGACTTGTCTTTCTTCTGTTTTGCCATATCTTACCCGCCCTTCAGGTCCGCCCTTCAGGAATACATCGCCAACAGCTGGTCCACGATCGCCGGTATCTCATCACGGGAGGCCTTGTGTTTCCGCCAAACCGCACAGACGCCGAACACCGCACCTCGGAGGGTCTGGAGGATCATCTCTGGACTGAAACGGGCCGTAAACTCCCCCTTGGCCAGACACAGCTTGATTTCCTCCAGCATCAACACATTGGCTTCCCGGTAGCTGTCCATGTAGCTGTTGATCGCCGTCGATTCTTCCCTGGTTTCGGGATCGATAAATAGAGGGAAAATCCTGGTCAGGATGATCAGCAGTATCTCCAAATTATCATGGTAAAACTCGAGAATTACGCGAATCATCTCCCTGAGCACATCGATATGGGACTTGTTTTCCTTTCGAATCTGGTTGATATGCACCGAGAAGTCGTAGTACTCCTGATCGAGAATGGCATTGAGAATTTCCGGTATACCCTTGTAGTAGTAGTACAGAGAGCTCTTGTCCATATCCAGGGCCTTGGCAATGTCTCCCATCGTGGCATTCTTCCCGTATTTGATGAGGACACTTTCCGCCATTGTCAAAATTGTAGCCCTCTTTTGCTCCAGACGCTTCTGCTTCGTTTGGGACATCTCATTCTCCGTTTTCTAATGGTATTTCAATTTTAATTTCAATTTCAAGTTAAATCTATAGTTTTTATGGTTTTCATCCACCCCTTAGGGCCAATTTTTTTCATGCACAGATCGGCCGGATGGAGCTTGTCAGGAAACGGGGCATTCGCCTATAGTGGAGCTATGGTAAGACACGAATCAGAAAAGAAACCCTACCCGGTGTACGGCGAGGGAGACAAGCAGGTGCTCAAGCAGATCCTGGTGGGACCGAAGGACGGGTTCGAGGGATACCTGCGGGAGTTTACGGTGCAGCCCGGAGCCAACACTCCGTACCACCAGCATGATTGGTACCACGTCGTGTACATCCTGGAGGGAAGCGGTTTCGTGAAAATCGACGGTACCGAGCACCCGGTACTGGCAGGGTCCGCGATCTACGCTCCTGAAGGGGTTACCCATGGATTCTTCAATACCGGGGAAGGACAGATGCGCTTCCTCTGTCTCGTCCCGAAGAAGGGTGACGCCTACACTGAGGCGGACGGCTGAAGCGGCAGTCACCGCATCCATACGTTCAGACGCCTGAGCGCTCCAATGTGCTGCGGCTCAAGGACTTCAAGCGGTCCAGGTCTTCCAAGGTGAAGCCCCGCCACCGCATCGGCAGGATGCTGTTGTTGTGGGTCAGGGGTTCTGCTGCCAGATCAAAGGAGGAGCAGCGTACCGCCTGAGGCCAAAGGAGACTGCCCGGGGTCGGCGAGTATTCGGCAAGCTGAACCCGGATCCCGAATCGGGCTGCGTGACGGACCGTCATCTCCACCTCCCCCGCTTCCTGACCGGGCATCCCGGCAAGCACGTAGGCCGTGATGCGCTGCGGCGAAAATCCCGCTTGCAGCAAATGCCCCAAGCCGTCGGCCAGCATCGGGGTGTCCAGTTTAGTGTCCAGGGTCTCATGAAACTCCGAAAGGGCGCTCTCGAACCCGATGCGCACCTCTGCGAATCCCGCTCGCTTCATCATGGTTGCGCAGTCGGGATCCAGGTGACGCAGGTGCACGGCGTTGGGAAGATAGAAGGTCAAAGGGAGTTCCGACCGGCAGATCTTTTCGAGGAAGGGCAGGAGCCCCTGCTCCTTGTTGCACAACAGCGCGTCGTCGTAGAAGGCGAACGAACGGGTACCGAAACACCTATGCATCTCCCGAACGGTTTTGAATAGCAGATCCGGATCACCGGGGTTGAATCGGGGCTCGATCACCTTGGAGGAACAGTAGGCACAGGCCATCGGGCAGCCCCGATTCAACCGCAGGACCCCCGCTTCCCAATTCGCCTCCGGCAGGAGCAGAAGTTCCTCGGCGGTGGGCGCAGCGGTTGTCGGCAGGAAACGCGTTTCCAGGAAATCTTTCAACTGGGGGAAAGCGGGTCCGGCGATCACCAGATCGGCTTCACTGCACGCCCCGGCGTGCTCAGGACAGAGGGTCGGGTAGATACCCCCCAGAACAATCGGCGCTTTGGGGAACACCCTTCTTACGATCCGGATCGCCTCGAGCACTCCCGGATACCAATAGCTCATACCGGCGGACACGAACACTATGTCAGGCTCTTCGGCTGCGATCCGCTGCTCCAAACTCTCCGCCAATATTCCGTAACGGGCGTAGCTACGCTTTATCCCTGCCACCGCGGTCGGGGTGGGCACGATCTGACGGAAGAACTTCCCCGTACCCCGGGGTTCCCGCTTGGGGCTGCCCAACACGGCGATACTCCGGGGATCCGTATAGTCAAGTGCGTTCACCAGGCGCACGCGATATCCGCAGCCAAACAGCCAGGCAGCGAGCCTGCAGAGGGCGTAGGGTTTGAGAAATAGATCGTAGAGGGCAAAATCGTAAATGGGAGGATAGAGCAGCAGCGCCTTCGGTTGACCGGCATGCTGCCGACTGAGGTGCTGTCGGTTACGGCGCTGCTGGACAAAGGACCCCATTTTTGTTAATTTTATCACTGTTTTCGGGCGCCGTACCCAAGAGGTAAGGGAGAGGTCTGCAAAACCTTTATACACCGGTTCGATTCCGGTCGGCGCCTTTTCCCCCACCTTCCCGATCCAACCGTTGATACCAGTACAGCGCCAGAGCGGTCATGGAATTACAGAATGGCTCTCGGCCAATCTCGGCCGCCACCGTGTCTATCGGCACCAGCAGCGCATCCAGCACTTCCAGCTCGTCCAATCCGCCCTTCCTTTCCGCGGCCCCAGCCGGTGAGCCCTCACCCCTCGTTTCCCGGTGCAGGCCCTCGGCAAGGAAGGTATAGCAACGATTGGTCATAAAGGCTGGATTTGGATATATGGTGCCGATCGGCTTCAGAGCTTCCGGCAGGTATCCTGTTTCCTCAAACAGTTCTCGCTCGGCCGCTGCCGCAGGCGTCTCTCCGATCTCGATCAGACCGGCGGGGAACTCTGTGGTGGTGCGGGAGATTCCCTGTCGGTACTGCCTGACCATCAAGAAGCAGCTTCTGCCCTGCTCATCCCGCAGAACCGGCACCACGTTCACCCAATCCGGAGCCTCGAGCACATGGAAGACTCCCTCTCTGCCGTCTGGAGCTCTCCGCCTCGACTCGTACAGATCGAATATGCCGCAGCGTTTGACCAGCCGCGAATCGATCTTTTTCCAACTCAGATGATCGTCCCTGTCGTTCATTGAAGCTTCCCAACCGTAGCACGAAAGTTTCCGGGCTTTCAATTCCCGATGCACGGTGATAGAATTCCGATCTATGGGCGCGGATAGTTCGATAAACAGCAAAATCGTGGTCCTGCTCAGCGACTTTGGCTGCAGAGACGGCTACGCCGGGATCATGAAAGGGGCGATCCTGTCTCTGGACCCCGGTATTCGAATCGTCGACCTGACCCACGAGATCGAGCCGCAGCATATCCCCTCCGGCGCCTACGTGCTCTATACGGCCTGGAATCACTTTCCCCGGGGGAGCGTTTTCTGCGCCGTGGTCGACCCCGGTGTGGGCAGCCGGCGGGGTGCCCTGTTCGCAGAGATCAGCGAACGATACCTGATCGCGCCGGATAACGGACTGATCAGCCTCCTGGTGCGGATGATTGCCGACTGGCGGGTATACGCCCTGCGGCTCGATTCGATTCTCGAGCTCGAGAAGGATGAGCTCTTTGCACCGGGCCGATTCCCCGACGGCGGATCTACCATAGGCGGCACCTTTCACGGCCGGGACCTGTTTGCCCCGGCCGCGGCCTTGTGCGCAAGCGGTTACGCCGGACGGGTCCGCGGCCAGGCGATCGAACCCGTGCTTCTGCCCGATGTCCTCCCGGAGCACAGTCTCAACAGCGTAACGGGAAGAATCCTGCATGTCGATCGCTTCGGCAATTGTATATCCTCGGTGCACAGCACCGATCTGGCCTGTATCCGGTCACAATATAAGGGCGGGATCAGAGTGCAAGCCGGAGAGTTCTTCGAAAGAAGAATACGGAGCACCTACGCCGATGTACCGGTCGGCGCCCCGCTCTGTTTGATCGGCAGCTCCGGATTTCTGGAGATCGCCGTGCGGGAGGGCAGCGCCGCAAAGCGCCTCGGAATTACCCCCGGGCAGTCGCTCACCGTGACCGCCGCCGAGACTTAAGCGAGGGGGATCTCGATTACTTCGCTTAACATTGACATACTCAATACCGATCCATATACTAGCGGTACATTTTCGCTCCTGGGAGCCACACGATTCGCGTGGCCGGGGGTAGGCGATAGGTCGCGACAATACAGAGGAGCGTTTTCCTGGGAACAGGCATGGCCAATCCTTTACAGCTTTCTATTGTTGCCTTCAAGAAAGGCTCCTACATAATCGTTGAAGGCAAACCCAACGCCTCCAACTTCTTTATAATTCGCGGCGGAAAAGTGGGGTTGAGCAAGGAAGTATCGATCGTCGAAGAGGAAGGGGGAAACGTCCTCGGTCCCGGCGACTTCTTCGGTGTCATCTCCACAATGTCCGCCCACAGCCATATCGAAACCGCCCAAGCCCTGACCGACGTTTCTCTGATCTCCGTGCTCCGGGATCAGTACGATATGCTGATCGAGAAAAATGCCCCGGTGGCCATGAAAATCATCCAAGGATTCTCCCGGCGCATGCGCTACCTGGACGAGGCGGTCACCCGGCTGACCCTGAAGAGCTCGGGCACCGAGCATCCCAGCCACTTGTTCAAGGTGGGGGAATACTACGCCCGCCAGAGTCAGTACAACCAGGCCTACTACGCCTACTACCGCTATCTCCAACACTGCCCGGACGGTGAGCACGTAGCTACGGCCAAGGAGCGGATGTCCAGAATACACCCGTATGCCAAAGCCGTGTATCTGGAGAAGAAAGAGGGCGAGTTTAACCGCTTCTACCCCAAGGCGACCATGATCTGCAGCGAGTCCGAGCCGGGGGATGAGCTGTACATCATCAAAAAAGGCTCGATCAAGGTCAGCAAGATCGTGGACGACAAAGAGGTGCTGCTGGCCCTGCTCAAAGCCGGGGATATCTTCGGGGAAATGGCCCTGCTGGAGAACAAACCCCGTTCCGCCTCGGGGATCGCCTACGAAGACACGACTGTCATGGTTGTCAATCGAGCCAACTTCCAACGCATGGTGCAGACCCAGCCCCAACTGATCACCCGCCTGACCCAACTGCTGGCCGAACGGATCTGGGTCGTCTATCGGCAACTGGCCAACACGATCATGTCCAACCCGTTGGGCAGGCTCTACGATAGGCTATTGCTGGAGATGGAGAAAAACCGGGTCCAACCCGGACCGGGAGAGCCCTACACCTTCGACTTCGGACCCAAAGAGCTGATCAACATGGTGGGCATGTCCATGGAGGAAGGCAAGAGCGTTCTGCAACGGCTGTTCGATAATAAAAAGATCAAAGTGGTCGACAACCACATCTTCACCTCGGACAGTGAAGACATCTACAAGCAAACCGAGTACTTCAAGAAGATGGAGAAGATCCAGAAATCCCGGCAAGAGGGATCCTTCAAAGCGCAGCGCTGAACTCGATGAACCTTTCAGGACAGGTTACGATTCTACGCTGCCGGTAATCGAAAAAGGCGATCCCCGTTTTGATCCGGGCGATCTCCCGCTCGCCGCACTCGAGCAGGTAGTACAGGTCGAAACCCCGGCTCCCGATATCGTCGATATACAGGGTGATCTCGATTTCATCACCCAGATTTCCTTCCGCCCTGTAGAGTATAATGGCATCGGTCATGATGATCGCCTTCCCAAAAAGGTTCATCTCGCTCTGCCCGATATCTGCGAAGAAGCGGATGCGGGCTTCGTGGCAGAGTGTCAGCACCGAATCATTTCCCAGGTGTCCCCCGTAATTGACATCATCCACCCGCACCCGCAGCCTGGTCCTGAAGACTTCCCGGCCCTGAACTTCGAATCGTACTCTGGCCATCTCTATCCCCGGTTTCAGACCATCCTAAGCCTTGTTAGGGGCCCTCACGGCCCGATGCCGCGGCTCAGCGCCTGTCCTCATTGAATCCCGCCGAACCGTCCGGCCCATTCGGCGGCCCGCTCCAGCTCACCCTGCTTCAGCGGACCCTCTGTTCCTGTAACGGCGAATCCCTCGGGAGGCGCGACCGGCCGCCCCCCCGCCCTCTGGAGCCGCTTGGCTATGGACGGTGCCGCATAGCCGCCCTTTTTGACGAGGAATCGCAGAATCGGAGACTTGATGTCCTCCATGTCGATGCGGGTATCGAAGGCGGCTACTTTCACACCGTTGAGCCGCCCTTCGGGGAGGCGTTTCAGGAATTGGGTTATTCCCTCTGTCGGCCGAAACCCCCGTGTGGGGGAACCCACCACCAGTAACTCCAAGCCCGATAATTGATCCATGTCGACTTCCGTTACCCGGGGTGTTTGCACGTTCCCGCCGGCCTCCAGGGCTTTGCCGATCTCCCTGGCAACCTGTTCGGTGTTTCCGAAAACCGAGTCATACACAACCAATGCTTTCATCCCGACATCCTCCTTCGCCTGTTCATGTAACACGCCCCGCCCCCTTGTCGCGTTTCTGCTCCATTACCTTGATGATCTGCAAGACCGTGCGGTTCACCGGAGTGAATACCCCGTGCTCGGCTCCCAGCTCGCAGATTTTCCCACCGAATATCTCCACTTCGGTTTTTCTGCCGGCCTCGATATCCTGCAGCATCGAGGATTTCCCCTCCGGGGAAAGCTGCATGAGAAAGCCGTACCATTTCCCCAGATCCTGTTCAACCAAATTAACCCCGACAACGCCCGCCAATTCGATTACCTCTCTCATCAGTGCTTCCATGAGGTTTCGGGCATCCCGGGAAACCTGGAACACGCCGTAGGGAGCCCGCAGAACCGCGGAGGCCTGGTTGATGCCGGCATTGATCATCAGCTTCCACCACAGCATCCGCTTCATGTCCTCGGGCACCTCGCAGGGGACGCCTGCTTCGGCAAATGCCTCCCGTACCCTGAGCACCTTCCGGGATGGTTCCGCATTGCTGAGCTCACCGAAGTAGAGAATCCCCGGTTTGGTATAGGTAATCCGGTTTCCATCCCTGACGGCATCGATACCTACTGATATGGTGTAGAGCATTTTTTCCACACCGTAAACAGCTCCGATGATCCGTTCGCTCTCCAGGCCGTTCATCACGGAAATGATCGTAGTCCCGCTGCCCGCCCTGTTCTTCAAAGCCTCGATCCCATCCTCCAGCTGGTGGTGCTTGAGGGCGACGATGATCAGGTCCGCAGCCGGCCCGGAATCATCCGGGTGTACTACGGCAGGTCGATACTCCTTTCCGTTCACGACCAACCCGTCGCGGGTCAATCGTTCGTAATAACGGCCCCCTGCGATCAGCTCGGTCGAGAAATCGGGGGCATCACAAAACCGGGAGGCAAGGAATCCGCCCATCGCCCCTGCGCCCAGAACAGCGACTCTCCGTATCCTCTCCATACTCCCCAATAATGCACACCTTCGCATCTAATGCAAGGTTTGGAATCCGGGTAACGGTTGGATTGGTTTTCCGTGTTATAATAGCAGCGGTAATCCAAAAAAAACGTGACAAGGATTGAGAAAGGTAATTGTATCTGCCATGGAACCGCAACACAGAAAGAAACTCAACCGTGAAATTATCGGGGTGATACGACAGGCCCTGCGCATATCCCTGTACAATCCCCCGCTGTCCTGGTTCTTCCTGAAGACCCTCCTCCGGCAGCGGAGAGCCGCGGTCAAACGGGAACTCTGGGAGCAGGAGGGAATCCACGTGCCGCCTTTCATGATCGCAAGCATCACCAGGCGCTGCAACCTGAACTGTGCGGGGTGTTACGCGCGGGCACTTCAGAGATCCGACCGTCCGGAGCTTAGCGTGAGCCGATTGAGCGAGCTGATGGATGAGGCCCGGGAGCTCGGCTTTGCCTTTGCCCTGCTGGCCGGAGGAGAGCCCCTCACCCGTCCGGAGATCCTCGACGTCACGGAGGCGCATCCGGAGATTATCTTCCCGCTGTTTACCAACGGCACGCTCCTAATGGGGCCGATTTTGGAGCGCATCGCCGGGCAGAAGAACCTGATTCCCGTGCTCAGTCTGGAAGGATTGGAGGAGGAGACCGACAGTCGCCGAGGTACCGGTGTGTACGAACATCTCCTGCGGGCCGTGAGCGAGCTGAAGCAAAAACGCGTTTTCTTCGGCATCTCTCTCACCGTTACCCGCAAGAACATCGATTTGGTGACCTCCGAGTCCTTCGTTCGCCAATTGGCCCATCAGGGTTGCCGACTGTTCTTCTACGTCGAATACATCCCCGTGAAAGAGAGAACCGAAAAGCTGGTGGTATCCGCCGCCCAGCGGGAAGAGCTGGGACGAAAGATGGGTGAGCTTCGGCGGCGTTTCGCCCGGCTGTTCATCTCCTTTCCCGGAGATGAGCAAAGCTACGGCGGCTGTCTTGCCGCCGGACGGGGTTTCGTGCATATCAGCCCCGAGGGAGGACTGGAGCCCTGTCCCTTTGCACCCTACTCCGACGTCAATCTACGGGTCACCTCACTCAAGCAGGGCCTGTCCTCTGTTTTCCTGAACCGGATCCGGCAGAGCGACGAGCATCTGAACGAAACCGAAGGGGGCTGCGCCCTGTGGAATAAACGAGAGTGGGTCCGGTCTCTGCTCGTGAACACCAGCGCCAGGAGCTCCTGAGGTCTAATAGATCCCCAGCACTTCCAAGTCCGACCAGTAGGCGTTGTAGCTGACCAGCGCGCCGGCGGCCTCTTCGTGAATCGTCTGCAGGGAGGGAATATCGGTCCTCATAACGATCCTGCTTTGCGGATCCAGCGGGTGCAGCTCGATCAGGCCCTTGGACAGGGCAAGGTGGTTGAAATCCAGATTTCCGAAGTAGTAGGTGTAGGGATCGACCTCAGGGGGTATGTTTACCCGGATCTTTCCCTCCCCTAGAATCGGATCGACCGGAATCCAGCCCAGCGTTTCAATATAGAACTCCGCCCAGTAGTGTCGGGTGGCCTGCAGATCCCGGTCGATCAGATAGCCCGCGACCGGACGCGCCGGAATCTCCTGACTGCGAGCGAGCGCACAGAACAGAACGGCATAGATGTAGGGATCTCCCTTCCTCTCTTCCACGGCTTTGAGAATATCCCGTTCCGTGTACTCCAGGTCCACCTGCATTTGCGTCAGAACGTAGCGGTAGATCTCCCGAGCCTTTCGGTAGGGGTTGCGCTCCCGCCCCACGATCCGCGATCCGAGCTTGACGATGTTCTCATCGGCGGCGGGCACTATCAAATCGGCGGTGGTGTACCGTTTGTACAGCCTCCTGGAGGTGTTGTAGGCGGTCGGCACCTTGGCGATATTTACCCGACTCTCCACGGAATACCTGTCTACCATGAAGCTCTGAAAAATCGTATAGCTCTTGTCCGGCTCGAGGTTCTCGAGGTTGAAAAGCTTGACCCCGCTGACGTTGTCGAACAGCGGCTCGGGCTCCTGGCTCACCAACTGGATCTCCCGCTGCTCCGGGGCTTGAACCAGCTGGGGTACCCAGAGATTGAGGTTGTTTTCTCCCTCCGCGGAAACCGATCCCACCTCCAGCGAATACTGCACGGAGTAGGTTCGCTTCTCAGGGAACAGTTTGGTACCGGCTGCACTTTCTATCTCGACGAATACGGCGTTGCTCTTGCCCTTGTCGGTCACCACCATCATTTGGCCGGAAGAGGCTCCGTCAGGCACCCAGACCTGGATCTCCCGATCGTTCCACAGTTCGTAATCCAGATCGTAGTCAACCGCCGGAATCAACGATGCATCCTCGGCTTCCGCGAATCCCTGTGCCGGGTCGCCGGAGATCCAGGTAAATTGGACTTGGGAGCCGCCCCGCTGCAGGCCGAAGTTCATACCGCTGATGGTCAGAAGCGTGCCCACCGATCCGGTCTCCGGATCCAGTGCGCTGATGTAGGGTTGGCCCGGTTTGCCCGGCCCGGAAAGTACGACCGGAATCTGCCGTTTATTGGTAAACAACAGGCCTTTGCTCTTTCCGTTTTTTGTGATCACCCGCACCATGCCGGAATTGACTTCCTCTGGAATACGGAGGCTGATCTGCGTATCCGACCAGTCCAGATAACCCGACGACACGGGCGCATAACCCCCGATGACCACTTCCCCGCCGTCGCGCACATCCCCGAAGTACTTCCCCGTGATGACCATTACATCCTGGGGGAATCCGATTTTGGGTGTGATCGAATCGACCTGGGGCGGCCGTCCGGTCATACGGGAGCTTAGCAACAGCACGACCAGGACAGCCAGCAAAATGGCGGTGAACATGACCTCTCTGCGTTTAAGAAACGGTTTGGGGATTTGTTTTTTTTCGTCCATGTCTAGTTGGCTTCAGGTGCGCGGAACAGATCCCTGTAGGGATAGATCTCCACTTCTAGTTGTATGTTGAAGGTCGAGGTTTTGGATAATTCACTGGAAAAGCCAAGGGGAAAGAACAGGACCTTTTCACCCCAAGAGACGGGGATGCTCTGTATCGTAGTCAGATAGGTAGTCTTGGCATTGGGGGCTTCGGAGAACCACACCTGGCCCTGGGCGACGAGCAGCAGGTTTCCGCCCTCCTCCTGATACGGTGTGAATACAACATCGATTCGAATGTTGTCTCCGACCAAACGCACGGCAACGCTTCGTCCGGGTATGGTCACCTTCTTGCTCTGTGAGTTCCACACGGGTTGCTGGTCGGGAGGAAGCACCTTGGCCGTGATTTGCAGCTGCAGGGCCTCATCGATCAAGGATTCGAGATCTTCATCCTCGAAAAAACGTTCCAGACCGTTGTCCTGGGCTGCTACCGAAACGAGACCAAGCGCAAACAGGATGACTACCAGGACGCGCCGGATCATCGCAGCCTCCTGCTGTAGTCATCGGCCCGCAGCATCCTGGGCTCACCGAACTGCAGGAACTCCGTGTCCGCCGGGAGGGTGATGATGATCTGTTGATTCACCGGTTCTTGATCCAGCGACTTGAGCAGTTGCTCCAGATCTTCGATCGGAGCCGCTACCTGTACTTCGGTTACACCGGAGGGCTGCCTCTTGATGCTCATGAAGGGGAAATTGGGCCGAGTGCCGAGAAATATCAGCAGACCCCCCATGCCCAGGAATACCAGGCACATCGCCGCGATCGCCGGGACGGGCACGCTGATCCGCGTTCGCCACAGCGGGCGCCTGAGCCGTAACCGAGGTGAACGGCGGCTGAGCAACCGCTCCCGGGTTCGCTGCAACGGGCCTTCCACCGGTGGCTCTTCGTCCGCAAGCAGTACCTCACGGACGAATCCGAGCCTCGCCATGAGTTCCCGGCATCGTGTACAGGAATCGACATGTTCCTGTATTCTTTCCACCCAGGGGGATTCTACTTCCCCGTCGAAAAAGGCGCTTAAAAGGTCAGGGTTGGGACAGTTCATATCCCTCTTTTCATTCACCGATCTCGCCGTCGAGCAGCTGAGCCAGACGCTCACGCGCTCGGAATGCCCTTACTTTTACGTTCCCCTCACTAATTCCCAAAATACCGGCAATTTCTTTGTAATTCAGGTCCCCATACTCCCTAAGGACCAGGACCATCCGCATCTTTGCAGGAAGTCGGTTCAAGGCCGCCTGAACGATACTGCGGGTCTGCTCCCTGAAAAACTCCTGATCCGTGGATTTGGAATATTGGGGTGTACTTTTTTGTAATCGACCGTAAGCCCGCTGCTCCCTTGATCTCTTCTTCTCATAGTTCAAAGAGATGTTCTTCAGAACGCGTATCAACCAGTACTTAGTTTGGTCGAGGTCGGGAAGAGGTTCCTCCCGCTGCCAGTACTTGATGAACGCCTCGTGACAGAGATCCTCCGCCTTCGTACTACTGCCCGCAATGCGGTAAGCAATCCGGAACAGAACCGGGTAGAGAGACTCGTATACTTTGTCGAATAGATCCTCACGCACCATTGTAAACAACAATCCCAGGCATTTCGTTACAGAATCTGCTCAAAGTTTTTCTTTTTTCCAGCGCGGACCGGAGGGGGTGTCCTCCAGAATGACTTGCTTCTGGCGCAGCTGCTTCCGGATCTCGTCCGCGCGAACGTAGTCCTTGTCGCTACGAGCCTTCTCCCGCTCATCGACAAGCGCCTGCACCTCTGCCTCGAACTCCGGGTCCAACTCCTCCGCCTCTATAGAGGCGATCCCCAGACCCAAAACACGATCCATCTCCAGCAACGCCCCCAACTTCTGCTGCGCCGCGACCTGCTCGTCTTTGATCAGCTCCCAAAAGGACCCTAGGGCCTTCGGGGCGTTCAGGTCGTTTGCCATATCTCCCCGGAAGCTCCGCAGAAGCGCTTCAGCCTTCCCGCGCAGCGCCGTCGCGGGCTCCACTGCCGGGGCGTCCTCCTTCAACCGTAGAATGCGCTCGACCAGATTCAGCCGACCGCTCCTGGCAGCATCCAGAGCTTCGAAGCTGAATTGAAGGGGTGAGCGGTAGTGAGCCCCCAGGCAGAAGTAGCGGTAGTCCAGGGGATCGTAGCCCCCCTCGCGGAGGCTGCTCAGGGTCAGGAAGTTGCCTGCGGATTTGGCCATCTTCTCCTTGGCCAGAACGAGGAACTCCCCATGCAGCCAGTACTTCACCCAGGGCTTCTTGTTCGTGGCGGCCTCGCTCTGGGCGATCTCATTGGTGTGATGAACGGGGATATGATCGATCCCTCCGCAGTGGATATCGAACTGCTCGCCCAGATACTTCATGCTCATGGCGCTGCACTCGATGTGCCAGCCCGGATAGCCCC